>NZ_LT669941.1:2229440-2598174 GCF_900128505.1 Parabacteroides timonensis
TATAAAAGAAGTTTACGAACCATAGATCCTTCATCCTTCACGCGACTTGGCTGGTTCAGGCTCTCGCCCATTGACCAATATTCCTCACTGCTGCCTCCCGTAGGAGTCTGGTCCGTGTCTCAGTACCAGTGTGGGGGACCTTCCTCTCAGAACCCCTATCCATCGCAGACTTGGTGAGCCGTTACCTCACCAACTATCTAATGGAACGCATGCCCATCTATCAGCAATAAATCTTTAACAAATATTCCCATGCGGGACCCCTGTTTTATGCGGTATTAGTCCGACTTTCGCCGGGTTATTCCCCTCTGATAGGTAGGTTGCATACGCGTTACTCACCCGTGCGCCGGTCGTCATCTCTGTATTGCTACATCATGTTACCCCTCGACTTGCATGTGTTAAGCCTGTCGCTAGCGTTCATCCTGAGCCAGGATCAAACTCTTCGTTGTTTAAATTGTTTTGTCTTGCTCAGAATTCGTCTTTATTTTCAAGTTTTTGACGGTATTAATTTTTAATACTTGTACTACTTGTTGATATGTAAATCTTTCAAAGAACTCTTGTTGTTACACTCGCTAGTTTTTTAGCGAACGTGGATGCAAAGATAAGAACTTTTATTTCATACTTCCAAATGTTTTAGGAAGTTTTTCTAAAAGTTTTTTTCATCATGTTTTGCAGTGCCGTTCTCTCTCGAATGCGGATGCAAAAGTAGTGCTTTACAACATACACTCCAAACTTTTCTTACTTTATTTTTTACTTAAAATCGTAGCAGAACCATTACACTTCTGAACGACTGAATGTTACAGTTGAAAAAAAAATGAGCCAAGTCTAATAACACAACGCCCCTTCAATTTCAGCCGCTATCGAATCACCAGCCACATCAAAAGCCTTTTTTCTATACATATTATATGAGAAAGGCCAGTTGGTACAACAAAGCCTTTCTCTTTCTTGTTTTAGTAGAAAAGTAAGGAGATTATTTATGACAGTAAAAAAAATAGAAAATATCATAGCCCCACCTGCTCCGCATATGGTTGGAGACGGATTCAGAGTACATAACTTCATACCACATCTGGAACAATTAAATAGAGAACGTATGAATCCATTCATCTTGTTAGATTACAATGCTAAAATGGAATTCTCACCGCGCAAAGAACCTAGAGGTGTCGGAGTGCATCCTCATCGCGGATTTGAAACTGTCACAATCGTATATAAAGGGAAAGTTGCCCATCATGACAGCAGAGGTAATAGCGGCGTGATCGGTCCGGGTGATATTCAATGGATGACAGCTGCCTCCGGGGTACTTCACAAGGAATACCATGAAGAAAGCTTCAGTCAGAAAGGAGGTGAATTCCATATTGTACAATTATGGATCAACCTTCCTGCCAAGGATAAAAAAGCTGATCCTAAATATCAGTCTATTGTAAACAGCCAGATTCCGAAAGTCGAACTGCCTGATAATGCCGGTCAGATCGAGGTCATTGCCGGTAAATACCTAGAGACAGACGGAATAGCATCCACCTTTACTCCTATGCATTTATTAAATGTCCAATTAAATAAAGGAGGAAGCACTGAATTCTCATTCCCGGCAGAATATAACACAGCAGCTTTAGTCGTTGAAGGTTCTGTAAAGATCAATAATAATGAACTGGTTCCGACCGACTATTTCGCGTTATTCGAAAATAAAGGAGAAACTTTCACCATCCAGGCAGTAAATAAGGCAACCGTACTTATCTTGAGTGGTGAACCGATCAAAGAACCTATTGCTGCATACGGCCCGTTCGTTATGAACAATGTGGCAGAGTTAAAACAAGCTTATATTGACCTGGGAGCAGGTAAGTTCGGTAAACTGGACGATTAAACCACTACAATCCTATAGCAGAAAAGCATTATCAGTTTTGAAACCATAAATATCATATTTATAAGTTTCAGGAACTGATAATGCTTTACTTTTGAAACCCTATTACAATTAATAACCTAAAGAAAAACTATCATGAGCACAAACAGGATTGTACTAAATGAGACCTCTTATTTCGGTCCGGGATCAAGAAGCGTTATTCCCGAAGAAGTTAAAAGGAGAAATCTAAAGAAAGCATTTATTGTTACAGACAATGATTTAGTGAAGTTCGGAGTTGTAAAACAAGTTACCGACGTATTGGATCAGGCTTCTATCCCTTACATCACTTTTGCAGAAGTAAAACAAAATCCAACTGTAACAAACGTAAAAGTAGGTGTAAAAGCATATGCAGCTTCCGGTGCCGATTTCATAATAGCTATCGGAGGCGGTTCTCCTACGGATACTGCCAAAGCCATAGGAATTATCACCAATAACCCAGAATTCTCTGATGTTGTTTCATTGGAAGGCGTTGCCAATACAAAAAACAAATCAGTTCCGGTAATTGCATTACCTACCACCGCCGGAACAGCAGCAGAAGTCACCATCAATTACGTAATTACCGACGAAGAAAATGTCAAGAAAATGGTCTGTGTAGACCCGAATGACATTCCAGTTTTAGCAATTGTCGATGCAGAACTAATGAGCTCCATGCCTAAATCGCTCACTGCCGCAACCGGAATGGATGCCCTGACTCATGCAATCGAAGGATATATCACCAAAGGTACCTGGGAAATGTCGGACATGTTCGAATTAAAAGCCATCGAAATGATTGCCCGTTATCTGCCTGCTGCCGTTGCCAACGGTCATGATATTGAAGCACGTAACGGTATGGCTGTAGCTCAATACATCGCAGGAATGGGGTTTAGCAATGTCGGATTAGGAGCCGTACACGGAATGGCCCATCCTTTGGGAGCTTTCTACAACATCCCCCACGGAGTTGCAAATGCCCTGTTGCTTCCTTATGTAATGGAGTACAACATGCCATCTTCCATCAAGAAATACAAACGTATAGCAGAAGCTATGGGATGTAACACCCAGGATATGAGTGACGAAACAGCTGCAATTGCCGCAGTGGAAGCAGTCAAACAACTCTCTCTGAAAATCGGTATACCCCAAAAACTAAGTGAAATCGGAGTAAAAGAAGAAGACCTGGAGCAACTGGCACGTTCTGCATATGCTGATGTCTGTACCCCGGGTAATCCAAGAGATACCACTGTTGAAGATCTTCTGACCCTCTACCGGAAAGCGTATATCTAACAGAATTGAAAAAATAATAAATAACTGTTTCAATTTAGTTTAGTATGAACAAACCCCCAGCAGCATTGTTTGAACAATACAAACGAGCATTATACTAAACTAAATTTTACAGTTATGGCAAAAGAAAGTGTTAAGATTCTACAGAAAAAACTAGATGTAGAAAGTTTATTATCACAGCTTAACGCTGCATTATCAGAAGAATGGTTAGCATACTATCAATATTGGGTAGGCGCTTTGGTTGCAGAAGGTGCTATGCGTGCAAACGTACAGGCTGAATTTGAAGAACATGCCAACGAAGAATTAGGCCACGCCAAGTTACTGGCCGACCGTATTATCGAATTGGAAGGCGTTCCTGTACTCGCCCCTAAGAAATGGTTCGAACTGGCAAGATGCAAATATGACGTACCTAACGATTTTGACGTAGTCAGCCTGTTGAACCAGAACGTTGCTTCCGAACGTTGTGCTATCGTCAGATACCAGCAAATCGCCGAATTCACAGATGGTAAAGACTTCACAACTTGCGAAATAGCAAAACACATCCTGAGTATGGAAGAAGAACATGAACAGGATTTGCAAGACTACCTGACAGATATTGCCAGAATGAAAAGTTCTTTTTTAAACAAGTAATACCCACTCCGGTATAAATTACTTAGAAAATAAGCCCACTCTCTTCTAAGGAGTGGGTTTATTTTATTATTGCGCCATCTGCTTAAGAATCTGCATATTACGAACTTTTACAACTTTTCGGTCGATGGATATAACACCCTCTTGCTCCATTTCTGCCAAAGCTCGTGCCAGAGAAGGACGGGTCACTCCAAACGAGTCGGCTATCTCCTGCTGAGTTTCAGTCAGATGAATAACATCTGCCGATGGCTCCGGTAATTTACGAAGCAAATAATCTGCAATCTTATTCTTTATATTCTTTAGTGATAAGAACATGATTTTATCGCTCAGGAAATGACTTCTGCCGGATATCAGCATCAGGAAGTTCTGAAGAAGCTGCTTGTTCAGCTGCATCCATTGGGTAAAATCATCCCGGTGAATAAATAATATCTCCGAAGGCTCCATTGCCAGAATGTTTACCGGAAGATTATTTTTCGGAGCATACAGGAAAGCCGGTGCCAATAACTGGGAGGCTTGTAACTCTTCAATAACAACAAGTTTACCGGCATCATTCACCATCTGCCCTTGTAGAAGCCCACTCAATACAATCATTAGATGATTGCATGGTGCTCCCTGAAGAGCGACAATATCTTTCGGACGATAAGCCACCACCCTGTAAGCTGCTGTTTCCAGCAATTCTGAAATCTCTGCATCAGAGATATTTCTAAACAGTACGGATTTAGAAAGTATTGCTATCATAGTCATTTATATATAAGGCAAATATAAGAAAAGAAACGACCGCATCTATCTAAAAATATTTGCGTTTGTAACATTTGGTACAATATAAGAAACCGGTCTGTCCTACTTTTGTTTTCAAAATAATATAAACCAATAAAATAATAGAATAGTATGGATGCAAAAATGTTTTGTTTTCAGTGTCAGGAAGCTGCGAAAGGAACCGGCTGTACGATTAAAGGAGTCTGTGGAAAAGACGATGAGACTGCTAACCGGATGGACTTGTTGTTATTCATCACCAAAGGAGTATCTGTTGTTGCCACTCAACTACGAAATGCGGGGGTAGAAATACCTGCACATATCAATCATTTCGTTGTGGATGCCCTTTTCTCTACAATCACGAATGCTAACTTCGATATAGAAAGTATTACCCGACGCATTGTCAAAGGTATAGAATTAAGAGATCAGTTAAAAGACCAAGCCGGTAAACGAGGTATTGAACTGCCCGTCATCGACGAACTGGTGTGGAAAGGCGATGAAAGTACTTTCGAAGGGAAAGCCCTGACGGTCGGTGTATTGCGCGAAGCAAATCCCGACATCCGTTCTTTGAAGGAACTGATCATTTACGGACTGAAAGGGATGGCCGCTTATGTGGAACATGCCGGAAACCTGGGATTTGAAGAAGCAGACCTACACCGGTTTATTCAGTTTGCGTTGGCAGAGACCTTACGGAAAGACCTTTCGGCTGAACAGTTAACGGCATTAGTGCTGGAAACCGGAAGCTACGGGGTGAAAGCAATGGCATTGCTGGATAAGGCAAATACAAATAGCTATGGCAATCCGGAGATCACGCAGGTAAATATCGGTGTACGCAACAATCCGGCCATTCTGATCAGCGGTCACGACCTGAAAGATATGGAAGAACTGCTTGCACAGACAGATGGAACCGGAGTAGATGTATATACACATAGCGAAATGTTACCCGCCAACTATTATCCGGCCTTCAAGAAATACAAACATTTCGTCGGCAACTATGGGAACGCCTGGTGGCAACAACGGGAAGAGTTCGAGAGCTTTAACGGTCCGATCCTGTTCACGACAAACTGTATCGTTCCGCCATTGGAAGGTGCTTCATACAAGGATCGCGTTTATACAACCAACTCGACCGGTTTTCCAGGATGGAAACATATCCCGTCAAGAGAAGACGGCAAGACCAAAGATTATTCAGAGATCATAGCCCATGCCAAACGCTGTGCCGCCCCGAAAGAGATAGAACACGGACAAATCACCGGAGGATTCGCTCATAATCAGGTAATGGCCTTAGCTGATAAAGTGGTCGATGCAGTAAAAAGCGGTGCCATCCGCAAATTCGTAGTGATGGCCGGATGCGACGGACGTATGAAAAGTCGTAACTATTATACGGAGTTCGCCAGCGAATTGCCATCCGATTGCGTTATCCTGACGGCCGGTTGTGCAAAATACCGTTACAACAAACTGCCGCTCGGTGATATAGGAGGCATTCCCCGCGTATTGGATGCCGGACAATGTAATGACAGTTATTCCCTGGCAGTGATCGCCATGAAGTTGCAGGAAGCATTCGGGTTGGAAGATATCAACCAGTTACCGATTGTCTACAATATTGCATGGTATGAACAGAAGGCAGTCATCGTCCTGTTGGCTCTATTGAGCCTTGGTGTTAAAAACATCCATCTAGGCCCGACATTACCGGCTTTCCTTTCGCCGAATGTTGCACAGGTATTGGTTGAAAACTTTGGGATAGGAACGATCAGCACACCGGACGAAGATATTGAAAAGTTAATTCTTGCCTGATTTTTAACAAAACATTGTATATTCGCAACCAAATACAAACGATTACGGTTATATCATAAAAAAGGCGAATATATATGGGGAAATTTTTACAAGAATTTAAGCAGTTTGCCATGCGCGGCAACGTTGTCGACATGGCTGTCGGTATCATCATCGGTGGTGCTTTCGGTAAGATAGTATCATCAGTCGTTGGCGATATCATTATGCCGGCAGTCGGATTACTGGTCGGCGGAGTGAACTTTACAGATTTGAAAATCGTATTGAAACACGCAGTGATGGAAGGTGACAAAGTGATTACCCCTGCCGTTACGATCAACTACGGGAATTTCTTACAGGTAACATTAGATTTCATCATCATTGCTTTTGCTATCTTTATGATGATAAAAGGAATGAATGCTCTGAATAAGAAAAAGACAGAGGAAGCCCCGGCTACACCTCCTGCTCCACCTGCCGATGTTCAATTATTGACTGAGATACGTGATTTACTGAAAGACAAAAAGTAAGAAACCAGAGATAAGTGTCAGTATCGACTGCTTTAAAAAGCAGTCGATACTGACTTTTTTGTGTCCATACACGAAGAGAACAATCGGTTGTTTAAAGCCTGCAAAGCCCTTACCTTATCCTCCGCTTTCATCACCAAAGAAACATTACTGCTACTTCCTCCGTATGAGATCATCCGGACAGGTATATCCTTCAATGCATTGACTATCTGAGCCTCAAACCCGACATTCTGCCACTCGAGGTCACCTACGACACATATTATCACCATGTTTCTTTCCACACAGATCGTTGCATATTCTTCCAAACATGAAATAATTTCGGACAGATGCTCAGGATTATCGGTTGTTACCGAAACACCCACATCAGAAGTCGTTACCATATCGACTGCCGTCTTATACGTTTCGAAAGTATTAAACACCAAGCTCAAAAACTTATGGGCAGGAAGAAGGTTCAACGATTTGATCTTAATATAAATGATATTATCCTTGGCTGCGACAGCTTTTATCCTTCCTTTTTCCGCCGTATTGGAAATCAATGTACCCGGTGCAGAAGGTTGCAACGAATTAAGTAAACGGACGGGGATATTGCTCTCTTTTGCCGGGCGGATACAACAGGGGTGAAGTATCTTTGCACCAAAATAGGCCAGCTTGGCAGCTTCTTCAAAATTCAACTGCCGCACGGGGACGGTATGATCGACTATACGAGGATCGTTATTATGCATTCCGTCGATGTCAGTCCATATCTGAATTTCCTCGGCAGAAATTGCCGCTCCTATCAGAGAAGCACTGAAATCACTACCTCCGCGTTGCAGGTTATCGATCTTGCCATAGGCATTCCGACAAATAAATCCCTGCGTGATAAACAGGTCGGCATTCGGATAAGAAGCAAGCTGTGCATACAACTTCTCCTTTATATACGACAAGTCCGGCTCCTGTTCTGCCGTGATACGCATAAAATCTAATGCCGGAAGTAAAACAGAGTTAACACCTTTTTCCTTCAGATAAAGATCCATCATTCCGGTGGAGATCAGTTCACCCTGAGCCAACACCACTTTTTCATCAAACGGAGTGAATGGAGCCTCCGCGAATGACCAGATATAACGAAAGCGGTCAGCCACCAATTCCAAAGCCTGTTCCTTATAAAGATCAGACTCATATAAACCATCGATACATACAGCATATACCTGCTCCAACCGACTGATTATCTTATTAACCTCATCTGTTTCTTTTCGATGAAAAGATCCGGAAATATCAACCAGTGCATTTGTCGTACCCGACATAGCGGACAAGACCACAATATTCTGTTCTCCATTACAGATAATGGACGCAACGTTCTTCATCCGCTGGGCTGAGCCAACGGATGTACCACCAAATTTCAATACTTTCATGATTATATTATACTATTCTTTTTATACGTTAAACCGGATAACAAATGTACTTCCTTTACCGATCTCGCTCTCCACATGAATCGTTCCACCGTGGGCTTCAACAAAGTCTTTACTGATCGCCAACCCGAGGCCGCTACCCTGCACTTTCGTACCGGGAACACGGAAATAACGATCGAAGATACTTTGGTGATAACGTGGGTCAATACCCTTACCAAAGTCTTTCACAAATATTTCCACGGTTTTATCTATCTGTCGGGCCCCAATAATGATACGCCCATTCTCCGGTGTGTAATGGATAGCGTTCGACAATAGGTTGGTCAACACCCAGGCTATCTTTTCACTGTCGACAAACAGCTTCGATATCTTTTCCGGATATTCGACTTCGACATGGCAACCGAAACGTTCGGCCTGCACACGGTTGGCCTTGATGGCATAGTCGATCAGTTCGACCGGTTTAGTGATCTTCGGGTTCAGTTGCAGTTTGCCCGTTTCCACCTGCGTCATTTTCAGGAGTTCGCCGGTGATATCCAATAAACGGTCGCTGCTATCTTTGATACTTTGTGACAGCGCCTTTTGCTCATCGTTCATTTCGCCTACCCGTTTATCTTCCAGAAGCTTCAGGCTCATCATAATGGCTGAGATCGGTGTCTTCAGTTCGTGGGAGATTGTAGAGATAAATGTAGTCTTAGCCGAGTCCAGCTCTTTAAACTCCGTAATATTCTTCAACAGGATCACATCGCCGACATACTGGTTCTCCTGCCCGTTCTCATCCGTCACACGGATCGGGATATATTTTGCCTGGAAATAACTTTCCTTATTATCAGCATATATTTTCAACGGTTCCTTTTTCTCGTCCGGTTGGATCAGTTCACGCACCAGACGACGAAGCAAGTCATTCTTTAAAGCCAGTTCGGCCGCAGATTTACCGATCACGACATCCCGTTTCAGGTTCAGGATAGTAAGAGCCTCATCATTGGCAAAAAGGATCGAACGATCGCCATCGAGACCGATAATGGGCTCCGTGATACTGTTGACAATCGCTTCAATATACTTTTTAGCCTGGATGATATCGGCCAAGGTACTTTTACGGTACTCGGTGAGCCGTTCAGCCATCCGGTTGAAAGAGTTCGCTACGGCCGAGAACTCCTGGTAATCCCCTAAGTCAAGCCGCTTCTCATAGTTATGGTTGGCAATCTCCATGATACCGTCGGTCAGCTTCCTTATCGGCGTATTGATCGAACGGGGCAAACGGATCAGGAAAGCAAAAGCAGTCAAAATACAGATAACAGCTATTATGCAGATCCACAACAATGCCTGGTCTGCCGTATGTCCGGCGATCTGGCTTTTGCGGTATATGGTAGCCATATTCAGGCTCATGATATCGTTGAGAGCCATGCGCACTCGTTGGATCGTCGTATCGTTCAGCTCTTTATGCATCGCTTCATATTGGGTAGCCAGATGAGTCGTAGCCACGTTCTCGTCCACTTCCGTGATATTCTTCTTCTGCAATTCGAGGTTTTTATCGAACTCCGCCTGCGCTACGGGGTCAGTCTTGATGCGTTCAAGGGCATTCAACATTCTTCTTGAATAAAGAAGAGAATTGTAATTATCCGCCAGGATATTCTGAGTGTCGACAGACATATTGTGGATATTCTTTACAGCCAGTCCTCCCAGCAACACAATCATAACGAACAACAAACCTATCCCATAGATAAGCTTCGTTTTAATCTTCAGACTAACAGACTTACTCATATCATGCTATTATTATTAAATCAATATTCAACTGCGACAAACTATTCAGTAATTTCCGGTAACGATACGAAGAAAACAACAAAGTACGCAAACTAAAGGAAGGCTTACCGATACAAAGCGTCGTTATCATTTTCTCCTTACACACCTGAACGATACTATCCGTCACCGACTCAGACTGTACCTGTATCACCTCTCCTCCCAGTTCTGTTGCCAGTTTGAAATGATTGGACAGATAACGCTGGTTGGCCAACGGTATCCGGTCGATGCTCTCCCGTGGAGTCTGCACATACAAAACAAAGAACTTCGTATTATAACGGGTAGCCAGACGGGCTGCTTTCCGGATCACCTTCCGCGGCGTACGCTCATTACTGCTAATGCAGGCTAGGAACTTCTCATGCCGAACACCGGCATTGACCGGAACCGAATTCTCCACCTTCTTCTCTACCCTCAAAGCCACTTCCTTCAAGGCCAGCTCGCGCAGCTGAAGGATGTTTTCCGACTTAAAGAAGTTATTCAGAGCGGTTTCCACCTTCTCCGGACGGTATATCTTTCCGGCTTTCAGGCGCTTCACCAGTTCGTCGGCAGTCAGGTCGATATTGACCACCTCATCGGCCTGTTCCAGCACGCTGTCCGGAATCCTTTCTTTCACTTCTATTCCGGCTATATCCTGCACCTCTTCGTTCAACCCTTCCAGATGCTGGATATTGACTGCCGTGATTACGCTGATGCCCGCTTCGAGGATATCCATTACATCCTGCCAGCGTTTTTCGTTCTTACTGCCTTCTACATTGGAATGGGCCAGCTCATCGACAATGACCACTTCGGGATGGACACTCAGGATGGCCTGCAAATCCATTTCCTCCACCTCTTTCCCTTTATAAAAGGATTTCCGGCGCGGAACCTGGGGCAATCCCTCCACCAACGCTTCCGTTTCGAGCCTGCCGTGTGTCTCTATATAGCCGATTTGTATATCGATGCCACTACGAAGCAACTCGTGTGCCTCCTGAAGCATACGGTACGATTTACCTACACCGGCAATCATACCGATGTAGATCTTGAAGTTACCACGGCGGGACTTTTTCAGTAAGTCCAAAAAGTGCTGTACACTCTGTTCTCTGTCCATCCGACTATCTATATTACGGTTTCAAAGTGAATCCGAAAACCAAATGAGCATCTTCGAGGCGAGGATTCCAAATGGCTTGTGCAAAAATAGGCAAAGAAAACGAATCGCTGAACTTTATTGCGGTCGTTCCTTTGAGCGCCACGTTCGTTACGGCAAAACTATTTGTCAGATACTGCGGCGCATTCCAAGGAGTGAAGCCACAGGTCACATTCAGGTCTACCATTTTAACACTGAACGGATAATTCATTTCCACATACGTAGAGTATGCCTGCTCATCATGGCTATTCTTATCCAGGCCGGCAAACATTGTGTACCAGGCAATTGATAAAGGAAACTTTTCTACCGGCAATGAATAAGCAATAGCACCTTCAAAATGATGAGCAGTTTCATGACTCTTAAAATTAAAATACTTTCCGGCTCCCTGTCCGGCCCACCACAGGTCGGCAACCGACAATGTCAATCCGGAGTTTCCGAATGTATAAGCCGCTGTCAAGTCGATCTCTTTAGCCCCCTGTCCGGAATTCTCGTTTACACCAGTAAAGTCGGTCGAACCCCAGGCAGTCAGAGAGAAGCCCCCTACGCTCAGGCCGAAAGTCGGCTGAAAGCTGGCACTCGTCTGATACATTCCACGCCATACATAAGAACTCACCAGGTCGCCCTGTACCGTAAACTTTACGCCAGCCTCATCCTCCTGGGCTTGCATTACAGAGAAAGAAGAGGCAGAGAAGATCATTGCCACAGCGGCAATCTTTTTAAGTATCGATTTCATATTATTGTTATATTGTTATATCGTTATTTGCTTGTTTAGTAAACTTGTTTAATCAATTATTTATCCAGGGCCTTTTCCACAGCCACATTCAATTTCAGGACATTCACCTTTTCCGTTCCGAAAAGTCCCAACAACGGTTTCTCTACATTGGCATTTACGATAGCCATCAATCTTTCCGGAGACACACCACGCGCTGCTGCCACCCGCTGTACCTGTACGTAAGCAGCCTTCGGTGAGATATGCGGATCGAGCCCGGAACCACTGGCGGTAACGATCTCGGCCGGAACCTCTTCGCGTTTCAGATACGGATGATGTACGAGGAAGGTATCGATACGCGCCTGCAAATCAGCCAGATACTCTTCATTGGATGGTCCCTTGTTGCTACCTGCGGAACTAGATGCATCATATCCGTCGCCTGCACAGGAAGGACGACCCCAGAAATAAATATCCTGCGTAAAGGATTGGCCTACATTAGCCGCTCCCACTACTTTTCCATTCAATTCCACTACTGCGGCATTCCCACTATTCGGAGTGGCAACCTGAGCAAAAGCCCATAAAACAAATATGTAACAAACACTGAACAATACACAGAAGGCTATTGTCAACTTTAACGATTTAATTAGATTTGATATCATGATTTCTATACTTTTAATTGATTACATAAACAAACTGACAACCAGGTCGATTAACTTGATCCCGACGAACGGTGCCACTATACCGCCTACTCCATAGATCAACAAGTTGCGGCGCAATAACGCGGAAGCTCCGATCGGCTTATAAGCAACCCCTTTCAATGCCAACGGAATCAGGATCGGAATAATGATCGCATTGAAAATAATCGCACTCAATATAGCACTTTCAGGACTATGCAGATGCATGATATTCAGTGTACCCAGTTGTGGAATAGCCACCATAAACAAAGCCGGGACAATAGCAAAATATTTAGCCACATCATTCGCAATACTGAACGTAGTCAACGTTCCGCGCGTCATCAATAACTGCTTACCGATCTCCACGATCTCGATCAGCTTGGTCGGGTCGTTATCGAGATCCACCATATTACCGGCTTCCTTAGCCGCCTGCGTACCGCTGTTCATAGCAACCCCGACGTTTGCCTGGGCCAGTGCCGGAGCATCGTTCGTACCGTCACCCATCATCGCAACCAGCTTACCGCTGTCCTGTTCCTTCTTGATATAGTTCATCTTATCTTCCGGCTTAGCTTCGGCGATATAATCGTCTACACCGGCTTTCTCGGCAATATATTTGGCAGTCAGCGGATTATCACCCGTTACCATTACTGTCTTTACACCCATCTTACGGAGACGTTCGAAACGTTCCTGGATACCCGGCTTGATAATATCCTGCAATTCAATCACACCGATAATAAAGTCATCCTGCGAAACCACCAGCGGCGTCCCCCCGTTACTCGTGATCTTCTGTACCAGGTCGGCCACCTCTTCCGGATATTTATTCCCGGCAGCCTCACTCATCTTGCGAATCGCATCGAAAGCCCCTTTACGGATACGGATACCGTCTTTCAGGTCGACACCCGAACATTTGGTTTCTGCGGTAAACTTAATCATCTTCGAACCCGAAGTACTCAGGTCGCGGATACGGATACCCCGTTCACGTCCCAGTTCGACAATCGATTTACCTTCAGGCGTTTCATCCGACAGGGAAGCCAACAGGCAAGCCTGCACGAATGCTTGTTCCTCGATACCGGATACCGGATAGAACTGCGTAGCTTTACGGTTACCGATCGTTATCGTTCCGGTTTTATCCAGTAATAAAGTATCTATATCACCGGCCGTTTCCACCGCCTTACCCGATTTGGTAATCACATTGGCACGCAAGGCACGATCCATACCGGCAATACCGATCGCCGACAGCAGACCGCCGATCGTTGTCGGGATCAGGCAGACAAACAAAGAAATGAAAGCCGCAATCGTGATCTGCGTATTCGAATAGTCGGCCATCGGTTTCAACGTACCGCAAACAACCACGAATACCAATGTAAAACCGGCTAGCAGGATCGTCAACGCGATCTCATTCGGTGTCTTTTTCCTTGAAGCACCTTCTACCAGAGCAATCATCTTATCGAGGAAGCTCTCGCCCGGCTGTGTGGTCACCACCACACGGATCTGGTCGGAAAGTACCTTCGTACCGCCGGTTACGGAACTCTTGTCGCCACCCGCTTCGCGGATCACCGGGGCCGACTCACCTGTAATGGCACTTTCGTCGATAGAGGCAAGCCCTTCGATGATCTCACCGTCGGACGGGATCGTATCACCGGCTTCACAAATAAAGACATCGCCTTTTTTCAACTTCGAACTGCTTACCGATGTGATAGAACCGCCAGCACCAATCAACTTGGCCGGTGTCTCTTCACGGGTTTTGCGCAAGCTGTCCGCCTGGGCTTTGCCACGTGCCTCGGCAATAGCTTCGGCAAAGTTGGCAAAGAGCAGGGTGAGAAACAACACAACAAAAACAAACAAGTTATATCCGAACGTTCCCTGGTTTTGCGCTCCGGTAGCGGCAGCCCAAATCGTAACGATCAACATCACAAACGTCACTATCTCGACAATGAACATGATCGGATTGCGAAACATCGTACGCGGGTCCAGTTTTGCGAACGACTGTTTCATGCTTTCTATGACAAGCTCCTTTGGAAACAAAGAAGCGGATTTATTCTCTTTCATCTTATTTCTTTCTTAACTATCAGCTAATTAGTAAATGCTAAAATATTCGGCAATCGGTCCCAGCGTCAGTGCGGGGAAGAAGGACAAGGCGGCAACGATAAAGATCACACTGAATGTCATTACAGCAAACGTCACCGTGTCGGTCTTCAATGTCCCTGCGCTTTCGGGGATAAACTTCTTCTGTGCCAGCAATCCTGCGATGGCCACCTGTCCCACGATCGGGAGGTAACGCGAAATAATCAATGCCAAGCCTGTCGTAAAGTTCCAGAACCAGGTATTATCTCCCAGTCCCTCGAAACCCGAACCGTTATTGGCTGAAGCAGAGGTATATTCGTAAAGCATTTCACTGAAACCATGGAAACCCGGATTATTCAACCATCCCCCTTCGCCCTCCACAAAGGCAGGGTGATAAACATAAATATAATTTGCAATAGCCGTAAAGATCAGGATCACGAACGGATGCGTCAGCGCCACGATCGTAGCGATCTTCATTTCACGCGCCTCCACTTTCTTTCCGAGGAATTCCGGCGTACGTCCAACCATCAGCCCGCTGATAAAGACAGCTATAATAAGGAAAGCATAATAGTTCATAAAACCGACTCCCACACCGCCGAACCAGGTATTGATCTGCATATTCAACATTTCCATCATGCCTGAAAGCGGCATCGTACTGTCGTGCATACCATTCACCGAACCGTTGGAAGTCACCGTTGTCGTACAACTCCAGAGTGCGGTAGCAGCCGGCCCCAGGCGCGTTTCCTTACCTTCCATCGCCCCACATGCCTGGTCGATACCCATTTCGGTAATTTTCGGGTTACCGTTCATTTCATAATACGTATTGATCGCCACGCTTGCCAGGTAAGCAAACAGCATCACGCCGAAAATCGTATACCCCAACTTCTTACGTTTCAGATAGAAGCCCAGTGCAAAAATCATCGCCATCGGCAGGATCAGGATCGACCAGCATTCCACCATATTGGACAGGTAAGTCGGGTTTTCCAGCGGATGCGAAGAGTTTACGCCGAAGTAACCTCCACCATTGGTTCCCAATTGTTTAATAGGAACGATAGCAGCTGTAGGTCCTTGCGAAACCATCTGTTCGGTACCTTCCATAGTGGTTACGGCCATCTTGCCGTCGAAGCCCATCGGGACACCTTGCAGGATAAGGATAAAACCTACCACGAGCGACAAAGGCAACAGGATACGTGTACAACTCTTTACCAGGTAATTCCAGAAGTTACCGATCGTCGTGGTGCTCTTTGCAGCCATCGCTTTGAAGATTCCGGCCAGTGCCGCCATACCGGTAGCCGCCGTAATAAACTGGAACAGCATGATAACAAACAACTGCGTGAAATAAGTCAACCCGCTCTCGCCGCTATAATGTTGCAGGTTACAGTTCACCATAAAACTGATACATGTATTGAATGCCAGGTCGGGGCTCTGGTTTGCATTACCGTCCGGGTTCAACGGCAAATACGCCTGTGTACAGAGGAGGATCATCCCCCAGAAAAACCAAAAAACATTGACAGTAAGAAGTGCTTTCAGGAAGCTCTTCCAACCCATTTCTTCTTTCGGATTAATACCGCAGAGTTTGTAAATCCATCTTTCAACCGGAGCCATGAAGTCTAACCAAGTCTTCTCCTCCTTATATACCTTCGCAATGTACATCCCCAGTGGGTAGGCCAAAACGACCATCAATACGATTTGCGCAATACTACCTATTAATTCAGTATTCATCTTTTCACCTTAAATTTACGATTAAAACTTCTCGGGTTTGATCAATACATACATCAGATACCCGAAGATCACTACGCAGAGTATAAATAAAGCTACAAACATATTTTCTCTCCTTTCTTAAATCTTTTCAAACCAATCCACACACTTAAAGAAAAACCAGTAGCAGGCCGCTCCCACCACACATAAAAATCCAAATCCTACAAATACGTTGTCTAACATACCTTTGTTTATTTAATAGTTAATACTAATCGTTTCGCTATTCTATATGCCAAAGGCGTGCCAAAAAAACGCACAGGATTGTTCTTAACTGAAATACAGCACTTTAATAAAGCCAGAAAGAAAACAGCTCCGGCAACAACCCTTCCATTTTGAAAAGGTTGCCTTTCCAAAACGACAATATCTTTCAAAATGAAAAGGTGAAGAAAAAAGAATCTGATAGGGCTGAATTGGAAAATATGAAGGAAATTAATCAACATGAAGGAAAGTCCTTTAATTTTTGCTTTTTTATTCATCTGTAAGGTTATCTGTTAGCTCATTTTATTCTAACACGCGACCTATCACCTTTTAACTCTGTTGTCCTATCTTTTTTTCCGTTTGTCAGTTATCGAACACTTGTTTGACATTTGTCAAACGCTTGTAGCACAGATATCGAATAAGCGTTTGACAGATGACAAACAATAAAAAGATTATAACTTTCGGAATTAGAAGTAATTGGTTAATCTATTATAGGCTTATTATTTAAGTTTTTACTTTGTACTGAAAGAGTAAGCCCAAACTTATTTCAGCTTTAAGAAGGAATATGAAGT
Source organism: Parabacteroides timonensis (assembly GCF_900128505.1). Classification (NCBI taxonomy): domain Bacteria; kingdom Pseudomonadati; phylum Bacteroidota; class Bacteroidia; order Bacteroidales; family Tannerellaceae; genus Parabacteroides; species Parabacteroides timonensis. The sequence continues at coordinate 2,246,525 of NZ_LT669941.1, forward strand.
AATTTTCCGGAAATAAGACTGTTTCCTTCATTCGATAAAAAATCATTCATATGTATATAGCAGTTAACCAGCGAATTATATCAGACATGAAGGAATGAAGGAATTATTTATGAAAACTTTTGTTGAGATTCATGCCTGATCTTCTTTTTAAAGATATTCTATGTAAACGAAATAGTTATCTTTGCAGCCTATCAATAATATTTAGTTTATATGGATACGCAACCTGTTTTTCCCAAGGGACACCTCATTAATTTTGAGAACTGGGAACGGAAAGACAATTACAATTTCTTTCGTGACTTTGAAAATCCAAGTATATCTATTACCTCCGAAGTGGAGTGCGCCGGAGCAAAAGAACGGGCAAAAAAGAACGGACAGTCCTTCTTTCTCCATTATCTGTATGCCATCCTGCGAGCGGCAAATGAAATAAAGGAGCTGCGTTTCAGGATAAAAAACAGCGGGGAGATAGTTTGTTATGAGACAGTCGATGTATTGTGTCCGATACGCATGCATCAAAACGGGAAGTTCTTTACGGTAAGGATACCGTGGATTGAAGATTTCGAAGCCTTTTACAAGGAAGCCCGCCATATCATCGACTCAATACCGGAAGACGGCAATCCGTACGAATCTGAAAATATAGCGACGGAAGACAGCCGGTACAGTGTTATACTCGTAAGTGCAACACCTGATCTTTATTTCACATCGATCACATATACGCAGGAACGGAAGAGCGGTTCGAGTTATCCCCTGCTGAATGTCGGGAAAGCTGTGACACGGGAAGGCCGGTTAGTTATGCCGGTTGCCATTTATGTGCATCATGGTTTTGTGGATGGGGCACACATCTCCGACTTTTTTCGGAAAACGGAGGAATATTTAAAGTAAAAGTCTGCATAAAAAGGAGAAGCTGTTTCAAAAGTAAAAAATAACTTTAGAAACAGCTTCTTCTAATCTAAATCCTCAACAGTAAACCTATTGCCGGATCATTCTAAAAAGGCTTCCGCTCTTCCCGGAGAGAACAATTCCCACAGAGAAGCAACTGTCCATCCGGGAGCAAAGATGTCATTATAATATCCCTTGCCATTCTTTCCGTAATCCCAATTGGTATGTTGTACAACTTCCGGATAATATCCCTTCTTGGCAACCCCACACATATGTCCTTCGTAAGGTAACAACTGGCGCATGGAGGTGCTGATTACCTCTGCGAAGGTGGAGAATCGATCTTCTTTATACTCTTTTGATAACCAATGGAGAACGTCTACAAAATCGAAAATAAAGACATCGATATGGTTGTTTTCGACAGAAACATTTCCCCATCCGCGGGTTTGCAGTCCTATGTCACCTAACATTTGTCCGGGAGCAAAAGGCACATCCCAGGTATAATACCATGACAGGGCGAAGTAAGCGGCTTTCTTTGCTAATCCTGCGTAATGAGCACGTTCAGCTCCTTTGGTAGCCAAGGCTAAGTAGTAAGCAGCCGTAGAAGCATACAGGGAAGCCTCTTTATCTTCACAATTGGCATCCAGCGTAGAAGAGAAATAATCAGACTTTGAGATCAGTTCATTTTCCAGATAATTGACTGAACGTTTGGCTGCTTCCAGATAACGTTTGTCTTTAAAGTATTTAGAAGCCATTACCAATGGTAAAGTAGCTGACGGCGTACTTCCACCACTTTTATCGACGAGGGAGAAATCATCTTTGAATTTGCGAGGGAAGCTACCGTCCTCGTTCTGCAAACGCAGGAAGCTGTCCAGCATACCTTTGATACGTTGCTCCCATTGCGGATGCTTACGACCCCGCTCTCTTTCGTAATTAAGATAATAAAGCACGGCGTATACTCCTTCCGACTGGCGACGGATACTATGCGTACCTTCTACTTCATCGCGTTGGTAATAGATAACCTCGTTAAAAAGTCCAGCATCGGAAAAGCCGTTGGTCAAGTATGTGTCAAAGATAGCGTTAGCGCTTTTAACCAATTCGGGACGCTGTTGTTGCTCGCCGTATTCAAGGGCATTAAATGCATTGAGCAGGGTACGGCCGACGAAACCGACTTCGGCAGTTCCGGTATTCTTGCAGGTAGCAGTTTCCATATGCACGCCGGAATAATAATGTGTCGGCTTATCGCTCACATAGCTTTCCACAAAAAAGTTACTCATTACCTCTTTCATTTTTTCGGGAGAATAGGCAATCTCCACCGGTTGCGGACAGTTAGTGTCGAAACTGTATTCCCAAGCCTGGCGAACGCATTCGGAAAAGTCGGAAGCGGCGAATTCGTTTACTTCCCAGGTCAACGAGATGCTTTCATCTTTACGGAGGAGCTGGAAGGCTTCTACTTCAGGAGCAAGGGTCAACTTACGGATGTATGTTTTCGGTGCTTCCCGGTATGGGAAACCGAAAGAGAGGGAAGCTATTCCTGATACATTTTCAAAACCGGTGAAACCAATCGATGTATTTCCGGAAAGGATCACTTCACCTTCTTTATGAGTCGTCAGAGCATCTGTTTCGAAATCATCGAGACGAATAACAGAGATCGTTTTCTGGTTACGGGCATCGAAGATGGCTGTGAGAGGTGTACTCAGACGGTCTTCCCGTACGATCCAACTATCGGATGTATGGAAAGAAGGCGCTTTCTCCGGTGAACGCAGGTTACGACGATACCAGAACCCCGGGAGATAGAACTGACAGTCATCGTGGTTGAACCCTGTCTTGATCTGTTCTGCATAGTTAAACCAAATGTCTTCAAATGCGGTGATACAAACTGTTATTTGTTGTTTGCCATCCTTATTCTCTACTTTCTGATAAATCGAAAGCGGAAGTTTACCAGCCGGAAGCAGTTGGTAATCGAAATAGTTATTTTGTAACTTCTGTAAAGTCAACGGATATTGTTCAGCATCATTTCCGGGGACTTTGAGAGCAATCGACGCTTTCACATTTTCCGGTGAGTAATTCACCGCCCCTCCACTGATCGTGCCGATCAGGAGCAGTAGGCAACAGGTTAGATTTTTAATCTTCATAATTATATTTATAAAAGTTATAATACAGTTTTTTGAGAATATATTTCTTATTGCATGGTATTAGGTTTCTGCCTGAAACTTTCGGTTACAAATGTATTTCTATCTATTAAAAAGAACTGCAACAATCTTTCCAATTAATGCAATTATATAATCAAAACCGCCCCAGAAAGAGTTATGGAGGTAGTTATTTCACAAAATCCTTAGGTAGAATACCAAACTGTTTCTGGAAACACTTGGCGAAATAAGAGGGGGTATTGAAGCCTACCATATAACATATCTCGTTCACTTTACATTCCCCCTCCTTCAATAATTGAGCTGCTTTTTTCAGTCGTTCCAAACGGATATAATCATTAGGAGTCATATCCAATAATCCTTTTATCTTACGGTTCAGACTTGAACGGCTCATGTTCAACAAACCTGCCATATCGTCCAGGCTAAAGTCCGGATTCTGCATATTAGCGAGAACAATATCATTCAAAGATTTCAGAAAAGCTTCGTCTGCCTTTGTCATCGCCATCGTATTTATCTGAACAAACGGAGACTGGGCAAATGCGGCATGCAGTTTTTCCCTATTTAACAGCAGGTTAGAGATGCAGACTTTCAGATATTCCACAGAAAAAGGTTTATCTATATAAGCATCTGCACCGGATTTCAGACCTTCTATTTTCGATTGCATAGTCGTCTTTGCCGTCAATAGGATAATAGGGATATGACTGTAACTCAAATTGGATTTGATATGATCACATAGCTCCAGACCATCCATTTCCGGCATCATTATATCTGAGACAATCAGACTTACAGCATTGTTTTCCAGGATCTTCAAGGCCTGCACTCCATTAGACGCTGTTAACACTGAGTATGTAGAAGATAATTGTTTTGTAACAAATGACAACATCTCCTGGTTATCTTCCACTATCAATACAGTGTAACGGTTTTGTTTGTTAGTTTGTAGAAGATCATCGCTTGAAGACTCTTTATTTTCCAGGTCATTATTTAATATAGCAATCGTTTGCTTCTGATTGGCCGGTAAAGTCAAAAGAAAACAGTTATGCTCCGTAGAATCATCCATACGTAATGTCCCATCGTGGAACTCAGCCAGTGAGCGTGCCAAAGCCAAGCCAATACCTGTACCTGACGCCATACGCGACATTCCATCTTTATACTGAACAAAAGGCTCAAAAATCTTTTCCCGCATTTCCTCAGGGATTACATCACCATCATTACAAACAGATAATACAAATATTCTATCTGTTTCATTCTCCGACAACTTAACGTGAATATACGTATCGGCATATTTTACCGCATTCGTAAGCAAATTACTTATTATTTTCGTCAATCCTTCACGATCTACCGAAGCATATAGTTTATCGGGGCTATCGATTGTAAATTCCAATCCTCTCTGACGGGCTAAAGGTGTAAAACGAGTATAAGTTTGCTGCAAAATATCCGAGACATTACAATCGACAAAGTTCAGTTTAAACCCTTGAGTTTCTGTTTTCCTGAAATCAAGCAGCTGATTAACCAGATCCAACAGGCGATTTGTGTTCAAGTCCATAATTTCCAGATCATCACGGATCTCACCAGATACATTCGGAGAGAATAAGACATTTTCTAACGGACTTTTTATTAATGTCAAAGGTGTACGAATCTCATGGGCTACATTTGTGAAAAAGTCGATCTTGGCAGTATATAACTCCCGTTCCTTTTCCCGCTCAAACTTTTCCATAGCTTGCTGATGCTTCTGTCGATTCCTTTTCCTGAAATACCTGATAATTCCTGCGACAGAAAAAAAGAACAATAACAAATATAATAGGTACGCCCAGGTTGATAAATAAAAAGGAGGCGATATATGAATCTTTAATACGCGCTCAGTTTCATTCCACAAGCCGTCACTATTCGATCCTTTCAGTCTAAACGTATAAGTTCCATAAGGCAAATTTGAATAATTGATCAATGCATTCCGTTCCACCGTGTACCACTCTTTATCAAATCCGTCCAATTTATAATGTAATTGGTTCATTTCAGGCGCCTGATAACTCAATGCCGCCACATGAAACGAGAATGAATTCTGGTCGGCATCCAGCTCAATCTTTTCTAAACAAGTGATACTTTTTTCTAAAGGAGAAGCATCACGGTTTACAGGTAGCCGCTTATTAAACAAAAAGAAATCTGTAATAACAACCGGTGGAATTATTTTATTCTCAGCAAATGTTGTCGGGTTAAATGTTATAAATCCATTTATACTACCGAAATAAAGATGTCCTTTCTCATCTTTATAACCGGACTGGTAATTGAACTGGTTGCTAAGCAAACCGTTCGATGTAGTATAAGTCCGCATATAATTTGTATCCGGATTAAAACAGATCAGTCCATTATTGGTTGTTAACCACAAATTTCCCTGATTATCTTCCAACATCTTATAGATAATATTGCAAGGAAAGCCTTTCGACATATCATAACGGGTAAAGTTTTCCGTTTGCGGATTGAAACAACAGAAGCCGGCTCCCTGAGTCATAAACCATAAACGTTTCTGGCTATCTTCATAAATATCGATAACCTTGTCATATGGTAAAGATGTTGTATCAGCACTGTTATTTATAAAGTTCTTCCATTCTTTCCGATTGATATCGTAACGGAAAACACCATTTGAATAAGTTGCCAACCATAAGTTTCCATGAAAATCTTCCTGGATCTTATAAACAAACACATTGGATAATTCGGGGATACGTGTGAAATTGTCTGTCGTTCGATTGTATTTTAATAACCCAGAGGTAGTACCGATCCATAAATTGCCGGTGGTAGCTCTACAAATAGAAAAAATATTATTTGCATCCAATGAGTATTCTTCAGTGCCTCTTTGATAATGTTTTAGCTGCTTCGTTTTCAGGTCTATACGATTTAAACCACCGGAAAAGGTTCCTACCCATAAGTAATCGCCATCCAGACATAACCCATGGATATTATTACAAATCAAAGGATGCAGAAACGGTTGTATAGATCCTGTTGCCGGATCGAAATTAAACAATCCCTTATCTTCCGTTCCAATCCATAAAGAACCATCATTGCTTCTACAAAACTCCCGAACACGACGTCCAAACGTCTTTAGACCTTCCCGCGGATAAAACTTTTCAAAATAAGTTCGCTGATAAGGATAATAATTGACTCCACCAAAAAAAGAGCCAATCCACATTCCTCCCTCATTATCGCGACATAAAGAATAAATCGCATTGTCGGCTAAAGCGTAAGTATCATTCTCTTCAGATGCAGCCAAATGAATTTCAGTTTCATTCTCCAGATCATAAATATATAAACCGGATTCTGTTCCTACCCACAATTCCCTATCCGATTTGAACTCTAAATCCCGAACGTAATATGACAATAGGCGACGTACTTTACCTGTAGTCATATTTATCTCTGTCAATCCATTAGAAGAACCGACGTATATACAGTTATGAGGACCAACCACCTGGGTATTAATTATATCTCCCTTAAACGGTTCATTACCATCTGTATCTTTAAAAGGTATAAGCTCCGTTTTAAAATTATTATCTGTATAATATAGGTTATCGTCGTATAAACCAACCCAACAAGTGTTTCCATTAAACCAGAAACGGGTTACATTAGGCAGCTTATTCTCATGTTTATCCTTTTGAAGGTAATTTGTCAGTTGTTTATGGCTGTAACAGAACAAGCCCTGATAATCGACGGAAATCCAGATTGCATTATTCTCATCCTCCGTAATCATCGTCACTGCCCGTTCAATGATATTCCCGGTATCGCTTATTACATCAAAATGAGTAAAAGCCTCCGATACCGGATCATATACAAATACACCGGCATCGGTTCCCACCCAAATGGAACCCTCCTTATCTTCATAAAGTGCCGTTATAAAATTATTTCCCAGATCGGACTCTTCCTTCTTGAATATACGAAAAGACAAACCATCAAAACGGTTTAAGCCGTCTTTAGTTCCAAACCACAAAAAACCCTGCTTATCCTGTAAAATAGCATTTACTGTATTTTGTGAAAGACCATCCTTTATATCTAATGTTTTAAAGTAATAGTTTATATTGTTCTGGGCATGAAGAGTAAAAACACACAGAATACACATATAAAAAATCAGCTTTAAAACAGAAGATATCCTCATACTATCATATTGGAATTAAATTTACAATTTGTATTCTTCTATCTTACGATACAAAGTTGTCAGACCAATTCCCAACAGACGGGATGTTTCGGTTTTGTTGCCATTTGTGTATTTCAAAACCTTTTGGATATGCACTTTTTCAACTCCACTCAAGTCGAAACCGGAATAAGAACCGGTACTTGTGATTTCAGGATGTTGCAAATTCAACGGGAGAGAGTCGGGCGTAAGCATATTGCCATCGGCGATAATCAAACTGCGTTCCACTACGTTGCGGAGTTCGCGCACATTACCTTTCCAGCTATGTTGCTTCAGGATATTAATATATTCCGGCGAAATCGTTTGAATCGCTTTTCCCATTTTCGTTGAAAGAGAATCTACAAACGATTTTATATGAAGTGGTATGTCTTCAATATGTTCACGGAGCGGTGGCAGGTGAATCTGAAAGACTGACAAACGATAGAATAAATCTTCACGGAAATGTCCTTCGGCAATCTCCTTTGACAAATCCCGGTTGGTAGCTGCTATTATACGTACATTTACCTTGATAGGACGCGTATCTCCTATTTTTATGAACTCACCGGTTTCGAGTATACGCAGTAACTTCGCCTGCAAATCGAAAGCCATTTCACCTATTTCATCCAAAAAGATCGTTCCGTTGTTCGCTTCTTCAAATAACCCTTTTGTATCCTTCATAGCACCGGTAAATGCTCCTGCTTTATGGCCAAACATTTCACTCTCCAATAAATCACGACTGAAAGATGAACAGTTGATTGCCACAAACGCTTTCCCCTGTCGACTGCTAGCCTGATGGATGGATTGTGCAAAGACTTCTTTACCAGTACCTGTTTCGCCAGTCAGCAAAACGGGAACATCGGTCTGAGCTACTTTTTGGGCTAATGCAATCGCTTCCTGAATAGCCGGAGACTTTCCAACAATTGTATTAAACGAATACTGTTGACCTACAGGGGATTTTGATACTTTTGCCAGACAATAGGCAGCCGTTGCTTTTTCCGTTGCCTTAGCGATCAAAGGAAGAATTTTATTATTGTCGTCGCCTTTAGTTATATAATCAAAAGCTCCGTTCTTTATGGCTTGCACGCCATCCGGTATATTTCCGTGTGCAGTCAATAAGATCACTTCGGAAAGAGGGCGCAACTTCTTCAATTCTGTAACCAACTCCACGCCACTTCCGTCGGGTAGTCGAACGTCACACAATACGACTTCCGGACTATACTGTTCCAGTTGTTTTAATCCTGCTTTGCAACAGGAAGCCTGAAGGACTTCATAACCCTCCAGTTCAATAATACGTGACAGTAAATTTAAAATCTGTTTCTCGTCGTCAATGATCAATACTTTTCCCATCTCGCTTAGTTTCTGAAAACAACGGCAAATGTACAATATTATTCGTTTCTGCAAGAAAGCTACATATATAATATGAAATCTAAAGCAGGCTGATCAAGGCTTGTTTATTCAATATTTTTACTTTTCCACGGGAAATACTGATAAAGTTACTATCGACCAGTTTACCTATTTCTTTGGATAGAGCCGGCCGCGTTACACCGAAATATTCAGCTAACTGCACTTGGTTGTGTTCCATATCCACTATATCTTCTCCCTCTTTCAGGTGATCCAATAAATAATAGATATAGCGGCTGCGGATTCCACGGAAAGACAAGACACGGAGACGAGTCATAGTACATTTATTACAACTCGTGCTTACACATAGGAAGTTATGGAGCAATAGAGGCATTGAATGCATCATCTTAAAAAAAGAGTCTTTGGCTATCTTCATCAGTACGACATCTTCCTCCACTGAGAATGTGGCAGGAAAGAGATTCTTTTCAGAAAAGACATGCGGTGTTGCAAAGGTTCGTGGGGCCTGGATCACCTCTACCCGAACTTCTACTCCGGACACATCGACAACATCAACGTTCAGTTTACCTTCCAGCAATACATGTATAGCCTGGCAGGGAGATCCCTGATGGATAATAGTTTTTCCTTTTGGGTAATTTTCCAGCGTATACTCAAGATTTTCAAGGAAGTCTTCCTGCATCTTCTGCGTAAAGTTCCTGAAGAGCGGTATTTTAAAGATATCGGTTATGTTCATTCAGCATCGATTTAGTGTCGGAAATGTTTACACAAAGTTAAGAACATTTCCGACACTGACAAATCACCATTTCGCCATAAATATGCGTGGGTTTATGTTTAATGACAACCAACCCCAGTCTTGCCAACTGTCTTTGCTGCCACCTTTAACAACTTCCATTGTTGAAGTTCCGAACATTGTTGAATATCCGGCGGATAGTTTGACATCTTTCATGATCTGCCAATCTACCTGAAGATCGATTTCAGAACCCAGACCACGATCCAACTTTACTTCATGATTTGTTAGAATATCGCTGGTAATTGAAAAATAATGATAAGCCAGTGATAAGTTTACTTTCGGAGAGGCTTTAAAGGCTGCTTTTATTTGATTATCCCACAGACCCGGATTAAGTCCATTTATAAAACCGGAAGCATAGAAATAGTCCATTGCACCATAGAATTTATGATGAGTTCCATACAACGGGTCGAAAGCTTTGTATTTGCTATCGGCTCCTGATGCATTGCTTTCACCGCTTAAGTAGTCACTTCCAATGCCAACACTCCAACGAGAGTCGATTTTATAAGCAGCATTTAATGCCCAAAGGAAGGCTGAGACATCACGGTCGGCTTTATTCTTTCCGAATTCATAGTAGAATGTACCGCCAAAAGTCCAGTCACCCGGTGTATAATACAGGTTTGTACCTAATAGCTGCATGTATTTTGTATCAGACTTTTGGGTTTTCTGATCGCCCGCTTCCAGTCCTAAGTTCATGAACATAAAAGAAGCGTTGAAGGCTTTGCTGCAAGTGTGTTGATACCACAGGGTTTGCATGTTCTTATAAGGTTGTCCTCCATCAGCATAGTACGTTCCGCCGATCGTTTTCTCATCATTCTGATTGAAGGCCAGGATCAAATGAAGTTTGTTCTGTTTATTTTCATATCCCAGTTTCAATGCATCATGATAACGGCCAGCAACGTTCCAGTCTAATCCTCCCAGAATACGCTCGTCGTCATAGATCAATGATTGGCGACCAAGTTTTGCAAAAATGCCGTAACCAAAATCAAGCTGAGCCCAGGCTTCATTCAATATAAAACGTCCATTCTTATCAATCTGAGGATCTTGTCCCCATACGCCGACATGTTGTGCGGAAAGACCGATCGACAAGCGTTCGCGTTCATAATTCATCGACAGACGGGCACGGTTATTGATAAACCCTGCTGCTTCCGCCCCTTCACTACGAGGGAATAAGACACCATTCCGATATTCTGCCCGTGGACGTATCTGGGCACTCATGGAGAATGTGTTCTCCTTATCTTTAGCTGTTTCATTTTCGTCAGCCTTCATCCATACCGAACCCAGTAATAGTAATCCGGACAATACAATCATGTGTGTTTTCATATTGATTATACTTTAAGTTTTTATAAGTTCAATATTATACTAATATACTTTTATTCCATATTATAGACATGTACACTGTTACCCTGTGCCGAAGGGAGGTAGTTCACGCCGAACCAACAAACTTGCAGCAGGACAAATGCAAATACCAATAATCCGAGAGCCGCCTTATATCGTGTATGCCGATGAAGCCGGAAATGAATGTATAATAGATTTCCCAGCCACGTAGCAGCAGCCCATGTTTCTTTCGGGTCCCAGCCCCAGTAATGTCCCCAAGCCTCTTTGGCCCAGAGCGCCCCGAAGAGCATTCCGATAGTAAGGAAAGCGGTTCCTACATATACCAGGTTATCGCATAGGCTCATCACATTCGGATCGATCGCAGTCTTCCTTGAACGAACCAATAAATAAATGGCAACGACAGCCGCAGCCCCTAGCATCGCATATGCAAACATATAGACAATAACGTGTGGAGCAAACCACGGACTTTGCAAAGCAGGCATCAACGTCTTGTTATGTATCTCCGGTTTAAAGATATTGATACAGATAAATACAAATGACAAAACCGTACTAAACGATAAAATCCATTTATACCGCCAACGTATATACGTTATGATCCCGGCTACCGGCAGAAAGAAAGAATACCATAAGCGCGTCTCCCCCATTGTACGGAGCGGTGGACGTTCGAGCGACAACCACATTCCGACAATAAATGTCATAAAGATTGCCAGCCCCAGGATTGTCCACAGAAGCACCAGCCCGGATCTATTCGGACGATATGCCATCGCTGCCCCTATCGACCAGCAAGCCACGGCGGGCAAAGCGAAATATATAAAATGACTCCATTCCATAATCACACAGTTTTTGTATCGTTAGCGGCCATTTTCCCCAGTTTGTTCCCGGGGGCTAAAACAAAGAGACAGACAGAACCAAGTAACATCATCAGGATACCGGCGTATACAACCGGAAGCCACGGGTCCCTGACCAGTTCGAAGATGCTCGTACGGCTCCATTTTCCTTTAGCCTCGTCATAACTAAGCTGATAGATTTTCCACCCTTCCATACTTAACGGCTTGTTCACTTCGATAAGTGCATCTGTCCGTTCCCCGCTTTGGGTATAAACAGTCACTTCGGAAGCAAAACGCTTGGGCTCGCGTTCCGGCATCACCAGGCTTACAGAATCACTTAAGGGCAGGGAAACATACGGAAACATGAAACTACCACAACTGACCCACCCGCTTTTCTCCGTTCCGTCCACCCTATTCCGGGCTTTTACCATTAAAGCAGTAGTAGCACCTTCGGAGTGGAAAGCGACAAAGTTTAAGGTATCGATACTACGTACACAAGCAGCCATCGGTAGCGAATGAGTGACTTCAATCTCCCAATCGAGTAAACTGCCGGAGAAGGGAGCATTTTCCACCAATACGTTTTCCGGATTGTTTTCCGGCAAGGCTTTACCTGTCGTATTATCTATCGCTAATAGTTTGGGAGGGTATTCGTCGATCGTAAATGACTTCAATTCGATAGCCAGAGGAAGTTCCACCATTTCGCCGGTTTCGTCGGTAGCTCGCCATTCGGGGCCATCGAGGGAGGCCGTCATGCGGAGACGTTGCAGGTCACCGTTACCGAGGATAGCAGCCAACAGCGTGATGAAGAGGCCGGCATGATTCAATATAAAGGGGGTATCTTTCCAACGGAAACGGCTGATCTTATGGATCGTGACCAGTCCCAATACAGACAGGAAATAAAGGAACAGCAACATAAAAGGCCATGAAACCGTCATTTGCATGAAACCCAACCCTGACAGTAGTCCTCCGTGAGTAACCGTTGCGGAAGGAGCCATCTGTCGGGTCAGTCCCATGATGATAACCAAAATCATCCAGGCCGTCAAAGACGTAATACTCGCCGTTAAGCTGTAAAACCATTGCAAGGCAACGGCTTTACGGCTCACGACATAAACCATTATCAAGAAAAACAAATACACTCCACCCGTTAAGGCATTGAGGGGATACTGGAAAAGCGTCGCATCCACCTTCCCGGTCGTCAGTTGCAGAACGACACCGGTAATAAACAGGCCGATACTAATAGCCCACCCTTCGGTATATCCCCACGGTTGTTTCCACATAATCAGCTCTTATCTGCTAAACGTTTGTTTGCTTTTGCTTCTTTAATCCATTCGGGCACGACAGTGTTCAGAAACTTTTCTTTTGCCTCGCGTTCGGCAGGGATATCCAAGCCGATATATTTCTGTGCCAACTCTTTTGTTGAGATGTCCGGCATAGGAACTTCATCCGTATAGCCTAATTTAGCCAATACTTTGGAAACTGCCAGACGAGCCTGCATCGTTCTATCCAGACCATTGCCCAGAATACGTTGTATTTCCTGCGGAGCATGGAAAGAAGCGCCGTGAGAAGCCACTCCGAAATCCCAACGCCATTGAGCCTGGCGGATCAACTGCAAGACAGGGGCCATTTGTGCTTCGGTAGCTCCCTTGTCCCAGGCAAACTTCGCTTCGATATGTGCTTTGGCTAGTTCTGCCTCCAGACGGTTACGCATTTCGTTTGCCTTGTTCTGCCGTTCGTAAACGTTGTTGCGCAAAGTCTCTTCACTTTCGCGGTGGCAAACCTGACAAGTACGGTCTATCATGGCAAGCGGGCTCATGATATGATGGTCGCTGTATTTCACACCACCTTCACTCTTGTACGGCATATGACAATCGGCACAGGATACACCACGCTGTCCGTGGATACCCATCATCGACAGTTCGTAATCAGGATGCTGTGCCTTCAGGATCGGCGCTTTGCTCAGTTTATGCGTATAATCGGCAAAGCCTTCTGCATCGTAATAAGCTTCCATATCTTCCACCGTGAAACCTTTATCCCAGGGGAAAGTCAGATATTTACCATCACCCTTGAAATAATATTCCACGTGGCACTGTGCACAAACCAACGAGCGCATTTCCTGCTGGGTCGCTTTGGTGATATCGCGTCCCTGCCGCTGGAAAGCTTCGATCAAAGCCGGACGGCTGATCTGCAGGTTCATTGTAGTCGGTTCGTGGCAATCGGCACAACCGATCGGGTTCACGATCTCGTCACCCATAGCAGCCCATTTCGCCTTATAGAAATTATCCACACCTACGGCCTGCATCATGCGGGGAACATCCGGGCTCTTACAAGTCCAGCAAGTTGCCGGCTGAGGGCCTTCGTCGGGTGTCATCGGGGAACCTACACGCAGTGTATGACGCATATCGTCGATAGCATGCATGTGTCCGCGGGGAGAAGAATAGTCCTTGGAGAAAGCATATCCGGCCCACAGGATCACCATTTCAGGACGTGCGGCCAGTACATCAACTGCCTGGTTACCGTTGTATTTACTCTGGAAAGACGTATCCATCGTCTGCGTCCATGTCTCGTATTCGCGCGGATAGTTCGGCTGGAACTTTTCGTTGACCGCCTCGATACCTTCTATCTCCACTTTCTTATTATTCATTACACTGGTGATTTCTGCCCTTCGTTCGTTGATGGAAGCAGCCAGTACACCCAGTACAAAAACGACAGCCATTGTCCCGATAAACAACACCCATCCTTGCCATGATTTAAGTTTCTTTTCCATATTCGTCGATTTTTTATTATTCGTCTTTATTTAAGCATGTCTTTCAGCCATTGCGGCGTGTTCGATTTAGGATAAGGCACGATGGCCGAGGGAGTCGACGAGAGGCTGTTAAGCCCTCCGTGAGGCACTTCCCGGTGACAGTCCCAGCAGGCTTTCCCTTCACCGGCCATAGCCATTTCGTGATCGATACGGCCGGTGTTCACAAATTCCGTATTCAGTTGCGTATGGCAACGGATACAATTGTTCATTATCACTTCCGCGCTTTCGTCTATCGCCTTAATCACCTGCGGTTCCCCTCGCACCATGAATACGGTGGCGTGCCGCATGCCGTCCATGCCTTTGAAGAACCATTTCTTGGCAGCATTTTCGTGTGGTACATGGCAATCGTTACAGGTGGCGTTCCGGCTATGCGAGCTATGACTCCAGGTGGCATAGTAAGGCCCCATGATATGGCAGTTCACACAGGTAGACGGCTCATCGGACAAGTAACTCCAGGCCCTCGACACATAGAATGTGTAAAAGCCCAAACCACAGATGGCTCCCCCGGCGATAATAGCAAACAGCTTGTGTCGTTTCGTGGGGAGAATCGTGTTTATGATCTCTTTTATCTTCATACAGCCTTAATTATAGTTTAATTCTTCGCAAATATCTTAATTCGGATACAAGTAAAGTGTAATATATATTACATTGCACAAAAATTATTTGTCAAATGAGAAAGTTGATATTCATAGCAGTCTCCGCACTGCTGATTTGCACATCATGTGTAACGAAAAAGAAATACTTAGAGGCTGAAAATGGGCGGCTGGAAGCCATCGGCCGCGGGAATGCTTTGCAGGAACAGCTTGTCGACTGCAAAGATACCGGTGACAAACTGAATGAACGGTTGGCCGCACTGCAACGGGACACGGCTCGGCTGGGTACCAACATCCGCAATTACCAGACGATGCTGAACTCGAACATGACGCAGCAGGACAAACTGAACAGTCTGCTAAGTCAGAAAATGGAGGAGTTGAACGAACGGGAACGGACGATCAACGAATTGCAGGATATGATTAATGCGCAGAATGAGAAGGTGCAGCGGTTATTAAGCAGTGTAAAGGATGCATTGTTAGGTTTCAGCAGCGACGAGTTGACGGTGACGGAAAAAGACGGCAAGGTATATGTCGCCATGTCCGACAAGCTATTGTTCGAATCGGGCAGCGCGCGTGTAGACAAGCGTGGCAAGGAAGCGCTGGCAAAGTTGGCGGAAGTCCTCAACAAGCAGTCGGATATAGACGTATATATCGAAGGGCATACGGACAGCAAGCCGATCAATACGGCACAGTTCAAGGACAACTGGGATTTGAGCGTGATACGTGCGACATCAGTAGTTCGTATCCTGACCAAAGACTATGGTGTGAACCCGTTGCAGATACAGCCTAGCGGACGCGGCGAGTATATGCCTGTTGCCGACAACGAATCTGCCGAAGGCCGCAGCAAGAACCGCCGTACGGAAATCATCATGGCTCCGAAGCTCGACAAGTTGTATCAGATGTTACAGTAATATATATTAATTAGACACTATATATATATAGATAGATAGATAGACGTATTGTAACTCATCCACATTATTCAAAATCAGCAAAGTCATCCGAAAATTCGGACACTTTGCTGATTTTTGTTTTAGTTATTATCAGAAATACCTATTTCAATATAATCTTTTGTCCGCATTGACCTTCCAACACAAGAAAATAAACACCGGAAGCAAAGCCTTCGATATAGGTATCGCCTGCCGGAAGCTGCCGGCTGAGAAGCAGGCGGCCGACAGTATCGGTCAGGTACAGGCGGGTAGCATGCGGCACTGTCACGCGAAAGACACCGTTTGTTATCGAGATACTGAAGCCCGAAGGTAACGGCATATTATCGGTTGCCTGATCTTTAACGATACCGGAGATTTCGATATTTATATCCTCACGAATATACTGAATGATATATTTTCCGTCAGACACACGTGGCGTTATCACATCACCATCAGCAGTTACTACCGGTACAGAGCTTTCGCGATAACCATCCTCTATTGCAAGATAGAAACCGAAGTCATCTCTTTCTTTTACCTCATGGCGACCGGCTGAAGGATTGGTTATTGCACCTTCAATAGCTGGAAGAGTAATGGTATAATAGACCGGAGTTGGATCAACGGGCTTTTCTTTAAACGTAGCTGTTACCGTTACATCACTTTCAGGCATAACGAATCTTTTATTAGCGATGGGAATAGTTGCTCCATCAGACAACTGAGCATAAGACAAAGACTCGAGTTCGTATCCACTAGCAGGATTAACCTTTAAGATAATGGTTTCTCCTTCGGTCGCTTTCTCTTTATCCGCTGTGACTGTACCGTTTACTATCGAAGAAGCGATAGTTATATTATGTAGCTCTTTGATGCTGAATGTCCAATCAGGATCGGTCAAGTCAGAACTTTTTATAGCATAGTTTGTAGAATAAATACTAATTGATACTGTATATGTTCCTAAATCTTTGGGTAAACCATATAGATTATTTTTATCAATATCATAATAAGTGATATAAATATAAACATTAGCCATATTTTTATCCCTCAATTCTACTTTAGCCTCTTTTCCCTCACCATCATAAATCAGATTTTCCGGAGGTATGAATATAAAATCCTTTGCATCTAAATAAGCTTTTTCTACATTTGGCCAAATATTTCTTATTACTTGATGTAGACTTTCATTATAGCCATTTATGTAGCTCCAATCATAATTTATATAATCTTTTATTTCATAATAAGCCGGATATCCATCCCAAGACCAAACTTCCGGTAGGGTATTTCCATCTTTCCACTTCCATCCATCAGTAATTTTTATCTCAGATAGCTTTACGCCATAGGTCACTGGCTCGGGCGATATAACTTTTGGGTCATCCAACTTGCTTACAAGTAAAGGATTCACAGTTACGGATAGATTTTTTGAAACCACCTTATAGTTCCTTATATCCGCAGGTGTAAAGATTGCGGCAAATGTATTCACTCCAACAGAGCCTACCTCTATCTCCGTGTCTGATTCATTCCATACCCAGCCCGTAGGTAATTGAATATCACTTAATTTATCTTTATAAGTCGCCGTTGGATCAGGATCTGTATATTCGGGAGCTTTAGTTCCTTCAGCCGGAATAATAGTCAATGGTACATCAACTTTGTCAGATGTCTTACTCTCACTACTTCCTCCATACTGAGCAGTTAATGTATAAGTACCTGCATTGAGTTTTTTTGTATCAAACTCAAATTCATATTCACCATCTGCAGTAACTTCTTTCTGATCAGACAATAAAACATTATTCTCTTTATCAGTTAACACCAGTTGCACGCTGTTCATAGCGGCACTACGGGTTCTTATTGCTTTATTTTTCACCGTTAATGTTACTTTTAGCTTATATGTGCCATAAATTATGTCATAATTGGATAAATTAAAAGCAACAGAAGAGTTATCAGTGGGTGTTGTTGAGGAACCGATATTAAATGTAAAATATCCTTTATTAGTTCCGTCGTTATCTACACCGTGCAATACATAAGTCGCGTTATAAGTCATAACATTACCATCACTTGTACGCACAGTTACAGTATGTCCAATTCCTGTCATATATAAATAAAGATTATCATCCTCATCTATATTCCGATCAATATAATAAGATTTACCATCTACTGAAACATCAGTTACATTTTGAACCTCCAATTTACCTAAATAAACAGGTTGATCATCAGTTGTTATTGGCTGACCACCAATAGTTCCTTTAATGGAACCTCCATATATTCTAGTTGTGCCATGATTATCTTGAAGACCACCACCGCCTCCTCTTCCTCCACCAATACCATGCCAGCCAGTAGCAACAACAGTTCCTCCATAAATTATTGTTGTACCCCCTTGACCACCCCAAGAATACCCATCTCCGCCACCGATACCGGCTCCCAAACTACCATTTGCAATAACATATCCTCCATATATTGTAACGTTATTTCCTCTTTGTGTATTATTTCCTCCAATGCCGGCGCTGTTTTGTCCACCAAAAGCTTTAACAATTCCTCCATAAATATAAACATTGGTACTGTTAATTGCTGTAATAAACTTAGTTGGTTCAAAAGTCCAATTACCATCATATATATAACAATCTGAACCTTTTATAAATGATGTACCGATAGATGAGCCATTATGTAAAAAGACTTTTCCATCAAAGATGCAATCATTAAATGTTCCATTTTTAACTGTTATCTCTCCAGTGAAAGTACAGTTTGTGAAGGTGCCACTTTTAATAATTACCTCCCTTCCAAAAGTACAGTCTGTTATTGTTACATCTTTAACTGTTACATTTCCGGTTATGTCAACTCCACTTCCTTTACCTTTAGCCGTTACACTTCCTCCCTTTATATGAACAATACCATTTATTCCATTTCCTCCATTATCTCCATTAGCCACTACACTCCCCCCGGAAATGTCAATCGTTAAATGACTCAATCCTTCTTTTGCATTTTTACCAATGCCATCACTAGGTTTACCAAACATTGCAGACGCTTCCCCACCATTGGCCATCACATTACCACCTTCTATCTTTAGTGTCGCATTGCCTTCTTCCTGAGGATTTCTACCGATACCGGCACCGGCATAGCCTTCCCAATCACTATTATCTCCCCCAGTCACCGTCAGCGAATGTCCATCCGATTCTGCTGTTATTATCAAATTACTACCATTCGATAGATGAATACCGGCTACTGCCTTTCCGCTGGTAAGTATACTTGTACCGGCAAGCGTCAAATTAAGCGTTGCATTTTCTTTCAGATCAATAGCTGATTTACCATCTACATTCGACAGGTTTATATTTATACTATTTAATACAATATTTGCCGTCACCCCTTTCTTTACAATAATATTATTCGTTGTAGTAGTCCCGGAGATTGTTAATTTTGTACTTGTCAGGATAGTACATGTGTTATTCTCATACTTGTAATCAGTTGCGGACGTTCCCCCTTCAATAGTAAAATCAGTCCCTCCTGCCGACAGAGATAGGGGCAGAAACAGGATTGTGAAACATAAAATAATCAATTTCATAATATTAAAGTATATAAAATAAAGTTCTTTCTATTTGTGTAACCGGATTGCCTTTTTTGTTGGAATGATAGCCACGGACAGCTTATTTCAACAAGATCTTCTTACCTTTCTGACCTTCAAAGATGATGACATAAACACCAACTGCAAACCCTTCAATATAAGTATCTCCTACCGAAAGCTGCCGGCTGAGAAGCAGGCGCCCAACAGTATCAGTCAGATACATGCGCGTTGCATACGGCACCGTCACACAAAGGATACCGTCGGATGTTGAAATACCGAAGCCTGAAGACAGTGAAGCATTCGCGGTATCATTATCTGGAATGATACCGGAGATTTCGATATTTATATCCTCACGAATATACTGAATGATATATTTTCCGTCAGACATACGCGGCGTTATCACATCACCATCAGCTGTAACTACCGGTACAGAGCTTTCGCGATAACCATCCTCTATTGCAAGATAGAAACCGAAGTCATCTCTTTCTTTTACCTCATGGCGATCAGCCGGAGGATTGGTTATTGCACCTTCAATAGCTGGAAGAGTAATGGTATAATAGACCGGAGTTGGATCAACAGACTTTTCTTTAAACATAGCTGTTACCGTTACATCACTTTCAGGCATAACGAATCTTTTATTAGTGATGGGAATAGTTGCTCCATCAGACAACTGAGTATAAAACAAAGACTCGAGTTCGTATCCACTAGCAGGATTAACCTTTAAGATAATGGTTTCTCCTTCGGTCGCTTTCTCTTTATCCGCTGTGACTGTACCGTTTACTATCGAAGAAGCGATAGTTATATTATGTTGCTCTTTGATGCTGAATGTCCAATCAGGATCGGTCAAGTCAGAACTTCTTATAGCATAGTTTAGAGAATAAAAACTAATTGATACTGTATATGTTCCCAAATCTTTGGGTAAACCATATACAGTATTTTTATCAATATCATAATAAGTGATATAAATATCAACATTAGCCATATTTTTATTCCTCACTTCTACTTTAGCCTCTTTTCCCTCACCATCATAAATCAGATTTTCCGGAGGTGTGAATATAAAATCCTTTGCATCTAAATAAGCTTTTTCTACATTTGGCCTAATATTTCTTATTACTTGATGTAGACTTTCATTATAGCCACTTATGTTGCTCCAATCATAATTTATATAATCTTTTATTTCATAATAAGCCGGATATCCATCCCAAAACCAAACTTCCGGTAGGGTATTTCCATCTTTCCACTCCCACCCATCAGTAATTTTTATCTCAGATAGCTTTACGCCATAAGTCACTAGCTCGGGCGATATCACTTTTGGGTCATCCAACTTACTTACAAGTAAAGGATTCACAGTTACGGATAGATTTTTTGAAACCACCTTATAGTTACTTATATCCGCAGGTGTAAAGATTGCGGCAAATGTATTCACACCGACAGAGCCTACCTCTATCTCTATGTCTGATTCATTCCATGTCCATCCCGTAGGTAATTGAATATCACTTAATTTATCTTTATAAGTCGCCGTTGGATCAGGATCTGTATATTCGGGAGCTTTAGTTCCTTCAGCCGGAATAATAGTCAATGGTACATCAACTTTGTCAGATGTCTTACTCTCACTACTTCCTCCATACTGAGCAGTTAATGTATAAGTACCTACATTGAGTTTATTTGCATCAAACACAAATTCATATTCACCATCTGCGATAACGTCTTTCTCGTCAGACAATAAAACAGTCTTCTCTTCATCTATTAATGTCAGTTGCACGCTGTTCATAGCGGCACTACGGGTTTTTGTTGCTTTATTTGTCACCGTTAATATTACTGTTAGATTGTCTGTACCGTAAATCATTTCATAATTAGATGAATTAAAAGCAACAGAAGAGTTCTTGTCGGGTGTTGATAAAGAACCACTATCAAATATAAAATATCCTTTACCAGCTCCATCGCCATCTACACCATCCGATTTATAAGTCGCTTGATAAGTCGTAATATTATTATCACTTGTACGCACTGTTATTGTATGATCTTCTCCTGTCATATAAAGATATAACTTATTATATCCATCATGATTTCCACTAATATAATAAGGTTTGCCATCTACCGAAACATCGGTTGCATTCGCAATATCAGGAGTTATGCCTAGAAGAACTCCATTTTCAATCGTTGCATTGATATCTCCACTTGTATATAATGATCCTCCTGCAATATTTAATGTTCCATTATTCTCATTCGCATATCCTCCACCTATTGAAGAACTTCCACCACTAGGTCCTTTTATTACTTTTATAGTACCCCCTTTAATAATAACAGTTCCACAGTCATTCTCTTTTCTTCCACCAATACCTGCACAATCTCTACCTCCTTCTATACATAAATATCCTCCTGTAATAGTCAGCGTATTATTTTTATGAACTTTAATACCTGCGCCTCCATTTGCATTATCGGGGTCTGAGCCTCCTTTAACATTAATATTTCCACCACTAATTAAAATATTTTCTCCTTCAATTGCAGAAGTTGTATTATTCTTTTGTGGTAGTTGAATCTCTATAGTTCCTCCTTGAATAGTTATATTTTTTGCTGATATATTATTTCCATCTGTATTATTAATCGTTCCTTTATTCATTAAAAAGCTCTTTCCGGAGAAAGTACTGTTTGTAAATGTTCCATCCAGAACAGTTGTCTCTCCACCAAAATAACTGTTTGTGAATGTTCCACTTTTAATAATTGCAACCCTTTCAAAACGACACTTTGTGAATGTTCCACCTTGAACAGTTGTCTCTCCATAGAAAGTACAGTTTGTGAATGTTCCGCTTTTAATAATTACCTCTACTCTAAAAACACAGTCTGTTATTGTTCCACCTTCAATCGTTACATTTCCGGTTATGTCAAATCCAGAGGATTTACCTCGAGCCGTTACACTTCCTCCCTTTATCCGAACAATACCATTTATTCCATTTCCTCCATAGCTAGTCCACAAACTATACCCTCCATTAGCTACTACACTTCCCCCGGTAATATCAATCGTTAAATGACTTAATCCTTCTTTTACATTTTTGCCAATACCATCACCTGATGTTCCCCTGTATCCTCTCGCTTCGCCTCCATTAGCTGTCACATTACCACCTTCTATTTTTAGGGTCGCATTACCTTCTTCCTGAGGATTTTTACCGATACCGGCACCGGAATAGCCATTATTATTACTATTATTTCCCCCAGTCACCGTCAGCGAATGTCCATCCGATTCTGCTGTTATTATCAAATTACTACCATTCGATAGATGAATACCGGCTACTGCATTTCCGCTGGTAAGTGTACTTGTACCGGTAAGCGTCAAATTAAGTGTTGCATTTTCTTTCAGATCAATGGCTGATTTACCATCCACATTCGACAGGCTTATATTTATACTATTTAATACTATATTTGCCGTAACCCCTTTCTTTATAATAATATTATCCGTTGTAGTCGTCCCGGAGATTGTTAATTTAGTACTTGTCAGGATAGTGCATGTGTCATTCTTATATTCGTAATCGCTTACGGGCGTTCCCCCTTCAATAGTAAAATCCGTTCCTTCTGCCGACAGTGATAACGGAAGAAACAAGATAGTGAAACATAAAATAATCAATTTCATAATATAAAGTATATAAAATAAAGTTCTTTCTATTTGTGTAGCTGAATAGACAAATGTAATGATTAAATAGGTTTTGGTTCGTGACAAATCGTATTCATTTTGTGACAAATCGTCACAGCCGTTGAATTATCATATTTAACAGAATGTCAAATTATTACGTTATAAATGTTTGATATCTATAAAGTCCAGTAACTTGAAGCATAAAATATGCGTTGCGTTAATAGTGGTACTGGATATTTTTTCGTCCTGGGCGGAGATAAATTACTCTTTATTTGTGTCGAACAATCGGCATTTCCAATAAATATCTTCCGGGGGATAAGGTAGCCACAAATTCATTTCTTCTCCTCCGACTTCTTTTGTTACATTGACGAAATAGGTCGAGACATTTCCGTATCTTTTATTTTCTGTTACATATCCCGACTGGATACATCCTTTTCCTGACAGTTCGGGATCTTTATATCCTTCCATCTCTGTATTCAGCGGGGAGGAAAAAAGGCAATCTTCTCCTAAAATTTCGGATGATTCGACAACAACCTTATAGATGATGTAAATATATTTCTTATCCAATCCAAATTCGGCGGCGATGGAATCCGGTAATTTACCTTTATGTTTATTGACAGAGGTACAGGTATTATATCCTTTAATATATAAGGTATCACCGTCTGTCGAAAATGTAATTTCCGGATTCGATTTGTAGATAATGTGTTCCTTTAATTCATCATCATCATTTGAACATGCTATTAATAGGAACATAAACAATAGGCTGAATACTAAAGATTTATTTTTCATATAATTTTTTTACTTAATAGTTATAGACAAGACTTTGAGTTATCCTGTTTTTTATTGCTTTTCTATCTGATTCTTATCCCATAAGTAAAATTTTAAAGAAAATTCCTCCGGTGGACATGGTATCCAACGGTCTTGTTCTCCGTCGGAACTATCTATGATGTGAATGAAATAGGAATATAACCGATAATAAGATATTCCATCTCTTACCGAAGGAGTTGACATGATTACTGACCTAGTTGATAATTCAAGATCATTATATCCTTGTTCTCCTGTATTTTCAGGAAAACTGCATAAATAATTTGATTCAATAGCAAATACTACCGAAACCTGATTAATCGTATAGACATACGTACCTTCAAGACCAAGGTCTTTAACCACATTCTCCGGGAAAGCTCCCCGATATTCATCCGTTGTATAATAGGTGTTGTATCCTTTGACATACAAACTATCATTCCTCGCCGATCTCGTAACGACCGGTTTCGACTCATTCACAACTCGCTCTTTCGGATCGTCATCATTTGAACATGAGGCTAAAGCAAATATCAATAACAGGCTAAACACAAAACAATGATTCTTCATATAATTTTTATCTATCGGTATTTTATAAAAAAACGTCAGACCTTATTTTATATTGTACGGATGAAATTTATTCTATATATTGACGTCTCAGCTTCTACCCTATTACTGACTTTTGATAGTAAAAGAAAAAATCTGCGCCCCCTGCCCCATAAGGAGTAGAGAAAAAGGTTTTAGTTAAGGGGCAGGGATAGGGCATGCGGCTCGCTTGCCGTCAGTACACTCCTTAGTCAGCGCAGATATGTATTTAGAACCTTCATTAAGGCCTTTATGTCAATAGGTTTCGACAAATGGTTGTTCATCCCGGCTTTGACGGCATGTAAAATGTCTTCCGAGAAAGCGTTCGCAGTCATAGCGACGATGGGAATACGAGTCATATTCAGGTGCGGAAGGAGACGGATCCTCCGTGTTGCCTCATAACCATCCATCACTGGCATCTGGATATCCATAAAGATCAGGTTGTAGTAGTCGATAGAGACATTGATCATTATTTCTAGCGCTTCGAGTCCATTCGTGGCGGTATCGACCGTAGCACCGGTAGACGAGAGGATCTCGACAGCTATCTCACGGTTCAACTCGTTATCTTCGACTAACAGGATACGCTTGCCGGAATAGTCGGCATCAGACAGTTTGAATACGTTATCCGGTGTCCCTTCCTTTTTCCTTTCGTGGGTAAAAGACTTTAATATACGGACCAACTTCGATTTATAGACCGGCTTTGTCATACAGACATCGACCTTCATGGCGCGTGCTTCTTCCTCATACTCTTCGATATCGTAGGAGGAAAGGATGATGATCGGGATATGTATTCCCGATATATGCCATATACGCCGGATTGTTTCCAGACCGTTCATGCCTGGCATTTTCAGATCGACAATGATAGCAAAATAATCTTTATCTTCCAGACAGTTCTGTTCGAGCTTTTCCAAAGCCTCGGGGCCGGAACAGACATATTCGCAGGGGACACCTATCTCGTCAAGATAGTGGCAGGTGGTGATACAAGCTAATTCATCATTGTCGATCACAAGGATACTTTTGTTGTTGGTATCGATCCATTCATCGGCTATCTGTTCCCTGTAAGATAAAGGAATACTGATCGTAAAACGCGATCCTTTACCGTATTCGCTTTCTATCTCTATATCTCCGCCCATCATTTTTATGATTTTGTAGCTGATAGACATCCCCAGGCCGGTACCCTGGATATTTGCAATTTTGTCATCGTTGGCGCGTTCGAAAGGGAGGAATATTTTGTCGAGAAATTCAGGCTTCATACCGATACCGTTGTCTTCAAAAATGAATTTGTACATTCCGGTTTTCCCATTCAGTTCCTCTTCCTCTACCATTATATTTATCAGGCCGTTTTCCGGAGTATATTTAATAGCGTTGGAGAGTATATTCATCAATATCTGGTTGATACGTTGCAAATCGCCCCACACATTTTCATGTTTAAAATGTTGCATATAGATATGCAGGGAATGCTGTTTGCTTCGGATTTGCGGCTGCATCATAACAATCAAATCCTCGAGCAAGACGCCGATATTGATATCCTGTTTCGACAATACCAGTTTACCACTTTCTATCTTCGACATATCCAGTACCTCGTTGATCAGGCTCAGAAGCAGTTTCGACGAACTTTCTATCTTACCCAGACAGTCGAGAACCTTTTCCCGATTGTTTATATGGGCTTTTGCAATCATTGTCATTCCCATGATCGCATTCATCGGAGTACGGATATCATGACTCATGTTGGAGAGGAAATCCGATTTGGTATTGTTGGCCTTCTCGGCCTGCCTCAACGCTTCCTGCAATTGTATAGATTGCAGTTTGAGCTGTTTCTGCAACTCAAACTGCTCCGTGATGTCGATGTAGACGAAGAGGTAAACAGGTTCGTCGCCTTCCCACCGGATACATCTTCCGTTGATCTGCATACAGGCTTTCATGCCATTCTTATCTTTCGTGTGAAACGTAAAGTAGACGGGCTCGCCTTGCTGCATGCGAAGGATATTTTGATTGAGTATGCTCTTCTCATCGTCCGATATGGAGGAAAAAGGGACGTAAGAGGTCACTGTCCTTTCATCCAGGCCGACGAAATCGGCAAACTTCTTGTTTGCTTCGAGCAGTACCAGACGTCCGTCGCGGCAGATTTTCTGTTGGGAAACAAATCCGGGAATACTTTCATAAGTGATCGATTTGATAAGTTGTTCCTGCATACTAGAGTCAATGTCGGTCATGACCGTATAGGCTATATTAGCACCGTCGACAAGCTGATCGGTGAACGTTGTGGCTATCTTTACCCATTTCATGCCGCCTTTTACCGGCATACGGACTACTACCTCGTAACCATTCGTCTGGTTTTCAATAGCATTGTAAATTTTATCGGTTATCATTTTAGCCGTTTCCGGACAATCAGCCAGATATAAATCCGGCTGATTGTGAAAAAGCGCTTCATATTCTTCTTTAGGGTATCCTATCAGTTTGTAATAGGAATCGTTTGCCCAAAGAAGGGTAAGATGTATATCCAGTAAATGAATACTTACGCTTACTCCCATCAATTTTGTCAATAGGGTATATTCTAATTCTGTGTTAGGTTGTAAATAGCTCATCCTCTATTTTTATATTATTATTTGCATTTATTTTTTGATTATCAATCGTTTTATTCTATTACGGGGCGGTCGTCGTCGCCACTGCCACTACCGGGAAATGGGATGTTGCTTTTACCTCCATCGAGTGTGCCTCCGGCGTTCTTGCCGTAACGGTCGGATAGCTTGATACGGTATTCATCAATCATGGCGTTCCACCAGACGAAGAGATTGAAATATTTGTCGTTGCCATTGCGGCGAGTGTAAGAATTTAGTTCGTCCACCAATTCCTCGTATGCCTTGCAGAGATCGATACGGGTAAGTTCCGGCTTGCGGGGACGGTTCCTTAACCCGGCCTGTGTGATCTTTTTATTGACAAATTCCGCACTTTCGGTATTGATTGTTTTAAGGGAGCCCAACTGATCGGTAAGTCCGAGTAGCGATACTTTTTCTTTATAGATATCCGATTCAAGCAGTTGAATGAAAAGATCGGTATCCTGCATCAGATGTTCGATTGAGAGATTACGGCATTTCCTAAAACCGCTGATTGCTGCCCACAAAGAAATTGCTGCCCTGCGTTTTTCGTCGATACGTGATTTTTTGTAACCGTCTACAACACGAAAAATGACGCTCCGGTTATCCACATTCTCACTTTTCAACTTCTTGACTTCTGCGGTATATTCATTTATAGAACGTTTGACGATGCTATATGCAAAATCATCCGTACAGGTACTAAAAACATCGAAAAACGATTTAACCGGCTCAACGACTCCGTCAGTATTATTCATTTTCAGAATGATTGCTTTTGCTGCATCTAATAATTCGCCGTTTCTTAAACGTGATTTCGGGAAAGACTGAATCTTAGCCATAATTGTATTCTTTTTAAGATTAATAAAATTGGTTATATGTGTTTCTCCGTAATATTACGGTTCAACTAATTTTGGTGAAAATTGCCGTCGTAGGGATACGAAGTAGCAAAAAAGATGGAATTGGCCATTTTGTACATCTACGGAGAGGCAAAAAATGCTGTTTAATACATTCCATAGGTCTACAGGAAAGCGAAAAATGCCGTTGAACATATTCCATATACCTACGGAACTGCAAAAATATGTTTTTAGCTTCGTCGTAGGCATACGATGAATATTTTATAATAAAACGACCATATCCGTAGAGGTTTGGCGAGCAATTTGGGGATAGATCAATTTCGTTGATCGACTTTTTCGCAAGATTATCATCGCGTAACTTCTGACCGTAGAACTTCGGCGAATATTGACTTAGGGTTGCAGCGGGATTTGCAAGGCGAAGGAATATTTGTTTTTGTGTTCTCTTTTGGTTGTTTATGTCGCTTATTTTCATCAGAGAGTTGTTAAATTGTCTTTACTGAGCCGGTGAAAAAATGGCGAGTAAAAACGGTCGTTTTTTTTAGTCATTCTAAGGGGAGTACAGGCGATGAAAATTTGAACGAAATTTCAAGCCCGAAAAAATTGATTATCAAGGATTATTTTTTCTTTAAAGCTATTGTATTTTAAAAGTTTCTCACTAGCTTTGCAGTGACTAAAAAAAACGACCCTTATTTTTAGTCATGCCAATTAACATTCGTGCCTTTTATTTTTCAAGTCACAAAGTACAATTTATCCACTATTTTTTAACAATTGTTTTTTTCTTTCTCCGGAGAATTGGAAAAAGAATGTTAAGGTTTTGATTCTCTATTTGGGACGTACCATATTGTATAAATTTATTTGCATTTAATAGCAAAATAAAGAATATAAAGGAAAGCAACCAGCGGTACAAAGAAACCGATTGCCATATTTTCCGCTCCAATATACCCCATCAACATAGGACTGAATGCGCCACCGGCAACTCCCATCACGATATAAGAAGAAGCCTTCTTGGTGTAGCCACCCATACCTTCCAGACCCAATGCGAAGATGGTCGGGAACATGATCGACATAAAGAAGAAAGAAAGATAAAGCGCATACAAAGAAACCGTTCCGGCCGAGACAACCACGAGGGCCATACAAACGGCATCCGCCAAAGCGAACCAGGTCAATAGCTTACCGGGCGACATCCATTTCATCGTGAAGCTACCCGACAGGCGACCGATCATAAACAACGCCATACCACCGAAAGCCAGGATACGTGAGGCCTCGATATTCGTCATTTGCGGGTCGAGCTCCGTTACATAGTTAATGAAGAAACTGAAAATCCCGGTCTGCGCCGCACAGTAGCAGAACTGGGCAACGACCGCACGCACGAACTGGCGGTGTTTCCAAATGCTGGTGGCAGGCAATTTCACATCCGCCGGGGTTTCTTCCTGATCCTCCGATTTCACTTCCGGCAGGCGGGTAAAGAAGAAGAGGACGGCAACCAGTAACACGATACTTCCTACGAGTATATAAGGCTTTGTCAATGCAAAAGCATCGCCCTCAGCACCTCCGAAGATTAATGCCCCGCCGACCAACGGCCCGAGTATCCACCCCAATCCGTTGAACGACTGCGAGAGGTTCAGACGCTGTGCGCCCGACTCCGACGGCCCCAGAATCGTGGAGTACGGATTTGCTGCCGTCTCCAATATACACAGTCCGCAGGCGATGATGAACAGCGCGACCAGGAAAGGCGTAGCCGAATGCAGGAACGCTGCCGGGATGAAAGCGAACGCGCCGGCTGCAAACAACAACAGGCCGAGGATGATACCTTTCTTATATCCGTAGCGTTTCATAAACATTCCCGCAGGAAGAGCCATCAGGAAATAGGCGATATAAGTAGAGAATTGCACCAATCCGCTTTCGGCCTTCGTCATGGTGAATGCGCCCTGGAAATGCTTGTTCAGTACGTCGAGCAATCCGTGAGCGAATCCCCACAAAAGGAACAGGCTGGTGATAAGTATAAAAGGCAGTAGATATGATTTACCGTTCGGGGCGGCGAATAAGCTTTGTTTGTTTTTCTTTTCCATCTGATTGTTTTTATTCGGGAAGTTTGAATATGCGATCCATAAGTTGCCATTTCTCGGCCGACGAAGCACCGGGGGCAACCTGCTGGTAACGGGCTACAAAGTCCTCCCATTCGGCCTGCCGGTCGAGAGTTGCGAGGCGGGCGAAGGCGGTGTCCCAGTCGAAGTCGTCGGGGGTTTCAAGGATCATGAACAAGCGGTTACCGAGGCGGTAAATCTGCATATCCAGTATGCCTACTTCGCGGATACCCTGGCCGATCTCCGGCCAAAAATTCTCAGGCGAGTGCCAATACATGTATTCCTGTATCAGTTTTTCGTCGTCTTTCAAGTCTAGTGTCTGACAATATCTCTTCATAACTATAATATTAAGGAAATGCAAAGGTACTATTTTCTGTTAATAAATGAATGCATAATCAAGGCGTCCGGAAATGCCGGACGCCTGACGGGTTATTTCTTTTGAAGGTAACAGGCCGGGGTCATGTAGGAAACCCGATAGGCCGAATCGGGCGAAGAGCGGTAGAGGCTGATCGTCTGGAAAACGAGCTTTGCCGAATCCATATCAAACTCAAGAAGAATGGGGAAAGCCTCTTCGGGAATGGTGTCGCCGGGCTGGATGCTTGCTTTGGAGAGCTGGTTATTCCAGAAGGTGGAGATATCTTCGCTGTAAATAGTCTCTTCTGCCTTGTTAAAAATATAAAATGTATCCCGCTCGATGGTCGTCCACATACTATTGGAACTTCTGTACCCGCTGATAGGTATCAATGTCCGGTAACCGGAAATATCGACTGGGGCATTGCCGTCGATCTCTATGAAGGAGCGGAAATCGTAGGTCGTTTCCTTCGGGGGATAATTGCCGCGCCGGGTTTGTGAGATCCGTTCGATATCTTCTGCCGTGATACCGGGTATATAGGTCACAGCAGACAGGAAAACGATAGCCAGGCATGCTGCATACAGGTAACGCCCCCACTGCCGGGTGAAAAACAGTGCGACAAGGCCGGTCAGGATGCCTCCGACCGCCACCAGGTAAACGCGCGGCTCCGTGAATCCGTACTGGTTGATGCGGTAGTAGACGCCGATCCAGTACATCACCAGTGCGGGCAGTACGGCAAAGCTGGCATAGCGGTAAAACCAGTCGTAATACCGTTTCGAAAGAAAGACCTGACATCCCTTCAAAATAAAGGTAGCCGAAACGAAGCTGACAACAATATAGGCAACCGCCCCTTTCGGTAGCGACCAGAGGATAGCAACCTTGATGAAGTAAAGATATAGGATCACCGCGTAAATCAACAGAGCCGGCGAAAGTACATAGTTCAGTAAAACCTCGAACAGGCGGTTGCGGCTCTCCTCCCCTTCCTCTTTCGCCTGGTTGAACATCAGGAACAACAGGGGCATGGCGCACATATATATAATGTAGGCGGCTTCGGTATAGAAACGCCGGTCGCTTCCCTGCCATATCTCGAAGATATATTGTATGGAGACGTAGATCGAAATAGCCAACAAGTATGCGATACCCGCTAACAGTCCGGCCGACAGCATCGCTTTCATATACCGGAGGGCGACGCGCACGAATTCATCATTCTCTTTCTTCCAGCCGCTCACTAGGTAGACAAGTTGCACGACGACAAGCGATACGAGGTACTGGGGCGTCCATATCCTCTCCATCGTCCACAAGAAAAAAGGCAGGCAGAAGAGGGCGGACAGGTAATAGATCCAGCGGTAAGATGTCCGCGAGAAGAGTCCGTTCAACATATATGTCGCCAGGAACAGGATGGGGAAATAGGCCAGTGGGGTTTCCAGAAACTTATATTCGTATCCGCTCTCGAAATGGAAACATCCCAACAGTGCGAAGGCAACCGATAGCAGTACCTCCACCGGATGTAAACGGATGGCCAGCCGTAACCGGGCTATCAGTATTTCTATTTTCTTTTTCATATACGATATATTTAGTTATAAAACGAAGATAAGGATTTCTTATTACATTAATATAAAGGATAATATATATCCGGTGCAACAAATCGTATTCTACCCGAACAAATTCGGAAGCTGTTTGTTTTATAAGTAAAACTATAAACATATATAAAACATACAGCTATGACTTTAAGTAGAAAATTATCCGATGCTCTTAACGAGCAGATCCTTGCAGAGATGTGGTCTTCCAACCTTTATCTGTCGATGTCCATTCATTTTGCCCAGTTGGGTTTGGACGGTTGCGCGCACTGGATGAAAAAGCAGTCGCAGGAAGAGTTGGAACATGCGTATTCGATGATAGATTATTCAATCAAACGGGGCGGACAGGTTAAACTGGACCAGATCAATGTGGTTCCGACAGCCTTCGGTACGCCTCAGGAAATATTCGAACATGTATATCAGCATGAAGTACATGTATCCGAGTTGATCGACAAACTGGTAGACGTGGCCGCAGCCGAGAAGGACAAGGCTACCCAGGATTTCCTGTGGGGTTTTGTGCGTGAACAGGTTGAAGAAGAAGCAACAGCCAAGAATATTGTAGAGAAGCTCAAGATGTATGGCGAACATCACATCGCCATTATGGATCATCACTTGGGTAAAAGATAAATATGGGCTATTAGTTATTATTGATTTTTTCTGTCAAAATCCGGCGTGTTGCTTTTCTGCCATTAAGCAGCATCCGGTAAAAATAAAAAATCCATCCGGAAGAGATTCGTTTCCCATCCGGATGGATATTTTTTGCCCATAGGCATTTCCTGATTAACCTATTCTCTATTCTAATGCTTTCATGATCGCTTTTCCCCAAAGCTGTCCTAAAACGGCTGCTCCCTTCTCATTGGGGTGAAGGTAGAAAGTTCCGGCATTCCCGTCTTCGGGGAAAAGATCGGTTTGATAATTCTCTTTGAAATAATCGAAGCCATCGGTATCTCCCATGAAAACCTGGCCGGGGAAACGTTTGCCGTAGTCCGCCACCAGCGATTGCAATACGGGATAATAGTTCTGCAAACGGTTCAATCCCTCTTTCAGGTACATCGCCCCGTTATAGGTGTTCGGGCTATACCATACCGGACGATGCAGGACAATCTTGCAATTCGGATATAACGCCAGCAACTGGTCGATGATCGCCTTCATGTTCTCTCCATATTTTTCCGGGGAAGCCGGGGCACCGTTCGGGCCGGTAATTGCGCTGTCGTTCGTTCCGAGCATAATGGAGAAGACCAGAGTGGCCCATGTTTCGTCTGCGAACTTGTCGGCGGCCGCTTTTGCTCTCGGGAAAAGTTTTTCCGTCCGGGGTAGGTAGTCGGTAGTCGTACAGCCGCTCACACCCTGGTTCGAATACTTTACCGAAGTGACGGAGGGTTGTTTGGTCAGGTACAAGGCAGCCTTGACGGGGGGAGCATCGTGCGTAGGTTTTTTGATCAACGCTCCCTCCGTTATACTGTTTCCTATAAATACGACATTCAGATTTTTCATATTCTCTCCTTTTATAAAAGGATTACCGATTGCCAGTGCCAGCAACAGGCATGTTATTTTCCCGATCAGTTTCATATTCGTTTTGCAGAGTTAATTGATTTGTTTGCGAAGATAAAAATAAATCAACTATTTCCGGATGCTTTTTCAACCAAACTTTCGCTCCTTCCAATTCGCGCATCGGATACTGTTCCATGATGTCCATAAGCTCACTCAACTGGTCGCCGGTGAACTTGAAGTTACGGAAGAACCGAGCCACGTCGGGATGTGTTTGTGAGAAGCCTTTGGTGGCAACGGCTGCAATATGTTCGGCATCCCCGTAAATTCCTTTGCTGTCTTCCAGAAACTTCAAATTATACCGCGAAAACATCCAATGGGGCATCCAGCCGGTGACGACGATCCATTCATTATGTTCGACCGACTTCTGCAAAAAAGCGGTCATGGTCGGCCCGCTCGACGGCATCAGCTTCAACGACAGGTCATATTCTTTGACGACCTCTTCCGTCAGGTTCATCAGGCTGGCACCGATATCGATACCGATAATTTCGTTGTTGAAACGTTCCTTATTCGTCTCCAATTCCTCTATCGTATTGATTGTTACGTAAGAAGGAACAGCCAAACCCAGACGGGCATTGTCGAACGGTACACCGACTGTTTCCAACCGGTCGCCGTATTGCCGCATGTAGTCGACATGCGTATTCGGAAGCCAGGCATCCAGGAAAAGGTCTACTTTTCCCGCAGCGACTGAAGTAAAGATAGGCGCGATGTCTGCATTTTTCAACGTGACTTTGTATCCCTGCTCCTCCAACATCGCTTTAGCCAGGTAGCTCATAGCAATCCCTTCCGACCAGTTCACGTAGCCGATCGAAATCTCTTTCGGACCTTTCTCCCGGCTACATCCGGACAGGAACATAATGACTGCCAAAAGCAGGACTAAACTGATAAGTATAACTAATCTTCTCATAAAAATTTCTTTTTTGTTAATCACTCGGAATTATCTCTTACGGACAAATCCTTGGGTTATACGATCGAGCACGATAGCCAGAATCACAACGGCTATACCTCCTTCGAAACCGAGCCCGATCTTCATCTGGGTAATTCCTTTCAATACGATCTCGCCCAAACCTCCGGCAGAAATCATCGCTGCGATCACTACCATCGACAAGGCCATCATGATCGTCTGGTTAACCCCGGTCATAATCGTCGGTAATGCCAGCGGCAACTGCACCTTAAACAACAACTGTCGCGAAGTCGCCCCAAACGACCGGGTCGCCTCCACAATATCCTCCGGAACCTGACGGATGCCCAGGTCTGTCAGGCGGACTACCGGCGGCATCGCAAAGATCACCGTAGCAAAAGCTCCAGGTACAGGCCCCAGCCCGAAGAACAATACAGCAGGAATCAGATAAACGAAGGCAGGCATTGTCTGCATCAAATCCATTAGCGGACGGATTATTTTGGCGGCAATGTTGTTGCGTGCCGTCCAGATCCCCAACGGTACACCCAAAACCAGGGCGATAACCGTAGAGGATAAGACCAGTGCTACCGTTTGCATCGTTTGTTCCCAGAAGCCCATCCCATAGATCAGGAATAGCCCCAGCAGGGTAAGTACCGCCGTACCTTTTCCCGCTTTAAACCAGGCTAAAACGGTCAGTGCCAGAATCATCACATAAAACGGTATCCATAATAAGCCGTGTTGGAAGCCGTCGATAAAGCTACCGATGCCATTATTTATTATATCAAAGAAAGGGGCCCAATGTTCTGTCAGCCAGTTGATGGCTATTTCTATATATTGTCCGATATTAATCATAAGTCTATTGCGTTTTGAATTATTTCTTCTATTTCTTTCTGGTCTTTCCCGGTCATTTCAATGATGATGGCGGAGGGGGAGACAACTCCGATCAGCCGGTTCTCGCCGTCGACAACAGGTAAAGCTTGCCGTACTTTCGGTAGTAACGGAAGCATATCCTCCACCGTCGTATTCTCCAATACAGAAGGAACTTCCTTGAGGACAATGGAAGCAACATCTTTACTTCCCTCTTTTCGCAACTTCAGGACATCCTTATATTGTATTTCACCGATGAACTGATCCTCATTTCCTATTACCGGCAAGGCATATAAACGTTTCTCGCGCATCTTGCGCAGGATAGTCTCAGGTCCTTCTTTCCGAAGCCTGACTACGACCGGCTGTTTCAACATGATCGAAGAAGCAGTGACGATACGTCCCCGATCTACGCTTTCTGTAAAACGAGTGACATAGGCGTTGGCCGGATCTGTAAGGATCTCTTCGGGGGTACCGATCTGTACGATCTCGCCGTCTTTCATAATTGCGATACGATCGCCGAGCTTGATCGCTTCGTCCAGGTCGTGGGTAATGAAGACGATCGTCCTTTTC
Source organism: Parabacteroides timonensis (assembly GCF_900128505.1). Taxonomy (NCBI): domain Bacteria; kingdom Pseudomonadati; phylum Bacteroidota; class Bacteroidia; order Bacteroidales; family Tannerellaceae; genus Parabacteroides; species Parabacteroides timonensis. The sequence goes on from NZ_LT669941.1 coordinate 2,282,218, forward strand.
ATCTTTTCCTGCAACAGGAGCAACTCGTCCTGCATCTGTTCGCGGATAAGCGGGTCAAGGGCAGAGAAGGCTTCATCCATCAGAAGTACCTCCGGGTTGTTTGCCAGTGCACGAGCCAGTCCGACACGCTGTTGCATACCTCCCGATAATTCGTCTACCCGCTGCTTTTCGTATCCTTTCAGGCCGACAAGCAAAACACTTTCCTGTGCTTTCTTCTCCCGTTCTTCTTTAGGAACACCCTGCAACTCCAGGCCAAACGACACATTACTCAACACCGTACGGTGGGGTAACAGTCCAAAATGCTGGAAAACCATAGCCAGTTCTTTCCTGCGTATTTGTAATAACTCTTTATCGGATGAACGGGTGATATCGACGCCGTCCAGACGGATCTCCCCCATCGAAGGTTCGTTCAGCCGGTTAATGCATCTCAGTAATGTCGATTTTCCGCTACCGGACAATCCCATGATTACGAACATCTCTCCTTCTTCTATCTCCAGGTTGGCGTTACGTACAGCTACGGTACATCCTGTTGCCTTGAGGATTTCCTGTTTACTTTTTCCTTTTAAGATCATCTTTTTCGCTTTGGCCTTCTCAGGTCCGAAAAGGATGGATAAGTTTTTTATTTCAATTTTTGCCATATATATTTTTGGTTTATGATACAACGATCTTAGCTCCCCGAACGCATCGTTCAGACAAGTATTATTCTGTGCCGGATTCATCGTGTGAGTCCGGCAAATTTCTAACCGTAAAATTTTGAATTATTTTATCTCAGGCGGTGGCTTTTACCCTATGCCACATTAATAAAACAAGCAAACGTTGATTTAGTTCATTTAAAACGCATTTATAAATAAAAAGTTCTTATTGCATACTCTTTCAAATGCCACCAGGCAAATTGTATATTTCCACTAAATATCCAATACCAGACCAATAAAGGGTTTGCATTCGGATGGTTCTTTTCGGGGCAAATATCTATTAATTTCCAGTCCGAAGTGTTACCGGATAATAAATAAACATACCCATTTCTTAATAAGACTTCTAAACTACCTTGAAATTCAAGAATATGAATGACATCTGAAAAATATATGATATTTTTGCGGGAAGAAGTCTCCTGCAGGTTCGGGGTTATAGAATCGGAATAAAGAACCAGCCGGGAAGTCTCCGGCAAGATCAATGCAGTATCTGTGAAGTGTATCTGATGTATTGCTGCATAGGTCTGAACCTGCCAGCAAATTTCAAAAGGGCTAATCGGCTCCAGCTGTTTCAAAAAGTAAAGGGTTAATTTATCTTTGAGATCTTTTTTCAGAAACATACCATACATGATTCAAAGCTAACAAACTATCCATCAATTCCCCGACTGGATAAAACAAAAAAAGAAGCGTGGAAACTGTTTATATATAGACATTGAGGCTCTCGACAGGCCCCCCAACAATATATATAACAGTACCACGCTCTTATCCATATACACGAATCAATTTTAAACAATCCTATATTGTGCATAGATAGACAAGAACATCTGCATTTACTGCCTATTATTTGTTGGGAATGAAATTGTCGAGATTTCAATGCCAAATAATATTTAAAACGCTTATGTCCAATAAAAAGTGATGCGCATTGCAACTCCTTGCATTTCATGCGCGGGACAAAGATAAGCAGAAGATTTAAATAATCAATAGCTATCTATTCGGTAATTTGGAGATAAACATGTACATTTGCAATTTAAAGTATAAAATTAAATCTGTATCACAATGAAGACGCAATTATGCCAGAAATTGGTGGCTCTATTTCTTATAAGTATTTTTGTCAGTGGTTGTAATATCGGGACAAAAAAGACAGCGGATAATGATATAAAGTTCGACTCGATCAGTGTGGATAAAACCTATCACCTGCTTGAAAATCCGGAGAACCCGAATTGTAACCTTCAAATAAATTTCACCTATCCTGCCAAATACGACGATAAAGAGATCTTGAAAAAGATACAGCAGCAATTTGTGTCTGCATTCTTCGGGGACAGTTACGAAAAGTTATCTCCGGAAGAAGCAGTTGCCAAGTACACGGAGGATTATCTGAATAATTATAAAGACTTGGAAAACGAATATAAAGAAGAAGTAGCAAAAGCCGACGAAACGCCGGTCGGAGCCTGGTTCTCTTATTACGAAATGTCTGCCAACGATATCGCCTATAACCAGAACGATATCCTCAGTTACTCGGTCTACACTGATAATTATACCGGAGGGGCGCATGGTTCCCATGCAAGCGCCAACCATGTCATCAACATGAAAACGGGTACTCCGATTACGGAATCCGATATTTTTATCGAAGATTTCCAGGACGACCTGGCTCAGATTCTTGTAGACCGGATCGCCAAACAGAACAGCGTAGAGAACGCTAAAGACCTGGAAAGCATCGGCTTCTTCAGCATCGACGAGATTTTCCCAAACAATAACTTCCTGGTCGACGGAAATGGGATTACCTATACATTTAATGAATATGAGATCGCAGCCTATGTAGTCGGTGCAACGAATGTACATCTTCCGTATGAAGAAATACAATACCTGCTCAAAAAAGATAGTCCGATCGCTCATCTGGCATTTTAAAAACAATCTATGGAACTTATAAAAACTTATTTTCTGGAGCTAAGTGAAAAGCAACTGACACAGTACGAAGCTCTGTATGATTTATATACTGATTGGAATTCAAAGATCAACGTCATATCCCGTAAAGATATAGAGAATCTGTATCCGCATCATGTGCTCCATTCACTGGGGTTAACTAAAATGATGAAGTTCAAAAACGGCTCTACCGTAATGGATATAGGTACAGGAGGCGGATTTCCGGGAATTCCCCTGGCAATCTTCTTTCCGGAAGTGCAGTTCCACCTGGTCGACAGCATTGGAAAAAAGATCAAGGTCGGACAGGCAGTAGCGGAAGCTATCGGTCTGAAAAACGTAACTTTCCGTCATTGCCGTGCCGAAGAAGAAAAACAACAATTCGACTTTGTTGTCAGCCGGGCCGTTATGCCATTAGGCGATCTGATCAAAATTTCCCGTAAAAACATCAAAAAGGAACAGCAGAACGCACTTCCCAACGGACTGATCTGCCTGAAAGGAGGCGAACTCCAACATGAGATACATGCTTACCAGAAACAAGCGATCGTTATCGAACTGGGGGAGCATTTCAAAGAAGAATTTTTCCAAACTAAAAAAGTAGTATACGTACCGCTATGATTACAATACAAGCATTTCAATTTAATTACTTTCAGGAAAACACCTTCGTATTGTATGACGATACGAAAGAAGCAGTCATTATCGACTGTGGTTGCTGCCGTAAGGAAGAAGAAAAAGCACTGAGTGACTTTATCTCTGAAAATAAGCTGATAGTAAAGCATTTACTTTGCACTCATCTTCATCTGGATCATGTTTTCGGCAATCCGTTTGTGTATAAGACGTATGGCCTGAAACCGGAGGCAAACAAGGCGGATGTTGAACAGCTTCCTGCTCCTGAAGAACAAGCGAGACTATTCGGCGTTCCCGGTAAAATGGAAAATATTCCGGTTGGGAAATACCTGGCAGGTAATGAAGTGGTCAAATTCGGGCATTCCGAATTGGTGGTACTGACTGTTCCCGGACATTCACCCGGCAGTGTAGCGTTCTATAATAAAAAAAACGGCTTTGTCATTGTGGGCGATGCCTTGTTTGCAAACAGTATCGGACGTACAGACCTGTGGGGCGGAAACCAGGAAGTCCTGATAGCCGCAATTAACGATAAGCTGTTATCTCTTCCGGACGAAACAGTCGTTTATCCCGGTCACGGTCCGGAAACAACAATCATCGACGAAAAATTAAACAATCCTTATTTATAAACACATTAAATACTATGGACACAAATAAATTTGTAAACCGTCATGTCGGCATTGCAAAGGAAGATATTCCGGCTATGCTTGAAGCTATCGGTGTTAAATCGGTTGACGAACTGATTGACCAGACCATTCCGGCCAATATCCGTCTGAAAGAACCTCTGAATCTTCCGGAACCGATGACGGAACGGGAATATGCTGAACATATCTCTGAACTGGCATCCAAGAACGAAGTATTTACATCCTATATCGGCATGGGCTGGTACGATACCATCTGTCCTGCCCCTATTCAGCGGAACGTATTCGAAAATCCTGCATGGTATACTTCCTATACACCGTACCAGGCAGAAGTATCTCAGGGACGTCTGGAAGCTTTGCTTAATTTCCAGACAGTGATCAGCGAACTGACAGCATTGCCGCTTACCAACTGTTCCCTGCTGGATGAAGCAACTGCTGCAGCCGAAGCTGCTACCATGTTCTACGGTAGCCGAAGCCGTGCACAGGCTAAAGCCGGAGCCAATACATTATTTGTAGATGAGAATGTATTCGCCTCTACACTTGCAGTTATCAATACCCGTATGATCCCGCAAGGCATCAAGGTGGTAACAGGTGACTACAAGACATTCGAATTCACTCCTGATGTATTCGGTGCAATCGTTCAATATCCGAATGCGAGCGGTTCGATTGAAGATTATAAAGAATTTGTAGCCAAAGCTAACGCTAACGAAACCCGTGTAGCTGTAGCAGCCGACCTGATGAGCCTGGTATTATTGACTCCTCCGGGAGAATGGGGAGCAGATGTCGTATTCGGTAGTAGCCAGCGTTTTGGTATCCCGATGTTCTACGGTGGTCCGTCTGCTGCATTCTTTGCAACAAAAGACGAATATAAACGTGCTATTCCGGGACGTATCATCGGTATTTCGAAAGATGCTTACGGACATCCGGCTTATCGCCTGGCTTTGCAGACTCGCGAACAACACATCAAACGTGAAAAAGCGACATCTAATATCTGTACCGCACAGGCTCTACTTGCTACAATGGCCGGATTCTACGCCGTTTATCACGGTGCAGATGGACTGCGCGATATCGCCGGACGCATCCATGCATCTGCTGGTTTCCTGGCAGCTGAACTTGAAAAGCTGGGTTACAGACAACTGAATAAGGATTATTTCGATACGTTGAAGATCGAATTACCGGCTCATGTTTCTGTGAACGTTCTTCGCGAAATCGCATTGGAATGTAAAGTAAACCTTCGTTACTTCGAAGCCGGACAAGTAGGTATTAGTATCGACGAAACAACACAACCGACTGATATAGGTGTATTATTATACATCTTTGCCGGAGCTGCCGGAAAAGATTATATGTTGGAAGAAGCGATTCCGGAAAAGACTTATTTCGATAAGAAATTTGCCCGTACGTCCGACTTCTTGCAGGAAGATGTATTCAAGAAATATCATACGGAAACAGAGTTGATGCGTTACATTACCCGCCTAGGACGTAAAGACGTATCACTGGCACAGTCTATGATCTCCCTGGGTTCATGTACAATGAAGCTGAATTCAGCATCAAGTATGTTGCCACTGGGCCGTCCCGAATTCCAGAATATTCACCCGTATGCTCCGGAAGAACAAGTGGAAGGCTACAAAGAGTTGATTGAAAATCTTTCTAACTATCTGACAGAGATCACCGGATTTAAGGGAGCTACCCTGCAACCGAACTCAGGTGCTGCCGGCGAATATACCGGTCTGCGTGTAATCCGTGCTTATCTGGAAAGTATCGGACAAGGACATAGAAACATCGTCCTCCTTCCGGCTTCCGCACACGGTACGAATCCGGCCAGTGCAATCCAGTGTGGCTATACAACCGTTACTGTTAAATGCGACGAAAACGGAAATATAGATCTGGAAGACTTCCGTGCCAAAGCAGAAGAAAATAAGGAGAACCTGGCAGCAACCATGATCACTTATCCTTCCACACACGGTATCTTCGAAGTCGATATCAAAGAAATGTGTGATATCATCCATGCATGTGGTGCACAGGTGTATATGGACGGTGCCAATATGAATGCACAGGTAGGACTGACCAATCCGGGTACGATCGGTGCCGACGTTTGTCACCTGAACCTGCACAAAACATTTGCTATTCCTCACGGTGGCGGTGGCCCTGGTGTCGGCCCGATCTGCGTAGCGGAACATCTGGTTCCGTTCCTGCCGTCTCATCCGATATTATGGGGTTGCGATCAGAATACAGTATCTTCCGCACCTTACGGTAGCGCAGGTGTTCTTCCTATCACATACGCTTATATCCGCATGTTGGGAACAGAAGGGCTGGAAACAGTAACTAAAACTGCTATCCTGAACGCAAACTATCTAGCTTCTAAATTCAAAGACACTTACGGAATCGTTTATACAGGAGCCACAGGACGTGTCGGCCACGAATTGATCCTCGAATGCCGCGGTGTAAAAGAAGCATCCGGCATCGATGAAGGCGATATTGCCAAACGACTGATGGACTTCGGCTATCACGCTCCTACACTGTCGTTCCCCGTACACGGTACGCTGATGGTTGAACCGACCGAAAGTGAAAGCAAGGCCGAACTCGACCGCTTCGCCGAAGTTATGGATTGCATCTGGAAAGAGATTAAAGAAGTAGAAGAAGGAAAAGCTTCCAAAGAAGATAATGTGCTCAAAAATGCTCCGCATCCTGAATACGAAGTAACAGCCGATGAATGGAAGCATGAATACCCTCGTAGCAAAGCAGCTTTCCCTCTGGAATGGTTGCATGACAGTAAATTCTGGATCAATGTGGCACGCGTAGACAACGCTTATGGCGACCGTAACCTGATCCCGACTCTCTGTGCTTGTGAAATTTAAAAACAACAAACAAATCTGAATGAAGAAAGTATTTATCGCTTTGGCAGCCGTTGCATTGTTTGCAACGGCTTGCACCAAAGCTCCTGAAACAAAGATCAAAGCGTACGGCTGGCAAGGTGAAGGCGGCAAAACTACCGAAGAAACTTTACAGGCCGATTTCAGCAAGTGGAAATCTCACGGTCTGGACGGTGTCTGCTATAATGCCGGTTTCAACGTAGAAAAACAGGCACGTGCCGCTAAAGTGGCTCATGCCAACGGGCTGGAATATCATGCATGGATACCCACGATGCTGAAAGGCGATGCCGATTCTAGCTGGTATGCCGTTAACCGTAACGGAGAATCGGCCTACAACGTACAGGCTTATGTCTCCTACTACAAATTCATGTGTCCGAACAATGAAAATGTAATTAACTTCCTGACTGGCGAATATGAAAAGATTGCCGCTATTCCCGATGTTGATTATGTTCATTTCGACTACATCCGCTATGTCGATGTCATCCTGGCAAAAGGCTTATGGGAAAAGTACGGACTGGTAATGAACGAAGAGTATCCGACTGCTGACTATTGTTATTGCGACAAATGCATTGCCGATTTCAAAGCAGCAACAGGTATCGATATCAAAACAGTGGAAGACCCGTCTAAGTGTAAGGAATGGGCACAGTTCCGTTGCGACGTGATCACTCACCTAGTCAATCACATTGCCGATGCAGTCCATGCCAAAGGTAAAAAGGTCAGCGCTGCTGTATTCCCCGGCCCCGATTCCCATGCTAAATGGATGGTTCGCCAGGAATGGGACGAATGGAATATAGATGCCGTCTTCCCTATGAACTACAATGATTTCTATTTGGAAGATGCTGCCTGGGTTGGCAAGATCACCAAAGAAGAGGTAGATGCGGTAAATAATAAATTCCCGGTTTATAGTGGCCTTTTCATCTGCCACGACTGGCAGAACAAAGCCAATATCAAAGATCCGGAAGGACACGGACTGATCCCTTCTGAAATAGAAGAAGCAGTACGCGGAGCCATGGAAAGCGGAGCGGCAGGCGTTTGCCTTTTCACCCCGCAGGGAATGACGGACGAACACTGGAAGGCGTTCGACAAAGCCATTCATCAGACATATACGAAGAAATAAATAACTTATACAGTATGTAAACAACGCAGGTATACGCAGCTCTAATTTTCTCATCTGCTTATACCTGCGTTTTACATTTCTATTCTAAATTCTATAAACAAACAACTATCATATGAACACGACAGCAAAGAAAGAGAAAATCAAATTTAGTAAAGCGTTTTGGGTTGCCAACACCGTCGAACTTTTTGAACGTGCAGCCTACTATGGCGTATTTATCGTAATAACACTCTACCTCAGCCGTATTCTTGGATTTAACGATATCCAGGCGGCAACTATCGCCGGAACATTCTCCGCATTTCTTTATTTTCTTCCGACTTTTGCCGGAGCATTAGCCGATAAGATCGGCTTCCGTAATTCCATGCTGCTGGCATTTTCCTTACTGACCATCGGTTATGCCGGATTAGGACTCTACCCTACCTGGCTTCAGTCAGCCGGACTGGTCGAATACGGGACAACGACGACATTTACCGGATTGCTTGAAAGTAATCTTCGTTATGGGATTATCCCGGTCATGATACTGATCGTTATCGGAGGTTCATTCATCAAAAGTGTGATTTCCGGAACTGTAGCCAAAGAAACAACTCCCGAGACCCGTGCCAAAGGTTTCTCCATATTCTATGCAATGGTAAATATCGGAGCTTTCTCCGGCAAAACCATCGTAAAACCATTGCGCGAAGCCTTAGGAAACGAAGGATTGATCACTCTCAACTATTTCTCCGCTTCAATGACCTTCCTGGCTCTGATAGCGATCTGGTTCTTCTATAAGAGCAGCCAGCATTCAGGAGAAGGAAAGACGTTCGGACAGATATGGAAGGCATTGATCAAAGTTTGCACAAACGGTCGCCTGATCATACTGATCTTTATTATTTCCGGATTCTGGATGGTTCAACATCAATTATATGCCACAATGCCTAAATACGTTTTGCGTCTGGCCGGTGAAGGAGCATCCCCTTCCTGGTATGCCAACGTTAACCCGCTGGTTGTTGTATTAACAGTTAATCTGGTCACTCAATTAATGCGTAAGAAAACAGCACTTACCTCTATGACATTCGGTATGTTTATCATGCCTGTATCCGCTCTTTGCATGGCTTCCGGAAATATGCTCGACGGAAGCACCACAATTCTGGGTATGCACCCGGTCGCCTTTATGATGGTAGTCGGCATCGTCTTCCAGGGATTGGCAGAGACATTTATATCTCCACGTTTCCTCGAGTATTTTTCTTTGCAGGCTCCCAAAGGAGAAGAAGGGTTGTATCTTGGTTTCAGCCATCTTCACTCATTCCTGTCATCCATTCTCGGATTTGGCCTTTCCGGTTTCCTGCTTAGTAAATATTGCCCGGAACCTACACTTTTTGCCACACATGAAGAATGGGTAGCCGCCAGTGCCAATGCTCATTACATCTGGTATTACTTTGGAGCAATCGCTCTGGTTTCTGCTTTTGCCCTGATTATCTACGGTCAGGTTGTAAAGCGACTGGATGTTTCTCGTAGTCTGAAATAAATACAAAAGTGGCTGAAAACAGAAATAGTATTTTCCTACTCTTTTTTCAGCCACTTACATTACTATTATATAACTACTATTTATTCCCGACACTCAAAACCACATCACACATTCAGATTGATTTACATGCTCCATACAATATATCTACAGAAAAAACAAACATAGTTCTTGTAGAACTCAGTACCTTTATAAAAACGATTCAGCACCTGTATTAATAACGAAACTTCACAGGAATTCCTTAAACTAATTTTAGTGATACTAAAAATGAATATTCCGTTTTCAACAGATTAAATTGAATAGGTTATTTAGCGAGAAACTTTGAAAGCTATACCTATTTGAAAGGTAGGGATAATAAGATTGATTTCTTTTCATAGACACATTTTTTAATTAATAATACCAGTTCTCTGTAGATGGTGTGCAATATATGAAAATATTTTTAAAAATATACCCATTTCGATGAAAATAAAATTATTTTAAATAATAAATATTGATCCTAAAATGAGTTTATGTATTTTATACTGAAAACGAAAGAATAAAATGAAAATACAGTCTTTTAGGTTGCTTATTTATAAAATAAAACACCAGCAAATACAACAAAACCTTTACTAATCAATAGAATAAAATCAATTAGAACAAAGCAAAGCTACTTGCTTTCTACTTACCAGATTATTAAACCATGTTCTAATCTGCAATATTTCTTTCAAAACAACAGGAAACACAGACAGATACAAACAAATACACAAACCTTGAACACCAAGTTCTACAAGAACTATCGCTCAAAAACAAGCATGAATTGATCTGAAAGTAAATAAATCCTTAATAACCTAATAAATCTAAAATTCAAAAGTATGATAAGAAAACTATTTCTCAGTTTGCTATCCTTCATATTATGTACAGGAATAGCATTTGCTCAAACAAAAAAAGTAACTGGTACCGTTACCTCTGCAGACGACGGGCTACCGGTTATTGGAGCATCCATTATTGTTAAAGGTACAACTGTCGGAACAGTAACAGACATGGATGGTAAATTTTCGCTGGAAGTCCCCAACGAGGGTAAAATACTCCAGATATCTTTTGTAGGCATGAACTCACAGGATGTAGCGGTAAAGCCTCAGGTTACAGTTGTTCTTCAATCCGATACGCAAGACCTGGAAGAGATCGTCGTTACGGCACAAGGACTTACCCGTAAACAAAAATCATTGGGTTATGCAACTCAGCAACTCAAAGCAGATGAGTTAGTCCAGGTTCGTCAAACAGATCTGAATAATGCCTTGGTTGGTAAAGTATCGGGAGTTCGCTTCATCGGCTCTTCCGGTGCGACCTTCGATCCGGGCAAAATTGTATTACGCGGAACCTCTTCATTAACTGAGGCCGGAGGTAACGAACCGATCTATGTTGTCGATGGAGTTATCACCAGTAATATGTCTATCAATATGGATGATGTAGCTTCCGTGAACGTTCTAAAAGGACCGGCAGCCACTGCATTGTATGGAGCACGTGGTGGCAACGGTGCTATTATCATTACATCCAAAGGAGGTACAGGCGAACACAGTGAAATAACGGTAAGCCACACTATCGCCTGGGATAAAGCAAATATCCGCTACGACCTGCAGGACGAATACGGTGGAGGTTATTTAGGTGCCGATGCCGAAATGCCCATATTTAAATATGATCCGAATAAGCATCCGGCATACCTGCAAAAGCTGGATGGTGTCCGTTATTATGACTACAACAACGATGCCAGCTGGGGGCCAAAACTGGATGGTCGCGAATATGCCCCCTGGTACGCATGGGACCCGACAGACCCTCGATTCGGACAAACAAGCCAGTGGACTTCGCAGATGGACCTGAACGATTTGTTCCGTACCGGCGTTAGCAATACGACCAATGTTGCATTTACAAAATCCGGGAAAGATTATATGAGCCGCATTTCTTTCTCCAACGTATCCCGCAACGGTATTACTCCGAATAGTAATGCCTCACGCCGGTTCCTTTCTGTCAGAACCAGCTTCAAGCCGGTCGACCGCTTAAGAGTTTCTATGGACTACAAATATACCTATCGCAACAATCATAATGCTGCCGCCGAAGGATACCAGGAACTGGGAAATGCCCTCTACTCTTACGAACAGTGGGGACATACAAATGTCAACCTGAACGATTTGAAAGATTACAAACGTCCGGATGGAACATTCCGTTCATGGAATATCACCAGCCCGACAAATCTGACCGCAGCTTTCCATGAGAATCCGTTCGCCCTGTTCAACGAGATCAACCAGGATAAAACATACCAGTGGCATGTATTCAGTGGAGATGCAGAACTGGATCTCATTAAAAATATAAAAGCCGGCATCCGCGTAAACGGGAATATCCGTAGTTACAAAAAGGAAGTACGTTTACCCCAAAACATACACGGCGAAGTTTCCGAATACACGCAGGATCAAAATCAATTATCCGACATCCAGACACAGGGTCGTTTAACATGGAGCGACCACTTTATCGACAATAAGCTTTCCGTCGATGCCGCTTTATTCTTTGAAGACCGTGTATATAATCTCAATGAATTACAAGCTTTTACCCGCGACGGCCTATTCATGGACGGCTTCTTTAGTACGGCAGCATCTTCCGGCTTACCGGGTGGAAGCAGCAAACTGACCAAACAACACGACCAGAGTGTTTACGGAACAGCCACCATAGGCTGGGATAACACATATTATCTCGATTTTTCTTTACGTAATGACTGGACTTCTACGCTGCATCCTGACAAAAACAGCTTCCTGTATGGCGGTGTTTCCGTTGCAGCCATAGCTAGTAACTGGATCAAGAATGCAGAGTGGTTGTCATTCTGGAAACTGAGAGCATCCATGGCACAAGTCGGTTCAACCATGAATCCTTATAATATTTATCCGACCTATGTATTAAAAAATTCCAGTGGTGATCTGATCAAATACGGGCAACTCTCCAATATGTGGAATAGTACAAACCTGAAAGACCTGTATATTAAACCGACTATCTCCACCTCGTATGAAGTCGGTACGGAATTCCGTTTATTTAAGGACCGCTTATGGGGAGACTTCAACTTTTATAACCGCGACTCAAAAGACCAGATCATTAATGTGAATACAACACCGGCCAGCGGTTACCGGTCACGAAAGATGAATGCAGGTCTGATCCGTAACCGGGGTATCGAATTCTCTTTAGGCGGTCAGATCATCCAGACCAAAGACTGGACCTGGGAACTGAATGCCAACCTCTCCCATAACCGTAACACGCTAGAAGAACTAATCGATGGACAAGACACTTACCAAATCTATTGGAGAAGCTGGTCTTCACGTATCTATTCTTACGCAGAAGTAGGCAAACCGATCGGTGTAATCAGGGGTTCCACATGGAAAAAAGATCCGGAAGGACGCATTATTTTACAGGAAAGAAGCGATCCTAACCACCAGTATGGCCCGTATGCTCCGCTGGTAGAATCAACGGCACAGGAGGAATTAGGCAACATCCAACCGGACCTGACCGGAGGTTTCTCTACTTCCCTGCGTTATAAAGATTTCCATTTGGGAATGTCGTTCGACTTCCAGGTCGGAGGGGTCATCGCTTCCGCCACCAATATGTTTGGCGAAAGTTCCGGTTTATTAGCATCGACCACAGGTACAAACGACAAGGGTAACCCTATTCGTGCACAAGTAAAAGATGGCGGCGGTGTACGCATCGACGGTGTTGTAGAAAACCAGGATGGTTCTTATACGCCGGTTACAGCCTACGTAGATGCCAGCTATTATTTCCAAAGTCGCAAAGGAACCATTTGGGAAGACTATGTATATAAAGCCAGTTACCTGAAAATGCGCGAATTGTCTATCGGATACGATATACCACGCTCCTTCCTGCAAAAAACGAATTGCGGTATTAAGAAAGCCAGTGTATCATTTGTTGCCCAGAATCCCTGGTTAATTTATTCCGCAGCCCCCAACCTCGACCCGTCGGAGATGGGTGCAGCAAGTTATAACTATGTTGAAGGCGGCCAGGCAGCCTCTGTACGCACGTTCGGCTTTACTGTAAATCTTACCTTCTAATTTTAAAGACACGAATTAAGTTATGAAAAAAATAAAATTATTCGCATTAGCATTAATCGGACTATTATCTTTTAATAGTTGCGGGGATTACGGAGATGACAACATCGATCCTAACAATCCTTCGAACCCGGAAACCCGTTTCCTGTTTACGTACGCCTGTAAGAATGTCTCCCTGTTTTCTTATGTGGCTAATTATAATCCCTGGACACAGTTGTTTCCTCAATACCTCTCGGAACGTCAGAACATTCAATATTCGGATTTCGGTATGACTGATTTCAATACGGGTCCTTATTATTACGAATATATCCGTAACCTGGAAACAATTATCAAACTGAATACGGATGAAGAAACCAAAGATCTACCCAACGTAATACAACTGGGCAGTACAGCCAACCAGTTGGCCGGTTGCCGTACACTACGTGCTTTCTATTACATGCACCTGACGGACATCATGGGTATGATCCCTTATAGTGAAGCATTGAAAGGGGATGATGGGAACTTCAATCCGAAATATGATACGCAGGAATTCATCTATGAGGATCTGGAAAAAGAATTGAACGAAGCGTATGCACAATTCGATGAATCCGGCACACTGGATAAAACGTATGACATTCTTTACAACGGTGACGTGGCCAAATGGAAGAAACTGAATGCTTCATTACGAATGATGATGGCCATCAAACTGTCCGATGTAGCTCCGGAAATAGGAAAAGCACGTTTTGCCAAGGCTTATGCAGACGGAGGTATGACAGACAACAGCGAGTTGTTGGAATACAAATACCTTCCGGAGACAGCCAACCAAAATCCTCTGTATACTAATATCATCGAAAGTGGACGTAAAGACTTCGCTCCATCAAAGACCATTCTGGATCAATTGATAGCCTATAACGATCCGCGCCTGAAAGAATATGCAGTACCTAATTCGGAAGGAGAATACAATGGAGTACCTTTCGGCCTTACCAAAACAGAAATTGCACAATACACAGACATGGCTTTTTTCAACGAAAGATATTATCAGCAGGATGCTCCTATCGTTGTGATTTCGCCGTCACATATTTTATTGATCGAAGCCGAAGCAGCCATACGAGGCTGGATCGGCGGAAATGCGGAAGAACTGTATAATGCCGGTATCAAAGCCTCTTTCGGTCAATACGGTATCGGTTCAGACGAATTCGACAAATACATCATACAGGATGCAATCAAACTGACGGGCTCCGATACCGAAAAGATCGAAAAGATCGCCATGCAACGCTGGTTAGCCAACTTTATGCAGGATGGTGTCGAGGCATGGTCAGACTGGCGTCGCCTGAACGTTCCGAATATCAAGCCGGGCCCATCGGCAACCATCACACATATCCCGTATCGTCGCGTATATTATCCAGACGACTATAATACAAACAAGGCTAATTACGACGCAGCGATTGCAGCACAAGGCCCGGATAATTTCGATACGCGTGTCTGGTGGGATACATCGGACAATAAATAAGAAGTTATTAATTACAAATAATGCCAAACCTTATTTTATCTGATCGAAGATAAAAAACACACTTATTAAGACCGGGGTTAATAGTGATATTAGCTCCGGTTGTCTGTTATTTAAAGGACAGAACCATATCATCAACAGACGTACATATAGATCGGTTTATGAATATAATCCCTCAAAACGACTGCTCAAAAAAACCTAAAGTGTGCACATTTCAGGTTAAAGTTGTTTGATATAAAGAATGTTTGACTACTTTTGCAGTTCGGTATTTTTTACTAATTACCGAATAATTTTCAGACAATAGAAATCTAATATTCCTATTTAATATGAGTTTAAGAATTATTGTTTTAGCGAAGCAGGTTCCGGACACACGCAACGTGGGAAAGGATGCGATGAAAGAAGACGGAACGGTAAACCGTGCCGCACTTCCCGCCATCTTTAACCCGGAAGACCTGAACGCATTGGAACAGGCCCTACGCCTGAAAGATGCCTACCCCGGATCAACTGTTACATTGCTGACTATGGGCCCGGGACGTGCCGCCGAAATTATCCGTGAAGGTTTATACCGCGGAGCAGACGGCGGCTTTTTGTTAACCGACCGCGCCTTTGCCGGAGCCGATACATTGGCTACTTCATACGCTTTGGCTACGGCTATCAAAAAAATTAATGATTATGACATCATCATCGGTGGCCGTCAGGCTATCGACGGAGATACAGCACAGGTTGGTCCCCAGGTAGCAGAAAAGCTGGGATTGACACAGATCACTTACGCTGAAGAAATCCTGAATGTGGATGAAGCAGCACGCCGTATCACCGTTAAACGTCATATCGACGGAGGTGTGGAAACCGTAGAAGGTCCGCTGCCTATCGTCATCACAGTAAACGGCTCGGCAGCTCCCTGCCGTCCGCGCAACGCCCGACTGGTACAGAAATACAAACGTGCCATGGGTGCACAGGAAAAAGCAGCTCAACCGACTGCCTGCCATCCTGATGTTCCGAGCGAACTGCCGTATGCAGACCTTTACGAAAAACGCCCGTACCTGAATATCCAGGAATGGAGCGTGAACGACGTAAACGGAGACTTGACACAGTGCGGTCTGTCCGGTTCACCTACAAAGGTAAAGACTATACAGAATATCGTGTTCCAGGCAAAGGA
The DNA here is from genome assembly GCF_900128505.1 of Parabacteroides timonensis. NCBI lineage: Bacteria > Pseudomonadati > Bacteroidota > Bacteroidia > Bacteroidales > Tannerellaceae > Parabacteroides > Parabacteroides timonensis. The sequence continues at coordinate 2,298,289 of NZ_LT669941.1, forward strand.
AAGCAAAACGCTGACCAGCGCGGATAAGGATATAGAAGAGATGATTGTTGAACTGTTAGCTAACCATACCATCGGATAAGATTATGAATAACGTATTTGTATATTGTGAGATTGAAGGCACAACCATTGCCGATGTAAGTCTCGAACTTCTGACCAAAGGTCGTAAGTTAGCGAATCAGTTAGGTTGCCAGCTGGAAGCAGTTGTTGCCGGTAGCGGCCTCGAAGGTGTAGAAAGCCAGGTACTGCCTTACGGTGTCGACAAAGTACATGTGTTCGATGCTCCGGGCCTGTTCCCCTACACTTCATTACCCCACTCTTCTGTCCTGATCAACCTGTTCAAGGAAGAAAAACCTCAGATCTGCCTGATGGGTGCTACCGTTATCGGTCGCGACCTGGGTCCTCGTGTATCTTCTGCACTGACCAGCGGCCTGACTGCAGACTGTACTTCATTGGAGATCGGTCCTCACGAAGATAAACGGGCAGGTATCACGTATGAAAACCTGTTGTATCAGATCCGTCCAGCTTTCGGTGGTAACATCGTGGCAACCATCATCAACCCGGAACACCGTCCTCAGATGGCTACCGTTCGCGAAGGTGTGATGAAGAAAGAGATCCTGGATGCCAATTATAAAGGCGAAGTGGTAAAACACGACGTAGCAAAATATGTATCCGATGCTGATTATGTAGTAAAAGTAATCGACCGTCACGTTGAAAAAGCGAAACACAACCTGAAAGGTGCTCCTATCGTAGTTGCCGGAGGTTATGGCGTAGGGTCGAAAGAAAACTTCAACCTGCTGTTCGAATTAGCTAAAGAACTTCATGCAGAAGTAGGTGCCAGCCGTGCTGCTGTCGACGCCGGTTTCTGTGACCACGACCGCCAGATCGGACAGACCGGTCTGACCGTTCGCCCGAAACTCTATATCGCCTGCGGTATTTCCGGACAGATCCAGCACATTGCCGGTATGCAGGACGCAGGTATTATCATCTCTATCAACAACGACGAGAACGCTCCGATCAACACCATCGCTGACTATGTGATCAACGGTCCGGTTGAAGAAGTGATCCCGAAGATGATCAAGTATTACAAACAGAACAGTAAATAAGATATGGCTAACTTTTATTTAGATAATCCCAGCATGAAACATCACCTGCATCACCCGTTGATGCAGCGGATCGTAGAGCTGAAAGAACGCGGCTATGCCGACAAGGATAAATATGACTATGCTCCTCAGGATTTCGAAGATGCAATGGACAGCTACGAAAAGGTACTGGAAATTGTAGGTGAAATCTGTGGTGAGATCATCGCTCCCAATGCAGAGGGCGTAGACCATGAAGGCCCGTCTGTTGCCAACGGACGTGTGACGTATGCCAAAGGTACTCAGGAAAACCTGGATGCCGTACGCAAAGCCGGCCTGATGGGTATTGCAATGCCCCGCCGTTACGACGGCCTGAACTTCCCGATCGTTCCTTACATCATGGCAGCCGATATGGTATCGCGTGCCGATGCAGGTTTTGAAAACCTTTGGGGATTGCAGGACTGTGCGGAAACATTATATGAATTCGGTAACGACGACCAGCGTCAGCGTTATATCCCGCGTGTTTGTGCCGGAGAAACGATGTCGATGGACTTGACCGAACCGGATGCCGGTTCCGACCTGCAGTCTGTTATGCTGAAAGCTACTTACTGCGAAAAGGACGATTGCTGGTATCTGAACGGCGTAAAACGTTTCATTACCAACGGTGATGCCGATATTCACCTGGTACTGGCACGTTCCGAAGAAGGCACACGCGACGGTCGTGGTTTGTCCATGTTCATCTACGACAAACGTAACGGTGGTGTGAATGTTCGCCGTATCGAGAACAAGATGGGTATCAAAGGATCCCCTACTTGCGAATTGGTATTCAAGAATGCCAAAGCCGAACTTTGCGGTGACCGCAAACTAGGTTTGATCAAATATGTAATGGCATTGATGAACGGTGCCCGCCTGGGTATCATGGCACAGGCAGTAGGTTTGAGCGAAGCGGCTTACCGCGAAGGTTACACCTATGCAACGGAACGTAAACAGTTCGGCAAAGCGATCATCGAATTCCCGGCTGTATATGAAATGGTAGCCCTGATGCGTGCCAAAGCGGATGCTTCCCGTTCCATGCTTTACGAAACTGCTCGTTTCGTAGACGTTTATAAGGCGTTGGACGATATATCCAAAGAACGTAAGCTAACTCCGGAAGAACGTCAGGAAATGAAGAAATACAGCAAACTGGCTGATGCATATACCCCGATGGGTAAAGGTATGACCACCGAATATGCCAACCAAAATGCGTATGACGCAATCCAGATCCATGGTGGTTCAGGTTTCATGAAAGACTATGCCTGTGAACGTATCTACCGTGATGCCCGTATCACAAACATCTACGAAGGAACTACCCAGTTGCAGGTGGTTGCAGCGATCCGCCACGTCACCACAGGTACTTACCTGGCTCAGATCCGTGAATACGAAGCCATCGAATACAAACCGGAACTGGAAGGTCTGAAGAACAAGCTGAAAGCAATGACCGACAAGTACGAAAAAGTAGTTGCCGCGGTTACAGAAACCAAAGACAACGAATACATCGACTTCCAGGCACGCCGTATGGTAGAAGCTGCCGCTCATTGTGTCTTCGGTTACCTGTTACTTCAGGATGCCAACAAAAACGACAGTTACCGCCGTTCAGCCGAAGTATATATCAACTACGGCCAGGCAGAAGTTGACAAGATCGAATCTTTCATCAACAACTTCAACCGCGAAGATCTGGCGTATTACAGACAAGCATAATACAACCATCTCATAAAAAAGAAAATCCGGGTATCGTTTGATATCCGGATTTTTTATTTCTACATTTGTCCCAACAACCAAACAGTATTAGCTATGAACAATTACAATCCTTTATTACACCACCGTCATAGTATCCGGCTACAAGGATACGATTACTCCCAAGAAGGCCTATATTTCATAACGATATGCACGCATAATATGCAATGCCTATTTGGCAACATCACCAACGGCCAAATGATATTAAACCAATTTGGCCAAATCATCGAATCCGCCTGCCAACAAATCGAACAACAATCCCCCTACATCCGCTTCAATATCTATTGCATCATGCCCAACCACTTCCACGCCATCATCGAAATCACCTCCCCCTGTACGGGCGGTTCGCGAACCGCCCTTTCCCGCCCCACCAAACCCCTCGGCCGCATCATCGGCGCATTCAAAACAATCACAACCAAAAACATTAATCTTATCAATAACACACCAGGCCAACGATTGTGGCATCGCAATTATTATGAACATATTATCCGCAATGATTACTCATATCAGAATATATATAATTATATATTGGAGAATCCGGAGAGGTGGGATAGGGATAAATATAGGAGATGAAAGGGGGGATGGAGGCTATGATGGGGATAGAGGCGATGATGGGGATGGGGCGACGGTAGGGGCGGTTCGCGAACCGCCCGTACAGGGCCTGCCCTATTCAAATAAGCCCCCCATTCAAATAAGCCCCCCTATAGCATATTCAGATAGAGGCAAAAGAGCGGCGATGCCACAATCCCCATTGCATAATTCCTCGTAACGATAAATAAATCAAAAACGCCATCCATAATGCATGGTTTCCCATTATTCCGTAAAACAGATAATAGACAACGAAGAATGTACCTGAAGCGACCAGCATCGAATAAAGCATCAGGCGGGTAGCTGTAGCCCCGATCAGGATGCCATCCCAAAGGAAAGCGGCAAAACCGGCCAATGGGATAGCCAGCACCCAGTAATAATAAGTTCCGGCAGCCTCTATGACTGTCGTGTCGTTGGTCAATAAGCCCAGAAAGCCTTGACCGCCTATCATATACAGAATTGTAAAGGATAATGATAACCCCCAGCCCCAACGGAATAATAGCCGGATCATCCTTTGTAATCCATTCCGGTTCTGTGCACCGACATAACGCCCTGTCATCGCTTCGCCGGCATAGGCAAAGCCATCCATGATATAAGAAAACAAGGTGAACAACTGCATTAATAAGGTATTGACAGCCAATACGACATCCCCCTGCCGCGCCCCTGTCGATGTGAAAAAGGTTGTGACAGCCACCAGGCACAACGTACGGAAAAAGATATCGCTATTTACCTGAAAGAAACGATGCATAGCTGTCCAGCCCAAAATCTCCCGCCAGCGAAAAGGAATTTTCAATCTTCCGTAATAACGTAGCCAAAGCAGTAAAGCCATAAAAAGTCCGGCGTATTGGGCAATCAGCGTACCCAATGCCACACCCTCGATCTTCATATCCAACAGATAGACAAAAGCCAGGCTTGCGACGATATTCACTATATTTTGTGTAATCGCTATAAACATCGGGAAACGGGAATTCTGCATGCCGATAAACCACCCGGCAAAACCATACAACCCCAGTACAGCGGGTGCTCCCCATACACAGATACTAAAATAAACCGTAGCCAACTCGCGAACCTCGGCAGTAGCATCTATCAAAAGAAAAGCGACTTTCCGAATCGGATACTGAAGCAGTAACAGGCATAAAGCTATAAAAAGCCCTACTCCCACTGCCCTCAACAAAACACGGGTCACCTCGTTCAGATCACGTTTACCAAAAGCCTGCGAAGTCATCCCACTCGTCCCCATCCGTAGGAAACCAAACAACCAATAGATTATATTAAACAGCATCCCTCCCACTGCGATCGCTCCGATATAGGAAGCCGATCCCAAGTGTCCCACAATGGCGACATCGATCAGTCCCAATAGAGGAACGGTTATATTTGAGACAATAGAGGGAATTGCCAGTTGAAGTATCTTTTTATTCATATTACATCCTTATATCGACATACAAAGATACAGATTTGTTTGCATTTTATCAGATTTGTATCATCTGCAACAACAATGCCGAACAGCTTTCATACAAATGTTTCACTTATTTCATCTGCCATCTGCAACAAATACACATAACACACTATTGAACAGCGAATTTACGGTTGCAGACTCAACGATTTATCTGCAACCGCATCTGCCACCTGTCACCCCTTTACTTTATTTTTACGACAGAATAGCAAGTACCGCGTCGGGTACGCCGGGAAGGATACTTGTTTTTCTGCAACAAGCGACCGAAATAAGACAACCGTTTATTTCCCAACTTCACACCGCTCATCTTTTGCAGATAAAGGACTATTTCAATCGGAGATAAACATTCACAATCTTCATCCGGCAAAGCGGGACGGAAATATTGCAAAAGCAATTGTTCTTCAACAGGCATTTGCTGAAAAGCCTCATTATTCTTTGTCGTCGAAAACTCTTCTTCGGAAGTAAACCAGTAACGCTCGCCGGAAGCCAAAGCGGCTGATGCCTGTGCATACAATTGCTCGTAATTTACCGTAAACGAATGATCGATCGTACCTGTTATTTCAATACAAATAAAACGGCGGCTTCCGGTCGGGTCGGACAATAAATCGTAATTATTGCAGGTCGCAATGAAAGAAGCATAGCGATGCAGCGCATCGACACTCCGCTTATAAGGCTGACGGGCATTGACTACCGGCTTTTGAAGGACATGCTTCAAAAAACTTTGATAAGCGGAACTGACCGAGTCGAACTCGTCGATATTAATCAGGGCAAAACGACTTAACATCAACTCCGCATTTCGCTTGTTCCCGAAATCAATACTATCGGTATAATATAGACGCAGGGAAGGAGGCAACAAATTCCGGCACCAGGTAGACTTGCCGCATCCCTGCGGTCCTACCAGCAATGGCAACGAACTGTTCGCATGCAGATGTTCGCGCCTGCGCCAATGCATAACCATACTCAGAAACCAAATATAAAACAGATCGCGCCAATCCGGATTAGCAGTCGGCAATGTATCTGCCAAAGCACGAATATGATCCTTTCCGTCCCAGACAGGCAAATGATCCAGAAAGTCATCCAATGGATGAAAGACCGGTGCGCGATCCGAATAAACATATCGTTTCACATCCCTGTCCCACAATGCCAACCCTTCGGCCTGTGCATTCAGCCCGATACTATTCAATACGGTATCTGTTATCGGAGCAAACTGAATATAATAAGATCCGCGGGCACGAAACTCGACCTCCCCGGTCAGCATATTACGCCGGAATTCATACCGACGCTTCATAAACTCATCCGTTTTAACAGCCATCAATTGCTCCTGGGGTACAGTAAACTTCTTCCCGAAATTCCTGGATAATTGATAAGCCGTATGTATCGTTTCCCTTATTTCCTCTTCAAAAAACTTCAGATCCTGGTATATCATCGTCCAGCGGACAGCATCTTCTTCCGGAATACCCGAATGGAAACAGTTTTCAGCCAACCGGATCAGAAAAGGCCTTACCTCCCTCCCTTCGTCCAGCCCTCCGGTCTTGTCCAATGCATCCTGTACACAGGCATTATACAAACGGGAAATAATATGGCTACGCTCATAACCGGGCATCAATCGCAGTAACGGGTCTTCATTTTTCTCAACCGCCTCCCTGTAAGTAATTTCAGAAGACAATTGCATCGGTTGTTCCAATGTCAATGGGATAGCCGAAGGATTATAATAAAGTTCCGGATCATACGAGAACCTGCACCCTTGCTCCAAAGACGGATTTTCAAACAGGATATCACATTGCAACTGGCCACGGTAATAATTCACCGCACGCCGGCAGGCTGCCGCATGAAACAATTCTGCCAACTCTTTCGTTTGTGGCAAAGAACCATCCGGCAGGGTAAACGGAACCAGTATTTTCACACTTTTGCCACTCGATCCGGCAAAAGCCGCCAGTGTCTGCGGAGCTTCCGAAGCTAATTTCTTTATTTTTTCCACTTCCCTACGATCTGCCAGGTTATTGACCTGTACCAAAACGACTCCATTGTACGAGCTGAAATACAGTTCATTCTCTTTTTTCCTGAACTTAGCAGCAAACAGTAAAACAGGGATCTTATCGGCATGGACATTTTTACGACCAGGCATTATACTTTTCAGTGACTCTCTCAACAATACTATTTCTCTGCTGTACTTTTCATTGGCCATCGTTGCCATTACAGCCTCCAACTCTATATTTTTCAGCGACTTACCATCGCCTTTCATCTGTGTTACTTTCATAAATACCATTTATTTTATTTGTGGCGTGTGACAGATGACAGATATCGTTGCAGATAACACCTCATCATCTGCCACACCTAACAAATTATCCTTCAACCATCTACCACCGATAGTGGCAGATGACAGATAAATTCCCAAAACTTTATGTATAAACGATTATTTCAGCTTCGTAAACTCTATATCGCTCAGCTTTTCTTTTAGTTTCGGACTGGGTTTAAAGCTGATACTTTTCAATTTGATGGACTCGGCACGTACCTTGGAAGGAACTTCCACCTCCCGGTTCGGTTGGGCGGTGATACTGAACGTGCCCAAACCGTCTATTGTAACGGTGTAGCCATCTTTCAGATGAAATGCGATCATACGGGTCAGGTTTTCGATCATCCCTTTCACCTCCCCGTAGTTGAAGGTGCTCATATCGGCCATCTGATTGGCCAGGGCGTCGAGATTTACATTACCGTAACTTACGGTGGTTACTGAGTACTTCACCTGCTCTTTGTCGGTGATATTGTCATTGATTTTCGTGAGTTTGTACCTTACAGCCATGCGGTTCCCTTTCTTTTAGATTTAATATTACTACTAGTTATGTCAAAGGTTACTACCTTTTATCTCTTTAGTCACTAGTTAGTAATACTACCCTGTACAGGATAATTGAATAGGGTGTACAGGGTGGCTTGGCAAGGTGTACAGGATAGTCAGCCAGGGTGTACAAGATAGTAATACTAAGTTGGGACTAAAGATATAAAATATAACGAGAAAAGCAATAGTTTGTAAGAAGTTTATTTCTAAAAACAAACAAAGGAAGAGCCTCCAGCTTGTCATCGCAATGACTACGGCTTTCCGACTCTTCCTTCATTATACATCAAGATATTATTTTATCTCGATAAGAAGAATAATAGGATCAATTAATAACCCGGATTCTGTGCCAGATTCGGATTCTTGTCTCTACTGGTCTGCGGAATCGGCAGATAGCGGTTCTTCACGGCGAACTGACGGTTTTCGATAAGCGCTTCACCATTGATAACGGCACGCTTGTAAGGATCAGTTTCGCTGTAATTGATTGTACCGGTAATGCGGTTCAACGGACCGTTCAGCAATGTTTCAGCCAACATCTTACCGTTGGTATCTTTCCAACGCAGAATATCAGCACGACGCACACCTTCACCAGCCAACTCAATACAACGTTCGCGACGAATCAGTTCACGCAGGCTTTCTTTTGTACTATATTTAGCACGGTCTACTGCCGGCATGCCTGCACGGCTACGGATCTGATCCAGGTAGCTATACACCTGATCGGAAGGACCGTCCAATTCGTTGGCTGCTTCGGCATACGTAAGCAATACTTCAGCATAACGGAACACGATTACACAAGTTCCGGTGCTCCAAATATTAGGATATTGTTCAAACGGATCCAAGTATTTAGCCCAAGTCAAAGATGTCTTAGAAGCATTATCTGTATAAGTTGGATAGTTGATGTTCTTCGTCTTGCCATCAGATTCTAATTCATCCAATGTATTCAAGACTTCACCTTTCCAGTCCTGTCCCGGATACAAGATTGTCATATCCATACGCGGGTCACGATTGGCAAACGGATGAGCTGCGTCATACAAACTAGACTCTTCTTTTGTCTTTCCGTCTGTCATTTCATACATATCTACCAAATTCTGTGTCGGAACGATAGACGACCAGCCACCATCCTTATTGTTATACATCTGACCAATTGTACCCAAACCGAATGTATTCGGAATGCGTTGGTCAGCAATGATAACCTCTTTCGAATCGACACCTGTCAATCTAAACAGATTTTCATAATCCGCATCCAGTTCATATTGCTTCAGGTCGATGATAGCCTGTGCAGCTTCCTTGGCTTTCTGCCATTCGCCATAATAAAGGGCTTCGCGCATCTTGATAGCCAAGACACCGCCCTTGGCAATACGTCCGCGTGCAGCAGGCGTTTCGCTGATACCGGCCAAAGCATCTTCCAAATCTTGAGCAATCTGGGCACGTACTTCTTCTTCCGTATTACGAGGCACCTGTGCTTCTTCAGCTGTCAGATAAGAATCGATGATGGGCACACCACCATACCACCAGTTCAACAAGAAATACTTGTAAGCACGGATCGCCTTTGCCTGTGCAATCAAGTCGTTCTTTGTTGCTTCCGACTTAAATTCTACATTATCGATATTCTCCAAGACCGTATTACAACGACGGATAATAGTAAAGTCATAGAACGAAGCACCCGGATTACCGCTGGACAAAGAGCCGTCTCCCCAAGGACGCCATCCTTCCCACGAGAAGTTGTTATAGCCAATATCAGAACCACAGTCGAGATATAACAACGATCCTGCATCCCACAGCCCGTTATAACATCCAACCACAAAACTCTCTGCATCTTCTTCTGTCTGCCAAGTGGTAGAAGGCGACAATGCATCATGTGGTGCTGTATCTAAAAAGTCAGAGCAAGAAGTAGAGAAAAGCGCTACTCCTGCCAATAAATATATAGATAATCGTTTCATAAAATTCAACTTATATTAGATAGTCATTAATCATTTAGAAGGTCACATTAACACCGAATGAATGAGTTGTAGACAGCGGATAGCTTGACAAACGTGTACTTACTGTTTCCGGGTCTACATTCAGCGGCATAGAATCGAATGTCAACAGGTTTTCTGCTGAATAGTACACTCTCAAACTCTGGATACCCGCCTTTTCCAGGATACTCTTCGGGAAGGTGTAGCCCAGCTGTGCAGTCTTCAGACGCAGGTAGCTTGTGTTCATTACCCAGAAATCAGAGAATACGACAGAGGCTTCACTCGGAGACATACGGGCTTCTGCCACGCGCGGCATGCTTGCGTTCTTGTTTTCAGGTGTCCATGAGTCCAGCCATGCGGTTGACGGGTGGCCTGCACTACCGGAAAATTCACCGAAGGCTTCTTTTGTATAAGCGAAACCAACGTTGGCAGCACCGGTAAAGTTCAGTGTCAAGTCGAAGTTCTTATAGCCGGCATTCACGTTCAGACCGAAGGTCATCACCGGATCTTTTGTCTTATACAGTTCGCGGTCTTCCGCTGTGATCTTACCGTCGCCATTTGTATCGACATATTTCAAGTCACCACCCTTGAACTGCAAACCGAACGGATAACCATCCTGTTTGGAGTATTTATCCATCCATGCCTGTGCTTCTTCATCAGATTGGAAGAATCCGTCTGTACGGTACACATACCATGAGTTGATAGGCGAACCTACCTGGCGCATAAAGTCGCCATCGGCCATACGTTCCACACCACCCAGGTTTTCGATCTTATTCTTATTGTATGCGAAGTTACCGACAACGCCTAACTTCCAGTCCCCCCATTGGTTGGCATAGCCCAACTGAATTTCCACACCACGGTTGCGCATAGCACCTACGTTGTCCTTATAAGCACCCAAAGCAAATTCGGTCGGGACGGGCACTTCCATGATAATATCCGTTGTCTTACGATCGTAATAGTCGAAAGTGAAGCTGATCTTATTGTTGATCATAGCGTCGATACCCAAGCCCCAGGTTGTTGACTTTTCCCATGAGAGGTCTTCAATCTTATAGCTTCCCTGATAATAACCGGTTGTCAGCGCACCACCCATCGGATAGTTTGCCCCCAAGTTGTAAGTGTTCAACCAAGGATAGAAGTCGCCTCCGGTCGGAGTTCCGTCGCTCAACGCATCCTGGTTACCCAACATACCCCACGAACCGCGAATCTTCAAGCTGTTCAGCCAATCTTTTGTATTTTCCATGAAGCTTTCTTCGCTGATACGCCATGCACCGGAGAAAGAAGGGAAATATCCCCAACGATGTCCGGGAGCAAAACGGGAAGAAGCATCCGCACGGAAGTTGGCTTCCAGCAAATATTTTCCGGCATAATCATAGTTGATACGACCGAAGTAAGAAAGCATAGCCAGTTCGCGTGTAAATCCGGAGTTGGTCTGAGTGGCCGTAGCACCGGCATTCATATCGTCCAATTCGTTGTTCGGGAAATTTTCACGATACATACTGTTATAGCGTACGTCGTATTGCTCAACATGATAACCCAACATAGCTTTCAGATTATGCAACTGCCCGAATGTCTTGTCGTAGTTCAACAGGGCGTCGAAGTTGTAGCGTGTCCAGTTGGTGAAGCGTTCTTCGAGGCTGTTCGGACGGTTCGCCTGTGTCGGGTCTTCGGCCACCTTCTTAACAAAAGCCTTGAAATGCTGGTCGTCATTCACATACGAACCGGAGAGGGTTGCCTTCAAGCCATCGATAATCTGATAGTCAACGGCCAATGATCCGGTGAAGTTCTGATTGTATTTATCGACTGTCTGTCCGGAATCCAGCCAGGCTATCGGGTTACCGTCGTTTGTTGCACCGTATGTTCCGTCTTCATTATAAATAGGAATCATCGGGCTTAGGATGTTCAATTGACGAATAATCTGGTCAGACCAGCCACCTCCATAGTTGGAATTCGGGTCTTTGTAGTCGTTCTTGATATAAGCCATGTTCAAACGAACTGTCAACTTCTTGGTGATATTCATGTCCAGGTTGGCACGGCCGTTGAACTGTTTACGTTCTGAATTCGGTAGAATACCAGTCTGTCCCAAATAGCCGACAGAGGCCATATATTTGGTGTTTTCAGTACCACCACTCACGTTGACATTGTGTTTGTGCAACACACCGGTCTGATAAGCGGCATCGTTCCAGTCTGTGTTCGGGTGTCCGTATGGGTCAGAGCCATCTTGGAACAGACGAATGTCTTCGTCGCTATAGCGGTGAGGCAATCCGTTGTTCTCGTCGATGCGGTTGTACAGCATGGCATATTCGGCAGAGCTGACACGTTCGATCACTGAAGTCGGGTTTGACACACCGACATATCCATTATAAGAAATACGGGGAGCACCGGTTTTACCACGTTTTGTAGTAATCAAGATTACCCCGTTGGAAGCCTTCGAACCGTAGATAGCAGCAGAAGAAGCATCCTTCAAAACTGAAATGCTTTCAATGTCATTCGGGTCTACACTATCCATCGAGCCACTTTCGATACCATCAATCAGGATGTAAGGAGAAGCATTGTTCAAGGTTCCGACACCGCGGATACGGATATTACTACCGTCCTCACCCGGACGACCTTCACCAGCCGTAATTGTCACACCCGGCATCAAACCTTGCAGACCGGATGATACGTTAGAAATCGGACGGTTTGTTAATTCGTCGCTTGCAACAGATGCAACGGCACCCGAAAGATTCGCTTTTTGCTGAGTACCATAACCGACAACGACTACTTCATCCAACTTCTGTGTGTCTTCTTCCAAAGAGACATTCAAGGTTGCCTGTCCTGTGTACTTGATTTCCTGCGTCAGATAGCCGATGAAGGAAATCTGGATCACATCTCCGTTTTTAACATCCAGTACAAAGTTACCATCCATGTCAGTAACTGTTCCATTTGTCGTTCCTTTCACGACAACAGAAGCACCGGCAACAGGGCCAAAAACATCATTTACTGTCCCTTTCAAACTTTTTTGTTGCTGAGAAATGTCAACTTTGGGAATTGCTGTATGGCCGGCTGCATAAACTCCTCCGGAGCATAATGCGGCAGACAAAAGCATAAGGCTGACTGGTCTTGCGATTTTCAACATAACAATTGCTTTTTGTTTAATAATAATACTAGTAACTATATGAATTAGATCCAAGGAGCTGAAACTCACCACTACTTATAGATTACATATTTTCTATGGCATTCAGATTCTCACGTCTCTAAGGATTTAAACCACCAAACATAGTTCTGATAGAACTAGTGCAAGCCGTACACCTATAAAGGCCAGAAATACAATAAGATAAACAAAAAGGAATTGAAAACTACCGCTATTTAAGATTAACTTATTTTCTTAGATCAATTATTAACATTATCCAGCTTAAAGATTGACTATTATTAATTTAATTGTTTCAATAAGCTATTTATAATAAAATATATACTATATTTGCAGCATAAATATAAAATAGTTCTATCAGAACTATGTCATAAATGGCCTGTATTATAGACGTCGAACATCTACAATACAAGCCATTTTATACAATAAGTATTTTTGATTCTTCTCTGACAAGCTATGGAATAAAGCTATCTCGCAACTTTCTTATCGACGGTACGAAAAATGAAATTACCCCGATTATCCCGACCAGTACACCGCCAATTATAAAGGTATTCCCTATTCCGATATTATCAGCCAGAAAACCAGTACTCAATAATCCTATCATCGAAGGAAGAAGGCTGATGCTCATATAAAACGAGAATACCCGCCCCATCACTACCGGATTGATGCGCGTCTGCAGTACGGTAGTGAAGGAAGCCATATAAAGAGAACCGGATATGCCGCCAATGGCCGTCAACCCCACAAACAAAGGATATCCTGAAACAGGCAGGACACCAGACAACAAGAATGTAAATCCGAGCAGAAGATACATCCAGTTTATCAATGAGATCTCGTTCAGTTTAAACTTTTTGATCCCCAGGAAGGCTCCTCCTAGCAAAGCACCTATCCCCCAAGCTGCTTCGACCAAGCTGATCTGATAAGCATTCCCCGAATAGTGATTCAATGTCATCAAAGGAAACAACACACCGACCGGCATAATAAAAAAGGTAGCAATAATAGACAAGACAAACAACCATGATAATCCGCTTTGTGCCCGTACTTCCGTCAACGCCTCTTTGGCTTCCTTCAACAATTGAACCTTTTGCGTCTTTTCCGTATTATCGGGATCGGGGATTTTTACAAACAGAAGCGAAGTACAAGCCAATGCCGCCCCGATCACATCCAATAACAGGATATTCGTCATCTCCATAAAAGAGATAAAAAGAGCAGCCAGAGCAGGCCCGGCAATGTTGCAGGCCGACTGAATGATCTGATTGATCCCTGCAATACGGATCAGCTCCGACTTAGGAGCCAGTAAAGGTACGGAAGCCTGCATGGCCGGCATGTGAAAGGCCGAACCGACGGAACGCAAAGCCAGCAAAATATATACATGTCCGAGCTTCGCTACATCCAGATAGAACAGGACGGCGAGGATCAGCGTACAGAAAGCGATAAAACTATCAGCCATAATCATGACCCGCTTTCTTTTCCAGCGGTCGATAAATATACCGGTAAACAATCCGAGTACCGACTGCGGAAGCATGGCGGCAATAGCTGCAAAAGCGAGCACTTCAGCCGATTTCGTTTCGAAACTAAGCCATAAGATGATTGCAAAATTGACGATCGAACTGGTCAGGATAGAGAAGAACTGCCCGGTCCATATAATAGCGAATACTTTTTTCCAGTTATTCATAACTTCTTTTAATTAAAATAAAATATGTATAGGAATGTACTTCCCGAAGCCTCTCCGGAAGTAAAAAATGAAGGTTCAAAAGATAAGAAGGCTCTTATCTGCCGTTACACAAAGTAAACGAAACCAAATTTAGAAGTTATTGAACACATAAAAGATGATTAATTTGCTGCAAGTATACGAATAAAATCCGAATTATCAAACTCTTAAAAAACGAAGGCTGCGGGATTCACATCCGACAGCCTTCTACACTAACCCTTAACTTTAACCAATGAAAAACAATAATCTACTTAATTTTTTAATGAAGCAACAGCTGCTTCATAATTCGGTTCGTTCGTGATCTCGGAAACAAGTTCCTCATAAACGACCTTTCCTGCTTCGTTGACTACAATCACGCCACGGGCCAATAACCCTTTCAACGGACCGTCAACCATCAGCATCCCGTACTTATCTTCAAACCATGGACCCCGGAATGCAGAAAGTGTAATCACTTTATCTATACCTTCCGTAGTACAGAAGCGTCCATGTGCAAAAGGTAGATCTTTCGATACGGCCAGAACCACAGTATTAGGCAAAGAAGCTGCTTCTTTATTAAAACGTCTCACCGATGCAGCACAGACCGCTGTATCCAGACTGGGAAATACATTGATCACAACGTTCTTTCCTTTCAATTCTTTCAGAGACAATTCAGACAAGTCACTTTTTACTCCTTTGAAATCCGGAGCCTCTGCTCCAACTGCTGGTAATGAGCCATTTGTATTTACGGCACTACCTTTAAATGTTATTTTTGCCATCTTTGTAGTATTTTATGTTTTACGTTAAAAGCGGCTCACAAATATAAGCTGCTTTGTATCACTAAAACAAAAGTTAAAGAATAATGTTCTTTCTTTTAACTCTTTTTAATTACTTAATGAGAGCACAGTTTTTCTATCTTTGACGCAAAATAAAAAGACATGGATTGGTTAATCATTTGCGGACTTCTTATCATCATTATTTTACAGATCTTATTCCGTCCTAAAAAGGACACTTCCGATACACAAAATGAACTGAAACGCCTGCTTGACGAGATGCAACGTTCGTTCGAACGCATTGAAAAAAACTTCCGGGAAGACTTCCGTCTCAACCGGGAAGAAGGACGCATCGTGGCCCGCGACAATCGGGAAGAACTGACTCGTTCCATGAGCGAATTCCGTGAAGCTTTCGACCGGGGTATCGCTTCTTTCAACAACCTGCAACGGGAAAAGTTCGCTAACCTCGACGAACAGCAACGCCTATTGATCACCAATACGGAAAAACGCCTGGAAGATATCCGTATCACCGTAGACGAGAAACTACAAAAGACACTGAATGACCGGATCGGGCAATCTTTCCGCCTCGTCACCGAACAATTGGAGAGCGTACAAAAAGGGCTCGGGGAAATGCAGACGCTCGCACAGGATGTAGGCGGACTGAAACGGGTGCTAAGTAATGTTAAGACACGGGGGAATATCGGGGAGATACAGCTCAGTATGCTGCTCGAACAAATTCTGGCTCCGGAGCAGTACGAAGCGAACTTCCATACCCGCAAAGGATCGGATGCCGTTGTCGAATTCGCCGTCAAGCTGCCAGGACGCGACGATATGCGCGAATATGTTTATCTTCCGATCGATGCCAAGTTCCCCAAAGACATATACGAGCAGCTACTGGATGCCTACGACAATGCCGACCCACAGGCAATCGAAGCCGCAGGCAAGCTGTTGGAAACAACCATCAAGAAGATGGCCAAAGACATATCCGACAAATACCTGGACCCGCCCGCTACGACCGACTTCGGTATTATGTTCCTTCCGTTCGAAGGGATCTACGCTGAAGTGGTGCGCCGCTCTGCCCTATTGGAAGAGTTGCAACGTACCTATAAAGTGGTAGTGACAGGCCCCACAACACTGGCAGCCATCCTGAACAGCCTGCAAATGGGTTTCCGTACCCTGGCGATACAGAAACATTCGGGCGAGGTATGGACGATACTCGGTGCCGTAAAGAAAGAGTTCGAGAAGGTAGGCGGTATGCTGGAAAAAGCGCAGAAGAACCTGCAAACGGCCAGCGGCCAGATAGAAGAGGTTCTGGGTACCCGCACCCGTGCCATCCAACGGAAGCTGAAAGATGTGGATACACTGAGCGACCGTGAAGCCCGTGCCATCATCCCCGAACTGGGGCCGTTGACAGAAATCGAAGAAGAAACAGATACAGAATAAGGATCATGAAGAAAAGACAGATACCTCACACATACGTTATCATATTTTATATCATCCTCTTTTGCGCCGCCCTGACATGGATCATTCCCGGCGGACAATATATGGAAAGTATCGACGACGCAGGACAAAAAACAGTCGTCTACGAAACGGTAGAACGGGTTCCACAGACCTGGCAAGTTTTTTCTGCATTCTATAAAGGTTTTGTCGACAAGGCGGACATCATTGTCTTTATCCTGATCATCGGCGGAGCATTCTGGATTGTGAACGACAGCAAGGCTTTCGATATCGGCACCGTCAGTTTCCTGCGAAAAGCCCGGAAGATGGAAAGTAATCCGCTGATACGGAAGATCGGGGTAGAGAATTTCCTTCTTACCTCCATTATGTTATTGTTCAGTATATTCGGAGCTGTGTTCGGTATGAGTGAAGAAACGATCGCCTTCTGCCTGGTATTGGTTCCGATGGCGATCTCGATGGGGTACGACTCGATCACCGGGGTCTGTATGGTGTTTGTTGCCGCCGGACTCGGGTTTGCGGGAGCCATACTCAATCCGTTCACGATCGGTATAGCACAAGGACTGGCCGGTATCCCGCTTTTCTCGGGAATAGAATATCGTATCTTCTGCTGGTTTGTGATTAACATCATCGGGTTTGCATGGATATTGCGATACGCAGCCAAAGTAAAGAAGAACCCGAAGTTCTCCCCTGTTTACGAAGAAGACCAGTACTGGCGCGACTTGCACAGCAATACCTCGCTCGACGTCACTTACCATACACCCAAAGCAGCCTGGATCAGTTTCGCCCTGTTGACGGTAGCGCAGATCGTCTTCGCCATTTATTATCCGCTGACGACCTTACGGATAGGTAACAGCGTAATCGAAGGATTACCTTTGATGCCGATCCTCACCGTCGCTTTTATCCTGACTTCAGTCATTACCCTGAGAAAAACGGTTCACCTATACATACTGAACCTATTGTTCTTTACGATCTTTTACCTTATCACAGGGGTAATGGGCTACGGCTGGTATATCATGGAGATCGCCACCCTGTTCTTTGTCCTGGGGATTGCAGCCGGAATAGCCAATAACCGTACGCCGAACGAACTGGTCAAACTCTTCCTCGACGGATGTAAAGATATTATGAGTGCCGCCCTGGTTGTCGGACTGGCAGGCGGTATCATCGTGATCCTGCAGGATGGAAAGATCATCGACACGATCCTCTTCAATCTGGCCAAAGGGATGGAAGGACTCGGACAGGTGGCCACCGTCGGCATGATGTACATTATCCAGACATTGATCAACCTGGTAATCCCTTCGGGCAGTGCGAAAGCCGCCCTGACAATGCCTATCATGGCTCCCTTCTCCGACCTCATCGGATTGTCCAAACAGGCAACCGTCATGGCTTTCCAGTTCGGTGATGGGTTCACTAACCTGATCACTCCGACTTCCGGCGTACTGATCGCCGTTCTGGGAGTCAGCCGTATCCCTTACGACAAATGGTTCGGCTGGGCCTGGAAGTTTATCCTGGTGATGGTCATCCTCGGATTCCTGTTATTGATCCCTACTGTATTGGTGCCGATGAATGGTTTTTAATTAAAATGCCTATCTTTGTGGCTTCAACAGGTTCGATTTATGAAGAATGATGGTTTTACTTTCCGCAAACGGCTACGGAGTTTCCGGTATGCTTTCAACGGAATACGCTTACTGGTTACGAAAGAGCACAATGCCTGGATACATTGCTTTGTAGCCGTCTGTGTGATAGCGGCCGGTTTTCTATTGGATATTTCGCAGACGGAGTGGATCGCCGTTGTGATCGTGATCGGTGCGGTACTGGCGGCCGAGGCGGTCAACTCGGCATTGGAAGCGATAGCGGACTTCGTTTCACCGGAATACAGCGAAGCCATCAAACGTACCAAAGACCTGGCGGCGGGAGCCGTATTAATCATGGCTATTGCTGCCGCTATCGTAGGCGGTATCATCTTTTTCCCTAAACTGATCGCTTTATATTAAAACCGCCCGTTTTGAACAAAATAGTATATATCACAGTTATTAAAATTAAATGATGAAAACAATGAAACTCCCCGAAGACCCGGCGATGCTCTTTAGCGTAGTCAACATGAAACTACGCGACCGATATGCATCACTCGATGAATTATGCAGTAAGATGGATGTAGACAAGGATATGCTTGTACACAAACTGGCTATTGCCGGCTTTGAATACAGTGCTGAAAACAATAAGTTCTGGTAAAAGTCGTTCATATCATTAATAAAACATGATTATGAGACCTATCAAACACATTCTTATTGTTCTTCTGGCATTCACCGCCTGCCTTGCAGCAAATGCACAGGAAATACAGATCAGCGGAAGCCGCAAAGCGGTACGCACCTCCGGCGACGTACTAGCCTTCGTCACACCGGCCGCCAGCCTGGCCACCATCCTGGTATTACAGGACTGGCAGGGACTGAAACAAGGGGTATTTGCCGGTGTAACGACTTTAGGTATGACCTATGCCCTAAAGTATATCGTCAAGAAAGAACGGCCCGACGGCAGCGATAACCATTCGTTCCCTTCCATGCACACTTCGGTGTCTTTCACGGGAGCGGCCTTTATACAACGCCGCTACGGTTGGAAATGGGGTATCCCGGCTTATGCCGTTGCGACTTATGTAGGATGGAGCCGCACGTATGCCAAGAAACACGATTGGTGGGATGTGGCAGCCGGAGCGGCGATAGGTGCAGGAAGTGCTTATATCTTTACACGCCCGTTCGCTAAAAAGCATAACCTGACCCTTAGTCCGGTTGCCAGCGATAAGCATTTCGGCATTTATGCCTCAATGAACTTCTGACTTACTCATAATGTAATGCTTCCGCCGGTTCCAGGCTGGCTGCCTCGTTGGCCGGATACCAGATACCGGCAATGATCATCAAAACGATCAACAGGTAAGTAATCGACATGCCAATTACGAAACGCAGGACAGTATTATCCATCAGCACAGTATTTGTCAGGTCTGCAAACATGATATTGCCACAAATCACTACTGCCGGAACAAAAGCAAGAGTCAACAGCAAGACACCTTCCCCCAGGACAGTGCTCCGCAATTGGCTGCGGGTTGAGCCTAATGCCATGCGAAGTCCCATTTCCCCCTGCCGCTGGCGGGTACGGAACCAGAATGTACCGACTATTCCCAGGAAGATATTGATCAACAGGAAGAGCAGGATCGACAAACGGGTATTCATCTCCCCTTTGCCTTCACGTATGCCATCCTCCCGTATAGTAGATACAGGAGTGATGCTTTGTAGGTAAAGGTTCCCTATCTCCACCTGATTACTGTTCTCTTTCATAAAGGTTTCGGCAAAATCCCTGTCCGCTTCCGGTTTTACCCTTACCGAGACTTCGGCCCAGGGAAGAAAACCGGCATTTATCGCCTTTATATCCCTTTCCTCCATACAGAGATACACATTCGGTCTGGGACGCTTAAACTCCGAATCACGAACAGTCCCACAGATAGCTCCTACTTTAATCGACCTGGTATTATCACCGGAATAGACCATCTTTCCGAGAACATCCTGCCCTTCGAATATCTTATCGGCCGCATCCTTTGTCAGGACAAGACTATTGGCCGTCAAATCCTCTCCCGGCTGCCGGTTACTTCCCGGTGCCGCAGGAATACGGTAGACATCGAAATACTCCGGCGTTACGTAATAGATACGGCAAGCCGTCTTCTCCACCACCGTATCACGTCCTAAAGACATATGATTGATTATCTCATTATAAGGTACACCGAATCTCGACAAAGCAACCGCTTCCACCCCCGCATGCAGCCTGAGTCTGCTCATCGCATCCCACAAGTCCTCGCCTACGGTTGCCGGATGTTCTTCGGGCGACAGATACCCTTCGGCTCCCTCTTCGCGTGCACTGAACTGGAACTTATAGGTATGGTCGATATCAAACCCCATAGGAGCATTGAAAGCGTACAGCGTCACCAGCAAAAAATCGACTATGTACCACAGGCAAACGGCAACAAGCAACAGTTCACCGAATAACCAGCTGTTACTCTTCCGCTGGTTCCATATTTGTTTTAATATATGATTGATCATCTTTGTATGGGTTTAGTATTCGTTCAACGCTTCCATTACATTCTTCCGGGCCACCCGGTAAGCCGGTATTCCAGCCGACAGCAGGTTAAGTATCAGGCAGAACACAAAGGCATAGAGGAATATCACCGGGTTAAGCAGTTCCGTCACCGACAACGCCGGCGTGCCTCCAAAAACAGAGGAGATCGAAGCAAAACTGTTACTCAATAACCAGGTACGCATCAGCCAGATGGCTATATAAGAGATAAACAACCCGATAACGCCCCCCAACAGGGTTAAGACCATACTCTCCGAAAGGATCTGCACCAACAATGTTCCCCGGGTTGCCCCGAATGCCTTACGGATACCTATTTCCGACATACGTTTCCGCATCTGCGACAAAGTCATTCCCGACAGGTTGATAGCCGGAACGAGCAGCAAGATAACGATCACCAGCAGATATTGCAGGATGGTCTTCGTCTTGTCAGGCCCCATTGCCCCCAAGCCTTTGATCTCCCAATCCAGGTGGGTATCGGGCTGGTCGTACAGCGTGAGTTTATAATCGGCCAGCGAACTGTTGTAACGAACCAGTTGCCTGTCTATCTCCTGCCGGATAGCATCGAAATCGGAAGGGGAATGTGCCAGGATAATGGCCTGATACCACCCGGTTATACTCTCTGCCCAGGTATCGTCGGGGAAAGGCTGCGCCGAATACGACACCCATACTTCGGAATACGATGCTTTGGCAATCGTAGACACATCTTTCACCACGCCACTGACGGTATAGGGTTTATAACTGATCATGATTGTCTTACCAGCCGCATCGGAAGTTCCGTAGAGCCGGCGGGCAAGCGACTCTGCAATAACGACCTTTTTGATACCCGACTGCACCTCTTCTTTCGTATATGGACTACCGGATACAAAGTCGAAGTTGAATATCTTCCAGAACACATCGTCGGTAAACAGCATCAGGCAATCTTTCTTCTCCTGCCCTCCCGGAATGGACGCCAACTGGCTGCGCCAGGGGGAAACGATGGCGACAGCTTCCGGCGTTTCCATTGTCTGGATACATTCCCGGATCGTCTTCAGGGAGAGGTAACCGTTACCATAGTTTGAACCTTTAAAGTCACGGCCGCCCCACCGAACATACATCGTCCGGTCACGGTTGTCCTCCGGCGAATAGTTATTTACCCTCACCTCGTAAGTGATCACCATCACCATGATCATACAGATAGCCAAAGCTGTTCCCAGAATGGAGATCAGGCTGAGGAGTTTATTCTCCTTCAGCATGGCCAGGGCTTGTTTGAAATAGAGTTTATACATAATCGTTATTGTTGTTTATGCAGGGGCGGTTCGCGAACCGCCCGTACGGGATCTGTTATTCGTAATGCAGGGCTTCGGCAGGTTCCATCTTCATGGCACGCCAGGCCGGATATAAAATGCCGGAGATGATCATCAGCGACATAAGCAGGCAGGTCAACGCCGTTCCTATCAGGAAACGAGGGAGGGTAAAGTCCGCCCAATAGATGTTGACCAGTTCGGCTACTCCCAGGTTAAAGCAGATGATGACAGCTGGCAGCATGGCCAGGAACAGCATTACCAATCCTTCGCTTATCAACAAAGTCCGCAAACCATGTGAAGTAGAACCCAGGGCGATACGCAGTCCCATCTCCCCCCGGCGGTGCTGTGTACGAAACCAGAACGTTCCGGAGATACCCAGGAAGATATTCACGACCAGGAAAACCAGCAAGATCAGGCGTATCCTTATATCACTCAGTACCGGACTTACGACTGCCCTCTTTATTAAGGAAGAGGGACGGACATCGATCAGATACAGGTTGCCTACCGACAACTGCGTCCCCATAACCCGGCGAAACTCGTCACTGAAACGGAGAGCGGCATCCGGACGGATACGGACACAGAGTTCCATATTCGCCAGGTCGTTCGAACTCATTTCACCGGCTATCTCCGTCTCCGGCAGCAAGGTATAAAAACAAGGCCTGCTCTTTTCGTACTCCGTCCAGCGGATAGGCGTACAAAGGGCTTTGACCTCTTTAAAGTAACCGTCTTTACCTATCTGCAGGCTTTTGCCTACCGCATTTTCGCCCGGTAACAGTTCTGCGGCACCATTGGCCGACAAAACGATCGAATGCACATCGAGCATATCAGACAAAGCCGGCCCGTTCCCGCCTTCGCGTTCTATACGGAAGACACGGAAGAAGGAAGGTGTTACCTTGTAGCGTTGCATAGTCACCCCTACCGTATCCTTATAGAACAGGCGGTTGTAATAGACCTGATTGGTATAATGTGTTGCGGCATACGGCTGAGAGCCTATCGACAGGGATACTTCCTCCACTGCCGGGTATTGCCGGATACGCTCCATGATAGTCAACAGATCCTGGCCAGTAGTCGTTTCTTTGGTGGCGGGGTCGAGGTAGTTGTCGCTATCGGGAGTACGTTCGTTGATATCGACACGGTAAGTATCGGTTATATCGAATCCCAGCGGAGTACGGACGATCGTGGACAATACGCTCATATAATCGATAATGTACCACAGGCAAACAGAGACCAACATCAGTTCCGTCAGTATCCAGACATTGCTCTTACGCTGGTTCCATATTATTTTAAACAGGTGCTTTATCATCATACATCCCTCCTTATTCCCCTTTTAATGATTCAACAATAGGTATCGACGACACACGCCACGCCGGAACACAGGCACTCAATAGGTTCAACAGTGAACAGAACAGGAAAGCGATCAGGAACACCTCCGGACGAAACAGGATCGATAACGGCACCTCCGCCGTCACATCCATACCGAAGTAGGTGGAAGAGGTGAACACCCAATCCTTCAACAGGTAAAGGAACCAATAGGAGAACAGCAGCCCCAGTAACCCGCTGACTACCGACAACACGATATTCTCATAAATGATCTGTCCGATCAATCCGGCCCGTGTACTTCCGAATGCTTTACGCACTCCCAGTTCGCTCACCCGTTCTTTCATACGCGATAAGGTCAGCCCCGACAAGTTGATGGCCGGCACCAATAAAGCGATCAGGATAGGGATGATAGAGTTAAGATAGACTCCCCTCATATCCGGCATACCGGGGCCGAAACGCATCTCTTCCACATATTTGGTATCCGGCTGTCGATAGTAATAGACCTTATGATCGACCAGCGTCTTATTATATTGTTCCGTTCGCCGGGCGATTTCCTCGCGTATCTCGTCGAAATCGGACGAAGAGTGGGCCACGATCATACATTTGTAATGTCCCATAATATTTTCCGCTCCTTTTATCTCGGGGATATTGGCCGAAGTGAAAGGTACCCAGGCATGGGCATAAGAGAATGTAGTACGGGGAGTGACATCGGCCACCACAGCGCAGACCGTATAGGGTACGAAGCTAAGCTGCATGCTCTTCCCCACCGCCTCGTCGATCGAGCCAAACATGCGGCGTGCCAGCTTTTCGCTGATCACCACTTTCCGGATACCGGCGTCAAACTCGGCTTTAGTATATAGGTTTCCCCTCAATACATTGAAGGAGCATATCTTCCAGAACACATCGTCGGTGAAGAGAACGAAGCAGCGTTCGCCCGGATCACCGGGTATCGTTGCCAGGCGTGACTGCGCCGGAGAAGTGATACTCACCGCCTCCGGTATCTCCAATGACTGAAAACATTCGCGGATCGTCTTTAGCGACAGGTAACCGTTGGCCTGGGTGCTTTCAGTCAGTTTATCCTGCACACCGACCCACTTGACATAGAGCGTCCGTTCGCGGGCCGTCTCGGGCGGCATGTTCTTGTACATCGCCTGATGAGCGATGATAATCGTCATGATAAGCGATATGGCCAACGCCGTACCGAAGATCGAGATGAAGCTGAGCCAGGGACTCTCCTTCAACATGTGAAAGGTTTGTTTGAAATATTGTTTATACATAGTTTTTTGTGTTGTGTAGGGGCGGTTCGCGAACCGCCCTTACGGGAGTCATTCATAGTGCAAGGCTTCTGCCGGCTCCAGGTGTGCCGCTTTATGCGACGGGTACCAGACAGCAAGAGTGATGATACCGGCCAGGATTCCCCAGGTAAGGAGGCTAACGGTCAACAGGCGGCCGAAAGTAACCTCCATCACTTCCGAACTAAGAAGATCGATGTAAGCCATATTCAGGCAGATCAATAAAGCCGGGATCGCAGCAATGGTCAGGATGATCAGACTTTCACCTATCACCAGCCGTTTGAGGTCGATGCGGGAAGAGCCGATAGCCATACGCAGCCCCAACTCGCTACGACGGCGGTTCACACGGAACCAGAACGTACCGATCATAGCCAGAAAGACGTTCACCAATAAGAAGATATTCACGGCAACAGTCAACCGGCGACCGTTTATCTGCAAGGAGCTATCGAGATACTTCGCACGGATATCCGGGTAATATTGCACATCAGCCAGCCAGAAGTTTCCTGCAGCCAGACTCTGTTTCATCTCCTTCTTAAACCGTGCGGCATAGTCGGCAGAGCCCTCCACACCGGAACGAAGACGGATACAAATCGGCATACGGGTCAGTTCCTGCTCACTGCTTTTGTATATATCTTTCTCAGGTATATTCATAAAACCGATTACCTGCGGTTGGTCGAAACCCCGTTTCTTGAGCGGAGCCGTTATGGCGCAGACAAGATAAGTAGTACTGTCGCCTCTGTTAAAAGCCAGCCGCTTGCCTTCCAGGCGCCCGTCGTCGGTAAGTTCCTCTGCCATAGTCCGGCTGACAACCCACCCGTCAGACAAAGCCTCCGCCAGCCGGTCGGGCGAACCACCGTCGGCCGTACGGATATCGAATACACGGAAATACTCAGGCGTAACCTCATACACCAATCCATCGGTCGACGAGATCGTATCGTTCCAATAAGAATTATGACTGTTAGAATAGTTGAACGGAGCCGAATACTGACTACAGAAAGTAACAGCCTCCACATCCGGATGCATCCGCAGGCGATCGACGATACGCAGGAAATTCTTCCCTGTTTCCTCACTACCTTCGTCATACGTTATATAAGAAGTGCTGGTACGCGGACGAACGGCTATCGTCACCTTACAGACATTATCCACCGAAATACCTTCCGGCTGGAAAGCGGTCACTCCCTGCATCAGGCAAGAGTCGAACGACCACCAAAGCAGGATAAAGACAATCAATAGCTCTATAAACACCCAGACATTGCTTTTTCCCTGGGTCTTGATCAGTTTGAGTATATGTTTAAGCATCGTATTTCTTCTTTTAACTGTTTATAGCCTCTATTATATTTACCCGTACGGCACGCCAGACCGGTATCATCGACGACAGGATGTTAAGTATCAGGCAGACCAGGAAGGCATACCCGAACACAGCCGGATTCATCATCATACCCGGTGACAGCTCCACATTTGCCTCACCTGTCAGGAGGGCAAATATACCCGGAGCAAGCAGCAGGTTCCGGAAAAGGATAACCAACAGGTAAGAAAACAACAGTCCGACCAGTCCTCCCGGCAGCATTAGCACCATATTCTCGATCAGAACCTGTGTGAACAATCTCGTACGCCGTGCCCCGAAAGCCTTGCGCACGCCCAGTTCGGCAATGCGATCCTGCATATGCGAAGCGTTTAGCCCCGACAGGTTAAGCGCCGGTATCATCAGAAACAACACCACTAACAGGCAGAGAGCAAAGTAAATGATATTTACCGGGTTTGCACCTCCCTGATTAGTCCCGATACTAGCTCCGGCAAACTGCGCAACCACATGCTTTCCATGCGATTCCAGGCCATTCAACAGGCGAATCTTTCCGTCGCGCAAACTTGAGTTATAACGGTCGATCTGTTCATCCAGCTCAGCAGCGACCTCCTGTTCCGATACGCCACGGGCCGGCAAGATACTTCCTACCAGAAAGCCGATCGAAGAATCGACCTCCCTACTGCCGGTTTCCATAATAGAGGGCAGACAGGAATAAGGTATCCACAGATCGGCAGCCACCGATGGGGTAATACCCGATACATCCTTCACCACCCCGCTCACGAGATATTCCACATCATCCAGCAGGATCGCCTGTCCCGATACCTCCGTCCGTGAAAAGAGCTTCTTCGCTAACGAAGAAGACAGGACCACACGGGGTACGGCAGACTGAAACTCGGCCTCTCCAAACGGCTTCCCGTCGATAAAAGAGAAGTTATAAAGACGCCAGAAACCATCGTTCGTCCCCATCATCGACACCTTATACGGATCGCCTCCGCCGGGCAGTTGGGCATAAGAATCCCCGTTCATCAGCGCCGTGACGATCGGATCGGTTGTTACAGCAATCTCTTCAGCCGTCTTCAACGACAGGAGACATTCTTTGGCGGTGCGGGCACTGAAATAAGCGGAACTGTTACTGTTCCCCCTCGCATATTCCAGGAAAGAGACATACAACGTCCGGTCACGATGTACCTCCGGCGCCATATTGGCGGTACGGATATGATAGGCGATCGCCATGACCATCACCATCGAGATAGCCAATCCGGTACCGATAATGTAGACCGCGCTGTAAAAGCGGTTTTGCCTCATTAGGTTCCAGGCTTGTTTGAAATATTGTTTATACATGGTGTATTATATTATTTGTTTTTACCCAGTGACAGGCAAATGCCGTGCCATAAACATAACTAACTGATAGTAAGCATCAAGAACAAATATCGCAGTGTTCAATAACGAACAGTGGTCACGGTATCGAACACTGCCGGTTGCCAGCACGGTTCGTAAACCGCCCCAGCAATTATTCGTAATGTAATGCTTCCGCCGGTTCGATACGGGAAGAGCGGCGAGCGGGATACCAGGTACCGAGCACGACCACGAACACCAGCAAAGCCAGCGTGATCACCGTAGTCAATCCGCAACGTAAAGGCGTTACGTCCATATACTGCTTCGGGAGCAGGTCGAGATGTACCAGATTCAGGCAGACGACCAGTGCCGGAAGGAAAGCGATAAACAACAGGATCATCCCTTCTCCCACCATCTGCCACAGGATGGTACGCCGGGAAGAGCCGACCGCCATACGTAAGCCTATCTCCGAATTACGTTTATTGATACGCAGCCAGAACGTTCCGATCACTCCCAGGAATATGTTAAGCAGGAAGAAAACGGCAAAGCCAATCCGGTAATTCAAGATATTATAAGCCTTTTGGAGCTGCACGTCGCGGTAATTACTCAGAGGCGTAACCTCCGACAGATAGAAATTACCGGCCCGCAACTGTTGTCGCATCTCCCGCCCGAAACGTTCGGCAAAGTCGTTCTTCGCCACCCCTTTTTTCACACGGAAACAAATGTCGACAGAGCTCCAGAGATCGTTCTCACTCTCAACGGACAACAAAGACTCGTTCAACGGGACAAAAAGGAAACGTGCCGGACGGTCGAACTCCGTCCGTTTCATCAGCCCGGTAACTCCCGTCACACGCATCTCCAGGCTATCGCCTTTATCGAGGATGGTCTGCCCGATAGCCGAAGAACCGGGAAAGAGCCGTTCTTCCACGGCGGAAGAAATCACATAGCCCTCAGCCATAGCCCGTGCCAACGTTTCGGGATTGCCATCGGAGCCGGCAACACGGAACACACGGAAATAGTCGGGTGTAACGGTCAGAATATCGGCATTCACCCTCAACGTATCGTGCCAGAACTGGTTGCTCATATTACTGCGGCAATAAGGGAAATGCCAGGAACCGACACTCACACCCTCTATATCCGGGTGCTGGCGAAGGCGTTCGGCAATGCGTTGCATATTCAGCCAAGGCTCGGGACTATCTTCCTCGTAAATAATATACCCGTTTTCGTTCTCCTGACGGACGGCAAGGGTCAACTTATAGGTGTTCTCTATATGAAAGCCTGTCGGGGTAGAGGCGGTAATGGTCAGGACAGACAGAAAATCGACGATATACCACATCAGGGCGGAGACGACAAACAATTCGAGCACGATCCACAGGTTGAAACGGCGTTGTGTCCATATTAATTTAAATAGATGTCTTATCATATATATATCATTATTTATCGTTGATCGAGTCTGCTATCGGCCGGCGCACGGCTTTCCATACGGGCAACAGCGACGAGAGCAAATTAAGGAACACGCAAAGCCCGAAAGCCGAAAAGAAAAGCGGGAAGTTGAACAACATGCCGAATGTGAGCTGTACATCGCCCGTCGCAGCCATGTATCCGACGCTGCCGAGCAGGAAGTTACGCAACACGACAACCAGTACCCACGACACCAGCAAACCGGCCAGTCCGCCGATACAGGTCAACATCAGGTTTTCGGTCAGCACCTGCGACACCAACGTACGTGCGCCGGCACCAAAGGCTTTCCTCAGTCCCATCTCTTCGGTGCGTTCCTGCATCCGCGAAGAGATAAGCCCCGTCAGGTTGATGGCAGGTACAAGCATGAAGACCAACGCGATAAGCAAGTAACGGCGGATGATATCCGACAGCGACGAACCGTAGTCGAGTTTCTGAAGCTCCGTCTGCTTCGGAGTGGATAGCCAAAATGTATCCACATACCTCTCCTGCAAAGTAGCGTTGTATTGGAGCCGGCGGCGGTTCACCTCATCGCGGACGGCTTCGAAACGGGCGGGACCGGAGACAAGCAGGTAGGCGGCAACAGGGCCGGCAGACCTCTCGGCATTGGCCGTTTCCGCCAGGACAGGAACCGAAGTGATCGGTATCCAGATATCGGCACAAGTCATCGACATAACCGATGAAACATCCCTCACCACCCCGCTGACACGGTATTCCAGCCCGTTGAGTAGAACGGCTTTGCCTTCCGCCTCTATCGTCCCGAACAGGCGGCGGGCATACGATTCACTCAACACGACACGCTTCACGCCGCTTTCGAATTCTTCACCGGTAAAGGGTTTACCGCTGAGGAAACGAAACCGGAAGATCTGCCAGAACGCACCGTCGACAGCCTCAACCATCGTCTTATAGCGGTCGGGACTTCCTGGCAACTGCGAATAGACGGTTCCCATCAACATATCCGTACCTTGCGGATCGATCACGAGGGTGACTTTCTCCACCTCCGACAAATCACTCAGTATCTGCCGGGCAGCGTGCAACGAGAGCGACCAGTTGTGCGTTCCGCCATTCTCATCCTTCGACTTCACCGATGCACGGTTAAGCTGCAACAGCCTGCTCCGGCAATCCTCCGGAGCAATGTCTGCCGTGCGGATGTAATAGACCGTGGCCATGATCATCACCATCGAGATGGCAAGCCCCGTCCCCAGGATGTAAACGAAACTGAAGAAGCGGTTCTGCTTCATCAATTGCCAGGCCTGTTTGAGGTATTGTTTATACATAATGTCTATCTTTGTTATTCAAACTTTAAAATCACACTAGTCATGGATAAGGAACTACCCAAATCGCGGATGACCGTCAAGCCCGGCAAACTATTCGTCAACCTGACCAAAAGCCAGCTCCCCGGACAGGCTCCGTTCTACAAAGGAACCCTCCCCCTTCACCACACGCTGAATATCGACGACATCGCTGAACGGGCGGTGGAGCATCGTTCTTCCTATTCGCACGGGACGCTCGTCGCCTCCTTCCGTACCATGATGGAAGAAATCTACGGCGCCATCGAGGACGGTTTCAATGTCGACTTCGGACTGGGCCGTACGGAGTTGACCGTCAATGGCCGCTTCAAGACCGAGTACGAGAAGTTCGACCGCGAGCGACATGCCATCCGCATCAAGCTCCGTCCCTCGCCCCGTCTCAACCAGCTGGCCGACTGGTTCCCGGTGGAAGTCACCCCTTACCACCGCAACGCGCCGGCACCCAGCGAAGTAAGTATCCACAACGATCCTTTCCGGCGCCAGGAGGGTCGCGAGTTCTGCGTCATCCCCGCCGGCTACACCCTCCCGCTTTTCATCCATGGCCTCCGTATCAAAGTGATGGGCGACCATCCCGAAGTGGGGCTCGTGCTTCGTCAGGAAGAGGGTGGCGACAAACGCTATTTCATCGAACCCAACCGGATCTTCATCAACGAATCCACCCGTCTGGCCTTCATGCTCCCCGAAGTACTGACGCCGGGGAGGTGGGTGGTGGAGGTGCATAGCCAATACAACCCCAGCTACCGCCTCTATCAAAAGCCTCGGGTAGGGATAGTCAACCTTACCGTCCTCGACACTACCGCATCGGGATGCGGTGACTAACTGTATCCGGGTGCGGCTCTTCACCGCATCGGGATGCGGTAGTCTACTGCATCAGGGTGCGGCACTGCCTTGCCTTAGGCTATCGACATTCCTCTCTAACAGTGTCGGGGTAGTACACAGTCTCCATCAGTCTTGCCAGTGACACACCCCCTACCCCCTCTCAAGAGGGGAAAGGTTACTCCCGGCACTACAACCGACGGCATCGGCCATCCTAAGGGAATGCGAAGCGTTCCAGGAAAGGCCTCAGCGGGTGAGTGTTAAGCGGAGGTGAAAGACGGAGCGTCCGGAGCATGCGCTGTTTGAGCGAAGCGAGTTCGCAGGCGACAGCGTAGTCTTTCACCGGAGTAGCGAAGCCGGTGCAGCCTTGATCTTTTGGTTACTTTTCCATCAAGGGAAAAGTAACTACTGAACCTGTCGTCCGTCGAAGAACCGCACCGTACGACTCGTCTGCTGTGCCTGTGCCTCGTTGTGGGTTACCATCACGATGGTGCGTCCGTCTTCTTTATTCAGTTTATGCAGGATCTCCATTACTTCGATACCCATCTTCGAGTCGAGGTTACCGGTCGGCTCATCCGCCAGAATGATGTCGGGGTTACCCACGATAGCACGGGCGATGGCTACACGCTGGCACTGACCACCCGAAAGCTGTGTCGGGAAGTGGCGCATACGGTGGCTGAGGCCTACCTTTTCAAGAACAGCTTCGGCAGCCTTACGGCGTTCGGAAGAGGATACCTTGCGATAGAGCAAAGGCAGTTCCACGTTATCGAGTACGTTCAGCGAATTGATCAGGTGGAACGACTGGAAGACGAAACCGAGCTTCTGGTTACGGAAGGCAGCCAGTTGTTTGTCGTTCATGCGGATTGTGTCGGTACCGTCAATCTCGATATGGCCCGATGTCGGAGCGTCGAGCAGTCCCATGATATTCAACAGGGTGGATTTTCCGCAACCGGAAGGGCCCATGATACTCAGGAATTCACCTTTCCGTACTTCCAGATTTACATTCTCTAAAGCAACTGTTTCAATCTCCTTCGTGCGGTAGATCTTCTCGAGGTTTGTTAACTTGATCATAATGTTTGATATTTAAATTGTTATAACTAATTCTTTATTATTACTATTCATAATGCAACGCTTCCGCCGGTTTCATCTTCATCGTTTTGCGGATTGGGAACCAGATACCGAGGGTGATCATTCCCGCCATCAGCAGATAAGCCCCTCCAAAGGTCGCCACGAACCGCCACCAGGTATACGGAAGACGATAGGTGTCGGGCATATCGAAATAAAGCATATTGATGATGAATACCAGCAGGAAAGGGACAGTAAGAGCCAACAGGATAAGTCCTTCGAGGTTCATCAGGCGGCTGAGCTGACGACGGTTCGAGCCGAGAGCGACACGCAATCCCATCTCCCCCTGCCGTGCCTGCGTACGCAGCCAGAAGGTTCCGATGATGCCGAAGAAGACGTTGATCAGCATGAAACCTACCAGGGCGGTCTTCTTCTTCATGTTGTCTTCACGGCTCTTCAGAATCTGGCTTCTCATTTCACTGAGCGGGACGACGCTCGAAACGTAGACATTGTTCACCGTCAGCCGGTCGCCCATCCCTTGCAGGAGTGTTTCCATGTCTTCCGCCCGGAAACCGGGTTTCATTCGCACCAGGCAGTCGACAGCCTGCGGTTGATTCTCTTCAATTTCCCCGAGCAGCTGCTCCCGGGTAGGTATCTGGTAAAAGAAAGGTATGCTCTCTTTATATTCCGACTCGCGGACAGAACCGGAAACCGCCAAGACGAGCAGCTCATCCGAACTATCGGGATGATACTTGACAAACTGCCCACGGGCCGAACCTTTCTCCCCGTAGAAAGCACGCTCCATATCGGCGGAAATAACGATCCCGGTCCGTTGCCCGATAATCGTTAAAAGATCCTTTCCCCCTTTTTCTTTTATCCGCAGTACGGTAAAATACTCAGGAGTGACGGTCGACTGTCGGAAACCTGCCTTGATAAACGTATCCGCATCTGCCCGGAAGAGTGTCGACCAGGAACGGTTCTCCGTATAGACACAGCCGACAAGGGACAATGAAACTTCTTCCACCTTGTCTTCCTGACGGATGTTGTCGACCAGGCGCAGTACGTCCTCACCTTGCCGGGTGGTGAGTAACGAGTCTTCCACATACCCCGAAGTACCCGGCATAATAACTCCCAACTGCACCTTATAAACATTATCGATATTGAAACCCAACGGTTGGTAATAGGTGTACTTATCCACCAGCAGTGAATCCATCATGACCCATAGAATGCCGACTACAACCAGAAGTTCGGCAAAGATCCAGCCATTGCTGCGTCGTTGGTTCCAGATTATCTTTAGTATATGCTTTATCATCTTCGTTTCGTCTTTTATCTTGTTATTTATCTATCGAGTCTTCTCCTTTCAACGAGCCGGCTATCTGTTCATTGGCAATGCGCAGGGCGGGTATCCCGGCTGAGAGCAGGTTGAGCAACAAGCAGAATAACAGGGCGATGAAGAAGATACCGGGCTTAAACAGCATATCGCCTTGCAACTTCGTATCGGCATTGGGCAACAAGAAGTCGCGACAGACAGTCAGAAGCAGGAATGAAAGGATCAGTCCGATCACACCGCCCAGCAGGGTCGTCACACTGTTCTCATAAAGAACCTGGCGTACGAGTACAGCGGAGGTTGCCCCGAATGCCTTACGAACGCCCATCTCCCCGCGGCGTTTCTGTACGGCCGATTGCGTCACGCCCATCAGGTTCAGCGCCGGAACGAGCAGTAGGAAAAGCAGCAGGCCACCCATCTCCGCGAGGAAATCTTTCAGTTCGACTTTGACCTGCCCGATTGTACCGATTGCCTTGTCGAAACGGGTAATCGGGTTGTGAAAAAAATGAATCTCTGCTTCCTGCTTCGTTGAGTTATAACGAGCGATCTGCCCCTTCAGTTCTTGGCGGATGGCATCGAAGTCGGATGCATCGCGAGCCAACAGGCAGGTATTGAAAGCACCCGACATATTCTCAAGGTATGCCATATTGAGTACCATCGGATTGGTCGTGTAAGGTGTCCAGACTTGTCCGTAGGAAGAGTCGGAGGCACGGCTGACATCTTTCACCACCCCGCAAACCGTAAAAGGCTGACGGTCGATGATGACCGGCTTTCCTACTACCTGAGTCGTGCCATACAGCCCCCTCGCAACACTCTCGCAGACAACAGCCTGGTGAATGCCGGATGTGAAGTCTGCCTCCGTGAACGGCTTGCCTTCCAGAAAAGAGAAGGCGTAGACCTTCCAGAAACCCGGATCGGTATAAAAGATCTTATATGTCTTAAACATTTGCCTACCGGGCAACGACAAAGGGTATGACATCGTGAACCAGGCAGATACGGCTTCGGGTGTTTTCAACGAATAGAAGCATTCGCGGACAGCTTCGACAGACATGTTTCCTCTGCTCCAGTTGTTCTTTGTCTTTACCTCGGTTCCTTGTTCCACATAGAGCATCCGGTCGCGGTTCACCTCCGGTACAAAATTGGTCAGCTGTACCTGAAAGACTAGGATAACGATCATGATCATTGCGATAGACAGTGCCGTTCCGAGTATGGATATCACACTGATGAGAGGATTCTCACGCAGCATGCTCAGGGCTTGTTTGAAGTATTGTTTAAACATATTATTGTCTTATTATTAGTAGCTGATAGTAACTCTCTCCCCTCTTGAGAGGGGAAAAGTTACTCCCGTCAGCATCTTATTTTATCTTGAGTTTGTTCTTATCCTTGTAGCCACTCATGTCGGAGACGATGACTTCGTCGCCGGGTTGCAGGCCGCTGACCACTTCCACGTATTCGTAATTGCTGTCACCGAGCTGGACTTTGCGTTTCAGCAGTTGGTCGCCGTTGATGACGAACAGTTCGTATTCGCCTTTACCTACGTAATAAGAAGCGTTAGCAATGCGCATGACATCGTCTTTTACGGCGTTCATGACGTAGACGTCCGTTTTCAAGCCGGAGCGGAGACGGCGGTGGCTGTCCTCTTCCAACTGTACGGTGAAGGAGATAACGCCGTTCTTGGAGAGCGGAGTCACATCGCTGACGGTTCCGTCGAGTTTATCGCTGCCAATCTTCACCACGGCTTTGCTGCCGGCGGCGATACGGTCGCCATAGGTGTCGGCTATCTCGCCCTCGATCTTGAAGTGCGACAGGTCGGAGACGATAGCGACCTTCGTGCCTTGCGGTACCTGCGAGCCGATCTCGTTGTTCACATACGTAAGGATGGCCTTACGGGGAGAACGGATCTGGGCATCGTCGAGCGTACGCTTGGTCTCAGCCAGGCCTTTGCGGAAGATGTTGAGTTCGAGTTCTTTTACTTTCAGGTCGGCATCCGTCAGGGCTTGTTCGTTAATGTATTTCTGTTCGTCTTCCTTTAGTTTGAGTTGGCTGACATTGTAGTCGAGTTCCACCTGGCGGACTTTGTCGGTGGTGCCCGCGCCGAGGCTGTCGAGGTAACGTTCGTTGCGAAGTTCCACTGCTTTACGGTCGAGTTCCATGCGGGACACTTTCAGCTTCATCTCCATTTCCGAGAGTTTGCTATGGTTGGTGACACGTAGTTTCTCAAGCTCGAGGCGTTTCATCTGTTCTTCGTCGAGGAGCTTCTTGTAGTCTGTCTCCGCGCTTTGCAGGTCGAGCTTGAGGATAGGCGTTCCGATATCGACGGAGTCGCCACCCTTTTTGTAAATCTCGACGATGCGGGAATTGATCGGAGAGTTGATGATTTCCTCAAATGCGGGGATCACCTTACCGGAGGCACTGACGGATACTTCTATCACGCCTTTATCTACGGTCGATATAGTTAAATCTTTACGATTCAGGCTGGTTTGCAGAAAAGAGATGACAACGGC
This sequence comes from Parabacteroides timonensis, assembly GCF_900128505.1. Classification (NCBI taxonomy): domain Bacteria; kingdom Pseudomonadati; phylum Bacteroidota; class Bacteroidia; order Bacteroidales; family Tannerellaceae; genus Parabacteroides; species Parabacteroides timonensis. Next base: position 2,334,132 of record NZ_LT669941.1, read on the forward strand.
TATCAGTACCACGGCAGCTCCTACACCGGCGCCGATCTTTATAAATTGCTTGCGTTGTTCTTTTCTTTGTTCCTCTTTCGATATCTCTCTGTCCATATTTAGTATTGTTTTATGTTCTGCCCCGCTAGAGGCAAACTCCGTGCCAAAAAGCTAACGTATTGAATATGTGCTATTAGTTACAAATATAGAGTGTTCAATATCGGACAGTGTGTTCGGTTTTACACAGAACATTCCACGCGGCAGGGTTGTTATTATCCAACACAATTATACAATGTATTAATCGCTAAACAAAAAACGTATGAACACAAGATCAATCTTATTCTCCCTGATCGCAGGAATGGCTTTATTCACGACGGCTTGCGACAACAACGACGACGACCACAAGAATGCGATCGAACCGACCCAGCCTGTGTTACAGACCTTCAACGACAAATATCCGGATGCCTCCAATCCGATCTTCACCATCGAAGGTAATTATTATGTAGCCGAATTCACCAACAACGGCGTCTCCACCGAAGCGTGGCTCACCGAACAGGGTAAATGGATGATGGATAAGGCCGACACGCCTTTCAACCAGTTGCCTCAACCTGTCACAACGGCCTTCGACAACGGCCTTTACGCGGGTTGGAAAGTGGACGATACCTATACCATCCACCGCGACAGCATGGCGGTAGTCTACAAGATTGAGGCCGAAAAGGCGGATAGCGACATGGATTTGTATTACTCCGAATACGGTAACCTCATCAAAGCAGTCCCCGACAAAGGAAACGAAGATGCCCCGATCGTCATCCCCAATCCTGTGCACAACCTGATGAACCTGACTTTCGCCACCTGTACCTTACTGGATATACAGAGCAACAGCGAAGGGTATATCTTAAATATGCTGGACGGCCAAGTCTACAAGATCGCCCAACTGAATAAGGATTACAGATGGCAAAGCACTTCATATACGATCCCGGAACAGGATGTACCACAGATCATCATGGCAGCATTCCAGTCTACGGGGTATGCCGGAGATACGATTGAGTCTATCAATGTAAAGATCGATGCAAACGGCACATTCTATACCTTCACTGTCGATCATAATGGACAGAGTACGGATGTAACGTTCAATGCGATAGGAAATATTGTAGAATGAGTAAGGTTCGTATTTAGGAAAAGGTGAAACATTTAGATCTGCAACATCTGAACCTACTCATAAAAAATCCCCTTCACAATGATGTGCGAAGGGGATTTCCTTTATATATAAACAATAATCATCGGCTGATCAACTCAATCCGTGCACTCTTCACGCCCGGTGAGGAAGCTTCGAAGTAGATTGTTCCCGGAGTTTCTTCCGTTTGTACAATTGCTGTAAGCTGGCCGCTGAACAATTTCATCTGCGGAGCCTGGAAGGACTCGAGGCTGGCAGGATTACCGTTGGCTGCCGCTTTATATGTTCCGGCACCACGAACGTTGAACTTGATCTGGTTGGTAGCATCCGGACAAAGGTTTCCGTTCTTATCCACCACCCGTACGTTGATGAAAGAAAGGTCTTTACCGTCGGCTGTCAGGTTGGTACGATCGGCACTCAGTTCGATATGATGAGGTTTACCGGCTGTATGCACTTCTTCTTCGGCTACGGCATTACCGTCCTTATCGTAGGCTACCACCTTCACTGTTCCCGGTTCATATTTGGTATCCATCCACATCAAGCGATAACGTTTCTGACGTTCGAAACTCTTCTGGGCAGCTTCGGTATAACTGCTGTCGATACCGATGCTCAGGTCTTTCGTACGTTTGCCCTGGCTCTTTCCGTTGATGAACAATTCGGCAGAAGGATAGTTGGTGTAAACGAACACCGGAGTTACTTCGCCCTCGCGTCCCGGCCATGTCCAGTGAGGCAGGATATGTAACGTCTTTTCCGCTTTGTTCCAATGGCTGCGGTACAGGTAGTAACGGTCCTTTGGAATACCTGCCAGGTCTATGATACCGAACAGGGAACTGTGGCTTGGCCAGTTAGTGTAATACGGGGTCGGCTCGCCCAGATAGTCAAAACCGGTCCATACAAATTCGCCGATACAATACGGCTGGTCTTCATGCTGGATAAAATCATCTTCCGGCAGGTTCGACCAACCGCAATGTTCCACATCGTAAGAAGAGCTCTGGTGGTCGTCGTAAACTGCCATCGCCTTACGTTCTACCGGGAATTTATAAACTCCACGTGAACTTACTGTCGAAGCCGTTTCACTTCCCAGAATGATCTCCTGCGGCAGTTTCTTATAGTTTTCCTGATATTTGAACGGACGATAATTGAAACCGGCCACTTCCATCACGGCTGCAAAGTTATTGTTCACGACAGCATCCGGGGCATCCATCCCCTGGGTAACCGGGCGGGTCGGATCTTCACGATGGCAGATATCCTGCAAGAAGCGGGCTATCTTGGCATCGCCTTCACGCCACTGGTTCGGCACTTCGTTACCGATACACCACATAACCACACTCGGGTTATTGCGGAAATTATGAACCAGGTTAACCATATCTTTTTCAGCCCATTCATCAAAGAACAGGTTGTAACCGTTCTTACATTTAGCCACGTTCCATTCGTCGAAGCTTTCAGCCATCAGCATCATACCCATTTCATCACAAGCCTTCACCAGGTCGGGAGCCGGCATATTGTGTGAGGTACGGATCGCATTACATCCCATATCTTTCAGGATACGGATCTGGCGACGGATAGCCGCATCATTCACAGCAGCCCCCAACGGACCCAGGTCGTGATGGTTACAAACACCTTTGAAAACAGTCTTCTCGCCATTCAGGAAGAAGCCTTTACCCGGAATGATCTCGATCGAACGAATACCGAACGGAGTCGAATAAGTATCTTTCAATTCTGTCCCGTTCTTATAAAGACGGCTTTCCGCCACATAGAGGGCAGGCATATCCGGCGACCAGAGTGTCGGGGTATGCACGATAAACTCCTGATCGACCGTACCGTTATTATAAACGATATCCGTCAACGGCAGTGTAGACTCCACCAGCATTTCTCCGTTCGGGTTGCGAAGGCTTGTCTTCACGGCATATTGCTTCGGATCGGCTCCGGCAGGCAAATCGACCTTTGTGTTTACATTTATTTTGGCGAACTCTTTCTTTACGACAGGTGTCGTTACAAAGGTTCCCCAAACCGGGATATGGGCATCTTCCGTGACAATAACATGCACGTTACGATACAGGCCGGCTCCGGGATACCAGCGGGAAGATTCCGGCAGGTTTTCCAGGCGGACAGCCAGCGTATTCTTCTGCCCCGGTTTCAGATACTTTGTAATATCAAAATGGAAAGAATTATATCCGTACGGCCAATAACCGACTTCCTGTCCGTTGATATATACTTTGGCGTGGCTCATCGCCCCGTCAAACAGGATCGTAGCCTTCTTCCCGTCGGCAAACTGGGGCACCTCAAACTGGGTACGGTACCAACCCACACCGACAAAAGGCAGACCTCCCGTACGACCGGCGTGTTCCATTGCCTCTTTCTGGCCATCCTGTGAAATAGCCACTTCCTGTTTGTCGTTCTGGGAGCTGAACGGACCGTAGATGGCCCAATCGTGCGGAACCGTCACGGATTGCCACTTACTGTCGTCGAAAGCGGGTTTGATAAAGTCGGTGTTATCTTCGCGAGTAAACTTCCAGTTCTTTTCTAACAGGAATTCACTGCGGACCTGGGCCGATAAGTTAGTTACCAGTCCTAATAACGCGACTAAAATTAGGGAATTGAATCTTTTCATGCGCATTTTAAATGTATTTGTAGTTCTTAGCGCAGCAAAAATAACTAAATTTGTAGCCTTTACAAACTAAATCTACATTAAGAAGTTATAGAATATGTTGATTCAACTTGCATTCGTATTAATTGCTATTATAATTGGTGCTCGTCTGGGCGGTATCGGACTGGGCGTGCTGGGAGGCCTTGGGTTGGCTGTGCTGACTTTTGTTTTTGGCCTTGAGCCGACTTCTCCTCCTATCGATGTGATGTTGATGATCGTAGCTGTTATCGCTGCCGCAAGCTGTATGCAAGCCGCAGGAGGATTAGACCTGATGGTTAAATGGGCCGAGAAACTCCTTCGGAAGAATCCTTCAAAAATTACAATATTAAGTCCGCTCGTCACCTACATTTTTACGTTTATCGCCGGAACCGGCCATGTCGCTTATTCCGTACTTCCAGTGATCGCCGAGGTGGCGACTGAAACAAAAATACGTCCCGAACGTCCGCTGGGTATTGCCGTGATCGCTTCACAGCAGGCTATTACCGCCAGCCCGATCTCCGCTGCAACCGTAGCCTTATTAAGTATGCTGGCCGGACACGGATTCGATATAAGCCTGATTAATATCCTGATGATCTCCGTCCCTTGTACATTGGCAGGCGTATTGGCCGGAGCTTTTTACTCCCTCCATGTCGGCAAAGACCTGGAAGACGATCCCGAATTCAAAAGACGTATCGCCGAAGGAGAATTCAAGACGGAGAAATATGAATTGAAAGACGTTAATAACAAGAAGGCGGCAGCCTGGTCCGTTGCCATTTTTATCCTAGCTACGATCGGTATTATCCTGTTCGGTTCTATCGAAAGCATCCGTCCGGTATTTAACGGGACTTCCTTGTCTATGGCTTACATTATTGAAATATTGATGTTATCGGCAGCCGCTATTATCTTATTGGTAACCAAAACCGATGGGATCAAAGCCGTGCAAGGTTCTGTTTTCTCAGCCGGCATGCAAGCAGTCGTTGCCATCTTCGGTATAGCCTGGATGGGAGATACATTTATCGGAGGGAATATGGCGGAGCTGAAAGGCTCTATCGAACAGATCGTTACTGAAATGCCCTGGTTATTCGGTATCGCTCTTTTCCTGATGTCTATCCTGTTGTTCAGCCAAGCTGCGACGGTACGTGCTTTATTGCCTTTAGGTATTGCACTGGGAATCTCTCCTTATATGCTGATCGCTCTTTTCCCCGCAGTAAACGGTTACTTTTTCATTCCGAACTATCCGACCGTAGTGGCTGCCATCAATTTTGACCGTACAGGAACGACCCATATCGGAAAATACATATTAAATCACTCATTTATGGTTCCCGGACTGATCGCGACCGGCGTTTCTGTATTGCTTGGTTTACTTCTTATCCAGCTGTTTTAATTGTAATGAATATACTTTTTATCTAAAAAAATAAGAGATTCTAACACTCACAGCACTATTGTTTTAGAAGGAAAAGACTTATCTTTGACAGAATCGTAAACACAAAAGGCAAAGGATGACAGTGGAGAACTTTATCTTGCCGGATCTTTTAAAGAACATGCGTATTTTTAACGGAGAAGTAGATAATTTTAAAGTATTACAACATTCGGCCAGATCTAATCGGGAAAACATCCGCACTTTCCTGACACATCATTCTATTGTATATGTAGTATCAGGAACGCTTCATCTGATGAATAACGATTCCGAACTATCCGTACAGGAAGGCGAAATGTGCCTTATCGCTCCGGGAGCCTATTTCTCCTCGGAGCTCATCGGCAATCAGAACTATTCCATGCTTGCCCTTTTTTTCAATCAATGGACCGCACAATATATCCTTAAACTACCCGGAATAACCGATATTTTAAACGAGCAACATAAACTGGCCTTTTGTCAGGAAGTACATATTATCCCTAAAGAGAAAATATTCCGAAACTTTTTCGACTCCATCCATTTATATCGCAAACTTGAAAAAGAAGTAAAGAATGAAATGATCCCCATCAAATTCGCCGAACTGATTTATATACTACTGGAAGGTCCGCATAAACAAACGATACTGTCCTTCCTGTCAGAAGCAGCCATGCACAACAAGAAAAAGCCCTAAAGACTACTTCCGGAAAATTGACAATAATATAAGTCATATTGCCATTTCATACTTCACCTATCCGATGTAACTTTGCATCATCAATTAAAACAAAAAGCATATGAAACCCATAGAACTGACAAAAGCAGAATTCATTCAGAAAGTCGGTCATTTTGAAGCTGACCCAAAAGACTGGAAATATATAGGAGATAAACCTTGTATCGTAGATTTCCAGGCCCCTTGGTGTGGTTATTGCAAACGCCTAGACCCGATACTGGCAGAGTTTGCACAAACTTATGAAGGACAATTATATATCTACAAAGTAAACGTAGATAACGAAGAAGAGTTGGAGACAGCATTCAACATTCGCACAATACCGACACTTCTTCTATGTAAAATGGACGGAACGAAAGAACTCATGCTGGGTACACTTCCCAAACATGAGCTAAAAAAGGTGATCGACAACCTTATTTCCGTACAGTAATGTGAAAACATCCTTGCTTGCGTTCGTGCTTTATATAACAACGGTCTTCTCGTCTCAGATCGCGAAGCACTGACGCAAGTACCATTTTCAAACGGTCGTTGTCGATATTCAGTGTATCTTTTTCATCAATCTTAGTATAGCGTACCCACGAAACATCAAAGGTAGTTCCATAGCGATGGGCAGAGTTCATGGAGGCATTGTAGTTACGTTTTCCCAGTTTCTTGACATCATCGACAGTACGGGTGACACTCGTTACTTTCAACTTATATAAAGAAGCATTCAGATTGTAGAGTGAATCCTGAAAGTTGCGACCGATATCTTCCAGCAAATCTGCTGCTTCAGGAATAAGGTAAGGAATGGAATGTTTCAGTTCTTCTACCTCATAGTAATCGTTGGTTTTGATCTCTTTCATTTTCTTGGATGCATGTTCGGCCTCTTCCCGGTTGCTGATAGGTTCAATACCAATTTTTTGTGCTACCGCCAGCTGAACATCATTCAAATCATTAAAATCACGATTATAACTACCATTATACCAGATGGTTTTCAACTCACCACGTTTTTCTTTACAGGAAGGGAACGCACTAACTGCCACTAACAGGGCTAATAAACATATTGTATTTGTAACTATTCTCATTCTTTTCCGATTTTGGGAAACAAAAATAGATAAAATACCCGACTTACGGGATAAGGAGAGAAAAGATTTCGTACTTTTGTGAACAGCATAAATAAAAGAATATGGATATGAGTACTTTAGAACTAAAACTTTCACTGATTGAACAATTGACGCAAATCGATGACGAACAATTGTTGCATAAGATCAAAAATCTTATCAGCCAACACACGCACAAAAAAGCAGAACGTCTTCCGGCACAAATGACGATAGATGAACTAAAAGAGGTGTTGAAAAAATCCCAGGAAGACTTTCGCAACGGGAGATATATGACAACAGAAGAATTACGTAAAAGACATCCCCTATGCAAAGAGAAATAGCCTGGTCTGATAATGCCATAACCTTACTTGATGAGATTTACAATTTTTACTGCAAGAAAAGTAAATCCGCTGCCATTCGTTTATACAACAGGTTACTCGATTCAACCGAACCTTTGAAGACTTTTCCACAAGCAGGTCCATCAGAACCCTTATTAAGCGAATTCTCTGAAAATTATCGTTCGTTTGTTGTCGAAAAACATTATAAGCTGATCTATACGATCAGTCCCGACCTCATCGAAATACATGCTATATGGGATTGCAGGCAAGACGACTGGAAGCTAAAAGAAATGTTCCGCTAGTTATTCTCAAAAAAAAGCCCGAATATATTTAGGAGACAAAGAATATTACTAATTTTGCGTACCTGAATAAAAAGCAGGATAGAACATTAAAACTATAAGAAAAAAGGAAAAGAACGGATGATAGAACGAATATATATTCTTGAAAGTGTAGACCCGGTTATTTTTTACGGAGTGAATAATGCGAACATGCAACTGATAAAAACGTTGTTTCCGAAACTTCGCATCGTAGCCCGCGGAAATGTAATGAAAGTAATCGGTGATGAAGATGAGTCCGAGCTATTCCTGAAGAAAATCCGCGAAGTTGAAAAATATTGTGAAGAGTTCAACTCCCTGACAGAAGATGTGATTCTCGACATTATCAAAGGAAAGGCCCCGACAGTCGTTAAACAGGAGAACCTGATCATTCACGGTATGAATGGTAAAGCGATCGTTGCCCGTACCGAAAACCAGCAACTGCTCGTTAAGGCTTTTGAAGAGAACGACCTTGTATTTGCCACCGGTCCGGCCGGGACAGGTAAGACATTCGTTGCTATCGCTCTTGCCGTCAAAGCATTAAAAAATAAAGAAATAAGAAAGATCATTCTGAGTCGTCCCGCCGTTGAAGCCGGAGAAAAACTGGGCTTCCTACCGGGAGAGATGAAAGACAAGCTCGATCCGTATCTCCAGCCGCTGTACGATGCTTTGCAGGATATGATACCGGGAGCGAAACTCAAAGAATATATGGAAAATAACGTCATCCAGATCGCCCCGCTGGCTTTTATGCGCGGACGTACGCTGAACGATGCCGTTATTATCCTCGATGAAGCACAGAATACGACTACGCATCAAATCAAAATGTTCCTGACCCGTCTGGGGATGAACGCAAAAATGATCGTTACCGGTGACGTCACCCAGATAGACCTTCCTCCTACTGCCACTTCCGGGCTGGTGCAGGCCATGCAGATACTGAAGGGAGTGAAAGGGATCGGCAGGATCGAATTCGACAAGAAAGATATCGTCCGTCATAAGCTGGTACAACGTATAGTGGAAGCGTACGACAAATTCGACGATAAACGACGCAGTGAGACAAAGACCCACTCGCCTAAAACAACAATAGAAAAGAACAACAAACTATCAGAAAACAATCAAAAATAAATTGGTCATGAAGAAGGCGTTAGTTAAAACAGATTACAATTTTCCGGGACAGAAGAGTGTTTATCATGGTAAAGTACGCGACGTGTACAATATCAACGATGAAGTATTGGTGATGGTCGCAACCGACCGTATCTCTGCTTTCGACGTAGTATTACCGGAAGGAATTCCTTACAAAGGCCAGATGTTGAACCAGATTGCAGCCAAATTCCTTGACGCAACCACCGACATTTGCCCGAACTGGAAAATGGCATCTCCCGACCCAATGGTTACCGTTGGTGTACAGTGCGAAGGATTCCCTGTCGAAATGATCGTACGCGGTTATCTTTGCGGAAGTGCATGGCGTGCTTATAAGAGCGGTGTTCGTGAAATCTGCGGTGTCAAACTGCCGGAAGGTATGCGCGAAAACCAACGTTTTCCGGAACCAATCATCACTCCGACAACAAAAGCTGCTATCGGTGCTCACGACGAAGATATCTCAAAAGAAGAAATCCTGAAACAGGGACTTGTTTCTGAAGCAGACTACGCCGTACTTGAAAAATATACAATGGAATTGTTCAAACGTGGAACAGAGATCGCTGCACAGCGCGGCCTGATCCTGGTTGACACCAAATACGAATTCGGACACCGTGACGGTAAGATCTACCTGATCGACGAAATCCATACTCCCGACTCTTCCCGTTACTTCTATTCCGAAGGTTATGAAGACCGTTTCGCCAAAGGTGAACCGCAGAAACAGCTTTCAAAAGAATTTGTTCGCGAATGGTTGATGGATAATGGTTTCCAGGGCAAAGCAGGACAGGTAGTTCCTGAAATGACTCCGGCTATCGTCGAAGGTATCAGCGAACGTTACATCGAGTTATTCGAACATATCACCGGTGAAAAATTCGAAAAAGGCGATACAGACAATCTGTTGGCCCGCATCGAAAAGAACGTAACAGAATATCTGAAAAATAAATAAGAGAATATGAAGTACGGTTCAGAACAGATATTACCTTACAACGGAGAAGAACAGAAGAGCACACAAGTCAGACGTATGTTCGACTCGATTGCAGGCACCTATGATCTATTGAACCATACGCTCTCGTTCGGAATCGATAAAATATGGCGCAGGAAAGGCATTGCTTTCCTGCGTCCTTTTTCTCCGCAGTCTATACTGGATATCGCCACCGGAACCGGCGACCTCGCTATTTCCATGCATCGCAAATTGAAAGCCCGTCAGATCATCGGGGCCGACATTTCCGAAGGCATGATGCAGGTCGGACGCGAAAAAGTAGCAAAAGCCGGTTACTCGGAATATATATCATTCGAACAACAGGACTGTACGGCGCTCACCTACCCCGACAATTCGTTTGACGCCGTAACTGCTGCATTCGGAGTACGTAACTTTGAAAATATCGAACAGGGGATAGCAGAGATGTTCCGGGTATTAAAACCCGGCGGTCATCTGATGATCCTCGAACTTTCCACACCGGAACATTTTCCGATGAAACAACTTTACCAGATCTATTCAAAGACGATCATTCCATGCATCGGCCGGTTATTTTCGAAAGAAAAGGCTGCTTACAGCTACCTACCGGCATCTATCAAAGTAGTTCCGCAAGGAAAGGTGATGAAAGAACTGCTCATTCGCCGGGGATTCTCCGAGGCACGGGTTCGCACCTTTACTTTTGGAATTTGTTCATTATATACAGCCAGTAAGGAGAGTTCGCCCAGTAAGGGCAGTTCGCGAACTGCCCATACAAATTAAACATAAAAAGAAGAAGGCTATGCAGAAATATGGTTTATTGGGATATCCACTCGGGCACTCGTTTTCCAAAACTTATTTCAATCAGAAATTTGAGGCGGAAAAAATAAATGCTCAATACGTAAACTTCGAGATCCCGAACATCAAAGACATCAAAACAGTATTGAAAGAAAACCCGGACTTAAAAGGTCTGAATGTAACGATCCCTTACAAGGAACAGGTTATTCCTTTTCTGGACGAACTGGATGAAGATGCACGTCTGATCGGTGCTGTCAACGTGATCAAGTTCACTAAAGGTCTTTTCGGAAGAACAAAGCTGATCGGCTACAATTCCGACATCATCGGCTTCAAGCAGTCGATCGAACCTTTCCTGAATGAAACGCACCGGAAAGCCCTCATCCTCGGAACCGGAGGCGCCTCCAAAGCTGTCTTCCAGGGATTGAAACAACTGGGAGTAGGCGCCACTTTGGTATCACGCAAACCAAAAGAACACTGCATTACATACGAAGAAATTACAGCCAAAACGATGGAGCAATACACGGTCATTGTCAATACAACTCCGCTGGGAATGTTCCCCAATGTAGACAATTGTCCTAATATTCCATACGATTTGCTCACACCCAACCATTTATTATACGACTTGTTATACAACCCCGATGAAACCCTCTTCATGAAGAAGGGAAAAGAAAAAGGGGCCGTCGTCAAGAATGGGCTCGAAATGCTGCTCTTGCAGGCATTTGCGGCTTGGGAGATTTGGCAGAAATAAATGGAGGTCACAATTTGTGACTTCCAATTCCATAAACAAACAATGGGAGTAAAAGCAATCATATAAGCTCCTACTCCCATCGAATAGTTATAAAGTACCTCCCTATCTCACTCTTACCTTATATACTTTATCATCCACCTGCACGATATAATTACCTTCGGGCAACGTCCAGCGACTGTCGTTCGGAGCGGCTTCGAAGCGACGAATAAGCGAGCCGGTGAAGGTATAGACATATACTTCGCGGCGCATGCCCAGGCGCAGATAGAGACAACCTTCGCCGCCACGGACTTCGATTGTTTCAGCCTCAATCCGTTCATTGGCTACCGGATCCGGATTCTTTTGAATACCATCGATGCGGATCTCCAAATCGCTTCGCACGTAACGGATAACATACTTGCCATCGCTGGCACGTGGCTCGATTGTTTCGCCACAGCTGGTGCTTACTACCGGCTTCGACTGGTCGTAATCGGCAGCAAGGGTAAGATAGAAACCGAAGCTGCCCCACGATTCTACCTCGTATTCACCCGCTGCCGGGTCGGTGGTTGCACCTTCCACGGCGGGAAGGGTGACGGTGTAGTAGACTGGCGTAGGCTCAGGCACATAAGGTGGATTATAACGGAAGCTGGCGGAGACGGTAACGGCATAGTCTGGCATGATGAATTGATTGTTACCATCAACCGACACAGTTTCGTCGCCCCCCGTATTCGTCACCGTCCAGCCGGCGAAGTCGTAGTTGGTATGCTCTGTATAACTGAGAGTGACAGTTTCATCGGCTGCCGCTTCGCCCTTATCAGCCCCAATCGTTCCGCCGGTAATATCAGTTGCAAGCGTGATCTTGTAGCGCGGCTTTTCAAAGGTAAGTTGCTCTTCTTCGAGACTACAAGTATTACCTACGTTATCAATAGCCGTCACCGTAAGCTTGTGCTTGCCATAAGAGGGAGCCGTCAGTGTGATAGGCTCGCCCGTATAAGCTACTGATTCCGATGCGCCTTCATCCCATTGATAGGTATAAGAAGCCACACCGCTCTCATCGTCAGTAATCGTGACAGAGACATTCAAACCATCAAGTTGTTTAATCTCGATTGCCGGAGCTGTTTTATCAATCTGAACAGGTAGTGTTTGTAGCCCCGACGAAGCTGTTCTATTATCTACCTCATCTATATTTCTTATACGTTTTAAATAATAGGTATAAGGAGAAGACAAAGTCACTGATTCTGCCCACTCACCCTCTGTTGCTGATATTTGGAAACCCTCAGAAGGTGTAAGCGTAAATATTTCACCTTCCTTATGCCAACCATCAACTGGTTCTGCCAACTCTTCTGCCTCCGCTGCATAGGCTTCTACCAGCGTTAGTTCATTAACTGTCACTTCACCGTTTTCCTGTGGCAATGTAATATCATAATTACTCTTATTGAAACGATTTTCACCTTCATCACTAATATTACTATCTGTAACTTTGCCAGTCTGTAAATCTTTAAATATCGGCTTCTCACTCCCAACAAGTTCATTTTCTCCTACTGTATAATAAAGTTCCTCTCCACTATACAACTCCTGCTTGGGGATATTCAGCGTCAAATTTTTCGGAGCAATCTCATATTCGATTGTAGTACTGAGTTCTGTATTATAATCGTCTTGCCAACTAAATGCTTCAGAATGATCATCTGCGTTTTTCGGTAAATCAGCGGGAGTAATATCTACCCATTCTATTTCTCCTCCGTCGTTCCATACTTTGCCCTTAACCTTTATATCTAACTCATCTCCATAAGTATAAGAAGCATCCTGCCCCGTCACCGAGATAGTCGGATTGTATTTCCATACGGCGTAATAGGTGTTATTGGCTTCTGAGGACAGTAGTACTTCAGTCCTGTCATTATCAGCACTGCTCCACCACGCAAAGGTATATCCAGGGCGCCAAAGCTCCGTAGGCGCAGTCACTTCACCGCCCTTCGCCGCCACCACCTGCTTTTGCTCCCGGTAGTCTATATAACCGCCGTTGCCATCGAAGGTGAGGAGGACGCCTTCCACGCAACTATAACCGGTTATAGTACCATTATCTAATTTATATAAATTCCCTAGTTCCTCGGTGTCAGATAGAGAGCCGCCACCTTTCTCCAGCGTCCCAGCCACTGCCAGCACGCCATTATTCGTAATCTTACCTTTATTCGTAACCTTCGCCCCCTCTTCCAATATCAGCGTTGTCCCTTCTCCGATAGTAAGCGTTTTATCGGCTTCCACTTCTAAGTTTTTGCCTTCGGGGATGGTTATCACGCCTTCAGGAAGCGACGTTGGGTTGCCATAAACCTTGCCGCTGTATGTACCTTTTAGGATGACACCGCTCCAAGCATCAGTATTATCGTCATTCCCAATACTACTTGCTATAATAAAAGCATTACCACTCTCGCCAGTAGAGAAAGTGCCAGCAGCAGCATCAAAACCGCCACCAATACCGGCACCACCATCAGTACTCGTAGCCGTCACAAAACCACCCTCAATCGTAATGGTTCCACCAGCACCACCAACACCCGTGGCACTTACACGACCTCCACCACCAATACCGGCACCATTCTTACTCGTAGCCGTCACAACACCACCCTCAATCGTAATGGTTTCACCAGCACCACGATTACCACCACCGATACCAGCACCATATTTACTCTCAGCCGTCACAACACCACCATCAATCGTAATGATTCCACTATCACCATAACCATCACCATCACTATCACCATAACCACCACCAATACCGGCACCACCATCACCCGTAGCCGTCACAACACCACCACGAATCGTAATGATTCCACCAGAACCATACCGACCACCACCAATACCGGCACCTTTATCAGTACTCGTAGCCGTCACAACACCACCATTAATCGTAATGGTTCCACCAGAACCACCTTTATAACCACCACCAAAACCGGTATAACCACCACCAATACCGGCACCATAATCACCCATAGCCGTCACAACACCACCATTAATCGTAATGGTTCCACCAGAACCATACTGACCACCACCAATACCGGCACCATAATCACACCCAGTCGCCGTCAACTCCCCCGCTCCATCTATCTCCAGCGAAGCGCTTCCTTCACAGCGAAGAGCTGGATGGTTATTGTAGTCGCCCGTTGCCTTCAACTTATTCACCCCTTCCAGCCACAAGTTTACACTTGCATCCCCTTGTATATCAAATGGACAACTACTCGACTCAATATTCACATCCCTCAAATAGATTGTCACTGTCAAACCCGTTTTTACAGTTATATTATTTCCCGTTGTCTTACTCAGGTCCCGCTGCGTAATCCGATACGTGCCACTCTCTTCAATCACGACCGATTTGTCGTCCACATAGAAGGTCTCCTTTATTTCTTCCGTCTCTTCCCCCCACGACACCGGCAGGCATAAAAAAAGGAATGCGACGACCCATGCGCCCATTCCCGTGATGCGATTCTTGTAATATTTACTCATACTAATGTTGTTATGCTGTTTCATTGTTATATTGGTTATTTGTTCATCCCATTTTGACGATGATGCATCGCCCGATCGGGCGAAACCTCATCGCCTGGTCGGGCGAAGGTGTGCCGCCTGGACGGGCGATGCACCTTCGCCAAACTTAAATAGGTTATTCGATGACCGGACGGTCGTCGTCGTCATCATCATCTTTCGGTTTGCCGCCGATCCACAGTGTAGTCGATGCACTGCGCGGCGATTTGAGAAGTGAGCTGGAAGCATACTGTGTAGTTACCGTCAGCGTATATTCGCCATTAGTCAGTTCAGAGGGGATTAGCAAGGTCAACTCAGATGGTTTGTTTGCCGTAATCATATCTTCGTCCAATTTCGTCACTACACCCTTCGAGTCGGTCAGCGTGACACCTACTGCTTCGTTGTCGCCTACGACCTTCAGCATCGCACCGCGTACAAAAAGGTTGCGGCCAGCCGTTGCACTACCGTCGCGAAGCTTCGTCTTGCGATCTTCTGTTTCAAGGATATACATGATATTCGATCTTTCGCCCAGTATTTCCACGCTGGTCTTCGCGATTTCTTCGCGCAGCTCCTTGCCCTGGTTGAAAACGACATAGATGGAGTTCTTTTCCTTATTCCATACGCCTCCTTCCACAACACCCGTCAGGCGGGCCACGGCATAGAAGAGGCCGGTGTTCACACTTACTCCGTTCAGAATAAGACGGGTTATGATTCGGTTGTACAATGAAATGGAGTGGCGAAGCGTCTCCTCACGCAGACCGGTGTCTTCTTCACGCATTTCTTTGATAATGTCATCGATACCGGCACTTCCATTTGATTCCAGTTGTAAAATCTTGTCAGTCAGATTGTCGGCAGTTACGGTGTTGTCGACGAGCCACCCTTTCAGTTTGTTCTGCATACTAGCATGGATTAGATTAGTTCTAGTAGAACTATGGAATCACAACAACTGACAATCAACAACCTTGTATTTATTATGATAAATATTCTTATTTCATATATTTTGCCCCAAACCTCTCAACCCTTTGTTTATTGAGGAGTTATACTTATCTTTGGCAAACATTATTAACATAGTTCTACTAGAACTATGCTGTTTATTTAATTACTTTTCTTAAAAAAGATCAATGCTTTAGTATCCTATAAAAAGATCTAAGTCTATTTATACGGGCTTCGCCCCCTATTGCTTTTCCGTCATATACTTCCAAAAACGCACCGGCATATGCTGGCGATGAAGCTTCGGGTTGATACGTTCTTTGATGGCAATCGTCTTGAAATACTCTTTCCACATCTGCTGAAACAGTTTCTCATCTTTATCCATCAGGCTCTCATTAAGGAAGCCGGATAACAGATGCTCTTCCTTTTGCTCGAAACGAACCTCAATCGTCTCTTTCAGATCATAATAATAGCCATACTCCCGACGCATATCGTAGATCAGCCATTTCTGATCGCCGAAACGATCGTTCAGATACGGAAGGACAAGCGGCAATACATTATATATAGGCTCGACGGCAGAGAAGTAAGTGCCGTCCAAAGCCTTTTGGAAACGGAGAAACTGCATGATGCGGAGACGTTCGTTGCTTACTTTCTTCCAGACCTTGGATATCTGTAGTACATCAGGATCACCGAAATTCATCTCAATAGATTTCGAATGGTCAAGCGCCTTGCGGATATAGCGGAACAACAGCATATCGACCTCCGGCAGCTCCGACAGCCAGGAGACTGTCAAACCCGACAACGATAGTTTCGATATCTTCTTTTCAAGCCCTTTCCATACCCGGTCTGCTTTCTCGCTGTCCGAACATATAGTAACCGTTTCCTCACAGAACAGAGGCAACGGCTCTCCTTCCATCCTCAGCGCATCCGGAAACGATTTACGGGAATACGCATCGAAAACGGCTGTGAGCAATCCTTCAAAAGTCTTATCGTATATAAAAACTACCATATATTATTCCGGAAACTGTAAAGTCAATTGCCTGTCATCTATTTTCTTTCTGCCTTTTTGTAATAGCAGATGGCGCACATTCTCCGGTTTCAGTTCATTTACCGTATGCATCGGCAATTCATTGCAGGTGATAAAATATTGCGCCTTCTTCATCACAATACCTATTTTCTTTAATTGCTCGGCTCCCAAACGACCATAACGGCGAGATACAACGATCAGTTTAGCCGACTTCACTCCTATGCCCGGTACGCGAAGGAGCATCTCGTAATCCGCTTTATTAATGTCGACCGGGAATGCCTGCGGGTTACGCAACGCCCACGATAATTTCGGATCCAATTCCAGATCGAGATCCGGATAGGCATCGTTCACGATCTCATCCACCTTAAACTGGTAGAAGCGCAACAGCCAGTCGGCCTGATACAACCGGTTTTCCCGCACCAAGGGCGGTTGTTTCAACATCGGCAGACGTGTGTCGTAATCATTTACAGGGATAAAGCCGGAATAATACACCCTTTTCATTGTCGGTCGCTGATAAAGGGCCGACGACAGGCGAAGGATATCTTTATCCGTATCGGGCGTCGCTCCTACGATCATCTGCGTGCTTTGTCCCGCCGGGGCGAAACGTGGAGCATGCCGGAACCGCTTACGCTCTTCCGAACTCTGCAAAACGCCTTGCTGGATATAACGCATCGGAGCAAAAACACTCTTAAAGTCTTTCTCGGGAGCAAGTATCTGCAAGCTTTGTTCATTCGGGATTTCGATGTTCACACTCAATCGGTCGGCATACAAACCAGCCTCGTTCACCAGTTCCTGACTGGCACCGGGAATACTTTTCATGTGGATGTACCCGTTGAAACGGTGTATCAGCCGCAAATCCTTTATAGCACGCACCAATCGCTCCATCGTATAATCCGGACTCCTGACAACCCCCGAACTCAGAAACAATCCTTCGATATAATTACGACGGTAGAATTCGATCGTCAGATTGACCAATTCCGAAACGGAGAGCGTCGCCCGCGGCAGGTCGTTACTCCGGCGGTTGATGCAGTAAGCACAATCGTACATACAATAATTGGTCAGCATGATCTTCAATAAAGAAATACACCGTCCGTCTTCCGCAAAACTATGGCAAATACCCCAACCGGCCGCACTTCCTATCATTCCGCTTTTCTTGGAACGGGAAGTACCGCTTGATGCGCAGGATACATCATATTTAGCCGATTCAGCTAATATTTTTAGTTTTTCGAGAACTGTTTCATTCATATTTCAGGAGGATATGCCACACAAAAATAAGGATTAAAAAGCTATCTTTGCGATAAAATAAAGTGAAATGTTCTTAGATAATATTCCTGTACATAACCTGGATGAAACGGACTTCTTCGTCGTCGAACTGATTGAAAACTGCGCGCCTTTGAATTTTCAGGGATCGCACCGGCATAATTTCTACGAACTGCAATTCTTTACGGAAACGGGGACAAACGAAAGCCACAATATCGACTTCGTGGAATATCCATTGCAAGCCAACCAGCTTTACCTGCTTCGTCCCGGACAAGTACATACACTGAAACTAAAAGATCAGAAAGGATTTCTGTTCGCCATTAATCCCGATTATTTCGAGCGCCTCTGCCTTCATATCGAGAGGTATGCGGATCATACATTTCCTAATATGCTTCTTCTCCCGGAGAAAGAAATCCCGGCTATCCGCCAGGTCATTCATCTAATCTACACCGAACATGAAGGACTGCACCGAAAAAGTCTGCTTAATTCATACATGCACGCCTTGATCACCCATCTGTTATTATTATACACCGATACCCGGGTCGATCAGGATATACGCGTCAGTAAAGTCTTGTCCCTGATAGACAAGCATTACATCAGCGAGCGATCCACCGACTTCTACGCCTGCGAAGTAAACCTCAGCAATAAACGGATGAACGAACTGACAAAAAAGGCCGTCGGCCACACAGTCAAACAACTGATAGACCAACGGCTATTACTGGAAGCCAAACGCATGATCAGTTCCGGAGCTTCGAGCTTCAAGGAAATTGCGTTCAACCTGGGATTCAGCGAAGCTTCTTATTTCACCCGCTTCTTCAAGGAACAAAGCGGCTGTACCCCCGAACAATTCCGGTCGTTATTGAAGAAAGACCTGTCATGAACGGACTTTGATCATCGCCAACCGTCGCCGCGTATCGACAAACAACAGCATAAAAGAGGTCAGTCCGCAAACGAACAGCCCGCACATCATCGGTACCACTGAATTGTTTTGCAGGAAACTGACTACAGCCGACAGTATCCCGGTAAACAACAATTGCAGGAATCCCATCAATGCCGAAGCCGCCCCGCTGTCTTCCTTAAAATAAGCCAGTCCAAGCGATGTCGTTGCCGGTAGCAGCAATCCGATCGGGATCAGATTCAGGAAAACCAACACCAATAAAGGCACGACAGAAGTCGACACCAACGAAGTCAGCACCAGCAATACTCCGATCAACAACTGAAAAACAAGCGTATATCTCACCAGCTTCTTCAACGTCATATATTTCAGGAAGAAATTAATAATATAGGTACCGAACATCAAACCCAATGAATTGACTGCAAAAATAATGGCAAATGTATCTCCCGACATTCCGCCCTTTTCCATGATCAGGAACGGAGCATTGGAAACATATACCATCAAACCACCGTAAGCCATACAACCTATTATCGTATAAACCATATACGGCCATACTTTCATCACTCGTACATACCCTTTCACCATTTCCCGCAACGAAGGTTTCTTCGCTTTCACCCCTTCGGGTAAAGGCATCGATTTACTTTTCGGAAGAAATATCCAGGTCAGCAGAATGGTACAAGCACCTAACAGCGCCATCGTATTAAACACTCCGTGCCAATGCCATTGTTTCAACAGCAAATTACCGATAGTCGGAGCAATGACAGGAGCAATACCAGAAATGATCACCAATAAAGAGAATACCTTCGTCCGTTGTTCATTCACAAACAGGTCGTTCACTGCTGCACGTCCGACCACGACACCGGCACATCCTCCGAAAGCCTGAAAGAAACGGATCACCCATAGTTGTTCGATCGAAGTCACATAGATGGAAGCAAACGAACTGACCGTATATAAAGCAGTCGCCAGCAAGATCGGATTTTTCCGTCCGTAATAATCGGAAAGCGATCCCCAAAACAGTTGCCCGATAGCAAAACCAGCCAGAAAGATGGATAAGGATATTTGTACTTCACTCAAAGAGACCTGCAAACTTTCGGCAATATCCGTAAAAGCAGGAAGATAAAGGTCTATACTCAGAGGTTCCAGCGCAGCCAGTAACGAAAGGACCAGAACCACGATTCCCATTTTTCTATTCATCACATTATACCTATTAAAATTACCGCGACAAAAGTACTGTCTTCCTTCCGTCCGCCTTTTACATTAATTGCACATTTACTGGGACAATAAAGAACTTCAGGGTATTTCTTTTATGAGTTATGGTAATTAAGCAGGAAACATGTACATTTGTACGTTTTTTTAAATACAGCTTCAATAATGAAAGACTTATTCATATTCAACAATATAGAACTGATCCTGGCGGCCACAACTGCCGGTTTATTTATCATTCAACTTTTGTATCATCTGGTGACATACGCCCGCCCATTAAAGGAGTCCAAGAGAAACAATACGGAGAAAAAAGAGGCTCAACCGGCCGTATCTGTTATTGTCTATGCAAAAAACGAATCCGAAAACCTACGGAGACATCTACCGTCTTTATTGACTCAGGACTATCCCGAATATGAAGTAATCGTGGTGAATGACGGCTCTACGGATGAGAGTGACGAAGTATTGAAAAAGCTAAAAAACAACAATAAACATCTGTATCACACCTATATTCCGGAAGATGTAAAATATCTGAGCCGAAAAAAACTGGCCCTGACTGTCGGAATCAAAGCTGCCAAACACGAGATCCTCCTTTTCACGGAAGCGAACTGTGAGCCTATGAGCAAAAACTGGATCTCCACGATGGCACGCAACTATAATAAAGAAACCAGTATCGTATTAGGATTTTGTGCTTACGGCAACCATAAGGGCTTCTTCCATAAACTAGTCGCTTACGATAACCTGATGAGCGGACTACAATACATATCTTCTGCTCTAACCCGCCACCCTTATGTCGGCAACGGACGTAACCTATCTTATAAAAAAGATTTATTCTTTGCCCACAAAGGATATTATAAATCACTGAGCCTGCACGCCGGAGACGACGACCTGTTCATCAACGAATCGGCAAACGGTAAAAACACACGGGTGGAATATACCCCCGAAAGCATCACCGAAATGGCAAAAATAGAACGGTTCAGTATGTGGAAAGAAATGAAAGTTTCGCGCGCTGCCACCCATCGCCATTATAAAGGAGGAGCATTGACATTCTACAGGATGGAAAGCATGAGTTATTTTCTCTTCTTCCTGGCGGTTGTTGCCGCAATCGTTCTCGGTATTTACGGAAACTGGCTGTTATCCGTTCTAGCAGGCTTGTTATATATCACCAGATTCGCTGTAAAAGCGACAATCCTGCATAAATCTGCTCATTTGTTACAGCAGAAGCCGGTCACAAGATGGTTATTCTTCCTTGAACTGATTCTACCTTTATTCAATCTGTATGTAAGGATATACCGGACGTTTCGCGGGAAAAACGACTATACTTTCCGGCTGGGAAACAAATAAGGATTATTCGAAACGGATACTTTTTGCCGGATCGATCTTGGTGATCAGGTAAGAAGGACCAAGCATCATCAGCATGGATGCACATAAAGTTCCGATATTCAACAGAACAAGCGAAAGAATATTCAGGTCGATGGGAACTGCATCCAGATAATAAGTGGAAGGATCAAGCGTGATAATATGGAAATGAGACTGTATCAGACAAATAGCAATACCGATCACATTCCCCCAAAGCATTCCTTTCCCGATAAGGAAAAAAGAAATATAAAGAAAGACTTTACGGATACTGGTATTGCTTTCCCCCAGTGCTTTCAGGATACCTATCATATTGGTTCGTTCCAAAATGATGATCAACAGACCTGAAATCATAGTAAATCCGGCTACTGCAAAGATTAGGACCAATATCACCACCACATTTATATCCAATACATCCAGCCAGTTAAAGATCATAGGGTTCAATTCCTTTATCGAACGAACAAAATAGGTATTCCCGTTCCGGTCCTGCTTCTCTACGAGATCGAAATACAAATCCTCTGCAGTCTGATCCAGATCGTCATAATCATCGACCAGTAATTCCAGACCACTCACCTGATCCTTTTCCCAACCGTTCAAACGACGGATCTGCTTGATATCAGCCAATACAAACAACTTGTCATAATCCAGGAACCCCGTCTCATAAATACCTGTAATCGTAAATTTACGTGCACGGACATCTTCCTGTACAAAATAAGTCAGAAAAGAATCCCCCAGTTTAAGACCAAGCAAATTAGACAAATATCTGGAAATAATGACATCGGTGGAAGTCTTATCCGGATTTATCGTGAGTATCTCGCCCTCCTTCAGGTTATTACGAAAGAAAGACCAGTCATAATCCGTATCCACTCCTTTCAATACAACTCCCTGAAAATCGTTATCGGTCTTCATGATACCCATCTTCGTGGCAAAAGTCTCCACATGGCAAACCCCGGGAAATGCATGAAGTGCCTGAAGCAAAGAGTCGCTTACCGCTATCGGTGTCGACTCGTACGAACTATTATTATCAAAGTTGGTGATCTGGATATGAGAGCCAAACCCGATCACCTTATTACGAACTTCCTTCTTAAAACCAATTACAATCGCTACAGAAAGAATCATCACAGCCAGCCCGAGTGCAATACCGATTATGGCAATACGCACAGCAGGAGGTGTGACCTGACGATCACCCTCCTTGCTAAAATGAATTCTTTGCGCTATAAATAGTTCTAAGTTCAATTCGATTCAGTTGATAGTTGACAGTTGACAAGTGACAGTTGACAGTTAAGTGTTTGTTCAACTGTCAACTGATTAAACGACTCTTCCCGGATATGCTTCCAGAGCCTTTGCCAGGACAACCAGTGCATTAGCCAGATCTTCCTTTTTCAGAACGTAAGCGATACGAACCTCGTTCTTTCCTAAACCGGGTGTTGTATAAAAACCGGAAGCCGGAGCCATCATAACCGTCTGTCCTTCATACTCGAACTCATCCAGACACCAGGCACAGAACTTGTCGGCATCGTCTACCGGCAACTTGGCTACGGTATAGAACGCTCCCATCGGAATAGGAGAATAACAACCCGGAATACGATTCAAACCGTCGATCAGGAATTTGCGGCGTTCCACATACTCGTTGTAAACTTCCAACATATATTCTTCAGAGGTATCCAGTGAAGCCTCGGCAATGATCTGTCCGACCAAAGGAGGACTCAAACGCGCCTGACACCATTTCATAACATTTTCCTTCACCATTTGGTTCTTCGTGATCAGCGCACCGATACGGATACCGCATTCACTGTAACGTTTAGAAACAGAATCGACCAAGACCACATTATTCTCTATCCCTTTCAAATGAAAAGCAGAGATATAAGGTGCTCCGGTATAACAAAACTCGCGATACACCTCATCCGAGAAAAGGAACAGATCGTACTTCTTCACGATATCACGAATCTGATCCATCTCCTTTTGTGTATAGAGATAACCGGTCGGATTGTTCGGGTTACAAATCAGGATCGCTTTCGTACGCGGTGTGATCAATTCTTCAAAACGCTCTACCGACGGAAGAGCAAACCCTTCATCGATAGTAGACGGAACAGTTTTGATCACAGCCCCGCTTGAGATTGCAAAAGCCATATAGTTCGCATACGCAGGTTCGGGAACAATGATTTCGTCACCCGGGTCCAGGCAAGCCATAAAAGAAAAGAATACAGCTTCGGAGCCACCGGTTGTGATGATTATATCGTCAACATCTACATTGATATTGAACTTCGCATAGTACTTAACCAATTTCTCACGGAAACTACGTATTCCCTCACTGGGAGAATACTCCAAAACCTTACGATCAATACGACGCATGGCCTCCATCGCGACCTCAGGAGTAGGTAAATCCGGTTGACCGATATTCAGATGGTACACCTTGGTACCCTTTGCCTTAGCCTTATTGGCTAGCGGAACTAGTTTTCTAATAGGGGAAGCCGGCATGTCGACACCCCGCTGTGAGATATTAGGCATTACTTTTTCTATATGTTAGTTTAAAGTTCGGCAAAGATAGGAAATAATTGAAAGTTGAAAGTTGAAAATTGAAAATTAATGTCGGTTTGCACGTTTTCCCGTCATTTAATTTTCAATTTTCATTTTTCAATTCCTCAAATTCCCGGACGAGGAGAATCCTTACTTGCATGCATTGTCGATATAAAGGCATTCGGATCTATCTCTTTGATCTCGTCTTTCAAACGCGGCATGTCTTTACGTTCGGCTATTGTAAAGATAATCTCTTTTTCCTTACCTTCATACATTCCCCGTCCGTGCAGGAATGTACCACGCATCCCCATCTTTCCGACAATAAGATCCTTTATTTCCTGTGTCTTTTTCGACACGATAAATACGGCACGGTTCGGGTTTTCCGTCTGGAACATTTCAACAACCTTGCCATATACGAAAATAGTGAACCAGGAATACAAAGGAACAGCCCAATCCTTAAAGACGATTAATCCCAGCAATACGACCGCCGAATCCAACAGAATGATCATGTTGCTGACTTTCAGATTAGAATTGTTGGCTATCACGCGGGCAAGGACATCTGTTCCGGCACTCGTACTTTGTGCCTTAAAAATACAGGCTACGCCGATACCCAATATTGCTCCACCATAGAAACAGGCTATAAAAGTATCGTTCTCCACCAACGGTTCATTTCCACAGAAATACGACAGGGTATCCGTAAAGATGGATATCAGAAGGAATGTTACAATCGTTTTAGGACCGGACGACAGACCGATCTTTTTCATTGCCAGGATCATCAACGGGATATTAAAGCATAAAGCAGTAGCACCCATCGGCAAACCATCCGGGAAAAT
Source organism: Parabacteroides timonensis (assembly GCF_900128505.1). NCBI lineage: Bacteria > Pseudomonadati > Bacteroidota > Bacteroidia > Bacteroidales > Tannerellaceae > Parabacteroides > Parabacteroides timonensis. Next base: position 2,358,892 of record NZ_LT669941.1, read on the forward strand.
CGAAAATACTCCTTTCGTTACATAATGTATCACAATGGAAATACCATAACACCCTCCCGGAACAATCTTAAAAGGAGCAAGGAACAGCACATAACTCAGTGCTTGAAGAAAAGCCCCGACCACGATAAAAGAGTAGTCGACGACAGCACTTTTCAAAGTAGCATTAGAAGGAAGACTTAGTTGTTTCATAAAAGATTAACCATTATTTATTTTTTAAGTGTCGCAAAGATATGTAAAAAAAGAAGAGATTGCACCAACAAATTGCGCAATCTCTTCAAATTCATTTTCTACTTAAACTCACTTTCTACTCAATCACCGGCCGGTCATCTTCCGAACCGGAGCCGGAACCAGGAGCGGTTACCATCGGCCATTTTTCTACACTGGCCTTAGATATTTCCCTTTTCAAACGTAAACTCGGACGAAAAACAATATGCGGATTCTTAAACATCGACGCGTCATAATCTTTTACATCCGATACTCCTCCACTACCTATTTTCAACTGAAAATTACCTAGTTCCCCAAACTGAACCACTTCACCACGCAACAACGCTTCCGAAGCCACAAACACCAATCCGTCTAACACCAGCTTCACATCCCCGGGAGATGCCGTGCTATAAGCAGAAATGCTGGAACAAATCTGATCAAAACCCAGAGTGCCTGTTGCAGACACACTCCCATAATACTTCTTTGCACCTTCCACTGCATCTTTACTCATGTCCCTCCGTTGGACCAATTTATACTTCAATGCCATAACCTAAACAATCTTTATTATTAATACTATCGCAATCAGAACAGGGCCCTCTCTCTTTCTGATTACAACATAAAGGTACGGAATAGGTATAACATGGGATGGAACTACGTGGATGTTCACATGAAAAAAGTAATTTTTTTTTGAACAACAACTCTTTATGTGCAAATTTTTTCCATTTGGTTACCTACAGATTACTAGGCTCTTTATTTATTTTAAGTTTACTTCTAGGAATGAAATGGGTGTATTAGCATGATATATATATAATATATATATATCATGCCAACATACTCATATCACTCTTAAAAATAAATTTGAAGTAAATAGAGAGTATACGTAATCTGTAGGTAACCAAATGGAAAAAATCAAGACCTAAAAACACGCAAACAAACAAACACAATAAGCTGATTTTCAGCAAAATAAAACACATAAATTTATTTGCATATCACAATAACTACATCTAGATTTGCAGCATAAATCTCAAATAAATAAGCATGAAGATAATAAAATTACGGGAACTGGCATTAGCCTACTTCCCCGGCGATAAGCCAAAGACAGCCCAGCAAAAATTTGCAAAGTGGCTGAGAATAGAACCTCTCCGACGAAAGTTGGAGCTTCTGGGGTGGAAACCTTATCAAAAGGTACTTACACCTAAACAGTTCGACTGCATTATTGATCATGTGGGAGAACCGGATGACGAAATTATTAATCATTTAAAAGGAAACAATTATGCATAAAAAAATTATTTTTTCAGGTTTCAACAATGGGAAGGCAACAAAAAGAGGATGGTACATTCCTTTGGATGTTTTATACCAAAGGACCAAAGAAAGTAAAGAACTACGAGAAAAGACTCTGGATATCCGGGAATCTTATGCCCGTTATAATGAAGCTAAAGCCCGTTGGGAAGAATCGTGTGCAAAAGAGAATTGCGAACAGGAAATAATAGATGCTACCGAGAAAGAGATGAAAGATTGGGAGAAGAAATATAAAGAGGCCAAAGTACTATTACCGATAATCACTGTTCACGCCAGCTTCCCCGAAGGGCGTAAAGATGCAGATTCGCATACCTTTTATAACACTATTCTGACAGATATAGATCATATACCCGAAGAACGGATAAATGAGCTTATACTCCATATAAAAAAACTACCGTTTGTACTATTCGCATGTCGAAGTGTCAGAGGGGAAGGTATTCATATCCTTTCTTATGTCGAGGTGGAAGGCGGCATAAACGATAATAATTTCAAAGATGTCTTTGAGGCTACAACACGCATTGTCGAATACATTTTAAATATTGAGGTTGACAGAAACGTAAACAGCATCAGCCGATGTATGTTTTTGAATCATGACGAAAACGCTTATTATAACCCCGAGGCAACTCCGTTAAACGTAGATACAGCACTGTGGTTGGAAAGAAATAATATTAACAATTCAAATTTTTAATAACAATGAGAAAAAGAAAAATTTTAGTAGCATACTTGCTTGCTGCTGGTAATAATTTAAACTGGGGTGTCGGAAATCGACACTCTACATTAATATCATTAGCAAGTGTACTAAACAAAGCCGGCTTCGATGTAGAAGATGCCGTAGCAGAGTGCACTTCAAGATATGCACAATCTGATTTCGATACCGATGAGATCGAAAAGACCGTCAGAGATGTCTACCGTAGATATTCATCCGAACACGGCAAAAATCAGAACTCTTTTACCCCCCAAAAGGACAAAGGGACAAAAGGACACAAAGGCACGTTGCCAGACAACGAAGAAGAACTGATTGACGACGACAAGCTACTCCCTGCGGAATGTCCGGATGTAGAAGAAGCCAGAAAATATGTCCTTGACTTTTTCTACAAATATATAATTAATCCCAAACGCAGCAAAGAGATACAGTTTACGACATTGATAGCCTTTTTGACGGCAGTAGGAGCTATATTTAAATCTGTAAGATGCTTGATAAAATGGGGTGAAGTGGCAACAGCAAAACTTTACTATCTTGTTAGTGGCCCCGCAGCGTCAGGAAAGAGCTGTATCGGTCGGGGATTTGAAATCTTCCGGATACATGCTAAACACATCGAAAACGAATCGAAAGAAGAGGCTCGAAAGAAAAAAGAAGAACATAAAAACTGGGAAAAGTGCCAGAAGAATTGCAAAGAAGGGGATTGTGGATGCGGTGCCGAACCTGTCATACCGGCACTTGTCAAAATTGACTTATCTCTCAATATATCAGCAAGCAGGCTGATCCAAAAAACAGTGGACAACGGTCTCCTCCCCTGCTTGCTCTATACCACAGAGATCGATTCCAATCTGGATATGAAAGAAAACCCTCTCTCCCCTACTTTAAGGGCGACATATGAAGGCGAACCTATCTCCTCTTATACACAAATACGCGGAGATGTCTACAAAGACAAAACTCAGCTTGCCATACTGGCGGCCGGTACACCTGCACAGTTGACTAACTTTTTAAAAAATAAAGAAAACGGTTTAGCCAGTCGTTGCCTGAATAACTATCTACCGGAAAGTCCCTACCAAGGGTTGAAAGACGAAGGCGATCTAGACTATGACACCTACAAGGCTCATCAAGAAGCATTTGAAGAAAGAGCAAAGACATTCAGCCAATATGCAATGAATGCAGAGCTAACTTTTAACTTGACAAAAAGCTCGCGGGATATGTTAGACACCTACATCAAAGATGCAGAGATGCGTTATGCTCGTTTTTCAAGTGATTCACTTGACAGCTTCATCAGACGATTAACAAAGAAAGATGTCAATCTAGCGATGATCCTAACGGTTTTTGGACTGTATGAAAAGGGAATCCGTACGGGAAAGCATGATATCCCCGACGAAATCATCGCACTCGTAATCAGTTGGAACGACTTCTGGATCGATCAGCATGTGCGTTTATTATCTTCTTTGCCGGATATCCCTGTAAACAAAGATAGTTATGAAACCACATATGCGTATATATTCGAAAACCTCCCCTGCAAGTTTACCTTTGGTCAGGCAGCAGAGATATTCAAGATAATCCAGGATGTACACCCCAAGACAGTCCAACGAGTTCTAAAAAAATGGGTCTCCAAAGGCAGACTCCGGTCAGAGCATAGATGCTATTATAAAGCAGATTGCCCGGAAGCAGCCTCGGAATCCTAAAGCACACAGAGGTATATACAAAGGATAAATAGCTTTATGTCCTTTTGTCCTTTTGTCTTCTTCCCCCAGTTTTTTTATACAGAGGTGAAAAAAGCAACCATATTCTCCGTATAATATCGTTATATCTCCACAGAAATATAATGATATTTCCGGAAGAATATGGTTACTTTATTTTATTCAAAATCAGATAAAACTAAATTTTATTGTTTTATTTCCAAATTATCAAAATCAACCGTTTGTTTACCAAACACATAGAATCCTATTCCAGAAGAAGTTAAAGGCAAATATCTTGCTTCCAAAGCTAACATATCATTTACATAGAATTGCAATCTTTGATATGAACTTTTTACTTTAAAATCTAATGATACTTTCTTTTGAGATTTAAGCTTTATTCTGTTTTTTATTCTACCAACCATCTGGTAATCTTTGAATCTATATAGGTATGATTGTTGTTCTGTCACAACAAACAATAAGAAATTACCTTCATCTATATAATCCAACATAATACCAAACACGTTATTTTCATCTATTTTCTTTACAAGAGCCTCACATGTTATTTCGAAATCTTTATTAGGATCAAATCCCCCATATGTATGCGTTTCAACAAAGGATGGTTCTGCTTTTGTTCCAAACATAATGGTGGCAAAATTACTCGCACCCTTTTTGCTCTCCATATGCATAACCCCATCTCTTATTACTGCTTCTCCATCAGAGGATGATGCTTCAGTCCATCCTAATGAATTACTATCAAAAGTATCTTTTATTTGAGCATTTGTTATTGTTGCCAACAACAAGCCTATTGAAATTAATAAATGTTTCATTGTCAATTCTTTTATTGTTTTATACCTAGTTATTTACCCAACCTGGCTTGAAATTCACTAATTAATGGTTCTAAATCTTTTACGATTCGATTTATTTCCCGATAAGTTTCTTCCCTGTTTTGACCAATTAAAGGTGCGGCCTCTGATGTGATTTTTATTTGGAAAGTTAAATCTCCACCAAGATTACTTTCTTTTACAGAAACTCTTGTTCTTACAACTTTATCTGCATCGGGAAATGTTTTATATAACCAAGGTGTCTGTATAAAACCTGATGCTACATCTGTTGTTTGGATCTCATCAAAATAGTTCAATATTATTTGATGTATCATTTTCCAAGCTAATTCACTGTCTCGTTTTCCATCTTCTTTATCTGTATATAAATCATTGGAGATTTTCACTGTGAAATACTTGTTGACTAATCCAGATGCTACAGATACATCAAAAAAGGCATCTCTGCGTAATGTATAAGAGACTGCTTTTCTTTTATCCGTCGCAAAGAATTTTGTCTCTAATGTCACGTAACCCTCTTTTTCAAACTTTAAAACTAAAAAACCATCTTTCTTTTTAAGAGATGCATTAGTAACTCCATCTGCCACATAATTACCATCAATAAAAATTTTGGCATCTGACGGAATTACCGTTATTTTCACGTCTTTACCAAATAAATTTGGAATAAAGAGTAAAGAAAGAAATAATGATATAATTTTCTTCCTCATAATGATTATATATTTATCCCTCCCTGTCTCCTCCGTTCGGCGTTAACAAAAAAGAAGCGTGGAGACTATTGGATATTATTGACATTGAGGCTCTGGACTGCCCACTACACAATAATAAACAATAGCTCCACGCCTTATGTTGGTATACGATTATATCCTAGCATAATCAGAATGAGTATACAACAACATAGGCGTAGAAACTGTTTGTTATTATCCGTGTAGTTGAAATTGTCCAGATTTCAATGTCGGATAATATCTTAACGCTTCTACGTCTTAATTCTAATACGTGAAGGCAAAGGTAGGGATATTTAGAAATGAAAACAACCGTGTAGCAAATATTTATTATAAATTTTTATATGGTTGAAAAAAGGAATAAGTTCTTTAGACATAGGGGAAGTCCGGATGACAAAATACTCGAAAAAAAGGAGACTACGCAAACAATTTGCGCAATCTCCTTTTATCTGATATAATAACCGTTTATGGGACTACCCGGTGCCTTTTATTATTAAAGGCTCAATGCGCGGTTATTATTATTTGTTACATTCAACAATGTTACATATTTGCGATACTGATCGGGAGTCAGAACCTGTTTCATCAATTTCAAGTTCCCATATACAGCCTGATGCATTTTCTTCTGTTGTTTGCTTTCGCTTGAACGAAGGCTTGCACGTTGCATATCAAGGAAATATTCATTTATATTTGCTACTTCATTTGTCTGAGATGGAGTTAATTGTAAATAATAACTCAGTTTTTCAAAGTTAATAGCAAACGGTTCTTTACTCATCTTACGGTTCTCGCGTGCAAAACCTACTGTTGCACATAATAAAATGGCTGCTACAGCCATACCAAAACGTCTCATAATACCTAAACATTTAATTAATAAACCTAAACATGGAGGCCGCTGCCTCCTATCTATCTCTCTTTTTGCGTTCATCTATATAACAGTATGTTTTATAACATTGTTCACGAACAGGTTTATTAATATATCCAAATCGCTAATATATTTGCTATAACAGATTTGTAATCGCCACAGCCGGAATATCCAGCTTTGAGAATGCAAACATCTTCTTGCCCAAGTCTTTCAGGGAAGCTCCGATATGATATACTTCTGTCCCGTCCACTATCAGAAAACGGTCGTGGCTGTTACGATAGGTCTTTATATCAATCGGAGGATATTGGCTGTAATGTTTTTTTGATCAGGATAAAAATACAAAAATATTATCTAAACCTCAGCCCACCAACTTATATTTCTCATACGACGACCGTACCCAGCGCAGATAAACCAGAAGCGACACCAGGCAACAACCCGAACCGACTAAATAAGCTGTTGCCAGATCTGCACGGGAAGCAATAAAACCGGCAGCAAGCATACCGATTCCCACACCGAAATCGAAAGAAGTCAGATAAGTGGAAGTAGCCGTCCCACGCATATAATGTGGAGCAACATTCACAAAAAGACATTGAATAGCCGGTACACAAACACCAAATCCGATACCGATAGCCAAGGCAGAAGCGAAGAAAACAATCTCATTATGGAAAAGGGCAAAAACGGCAAACGAAAGTGTCAGGAACGTCAGTGCACTGATCGAGACCAGATGAATCTTTCCGTGATCGACCAAACGTCCGGAAATAAGACGGGCCACTCCGACTCCTATCGCCATGAAAATAAAGAAATAACCCGGATTTGCTACATTGATTTCTTTCCCGTACAACACCACAAAAGAGGTCACCATCCCATAAGGAATCGCACTTAGCAGATAGGCCAGGGCTGTCGGCAATGCTTTCACCAGGATAAAACGATCCAGTGAAAAAGTTGGTCTCGGCACTTTCTCCCGCTTCGGATAACGGATCAGGCAAACCGAACCGACACCCACCAAAGCGATTACCAATCCGACAAACACCACAGGATGAAAACCGAACCGGTCATAAATAAACACGGCCACCAACGGCGAGAGCGACATCGCCAGGTTGATCGTCAACCCATAAAAGCCCATTCCCTCTCCTCTTCGTTTGGAAGGGATCACATCGATCGCTATGGTATTGCCGGCAACGGAAGTCATTCCCATAAACCCACCCTGAATAAAACGAACTGCCATAATAGTCAACACCGTCGTTGCAAACAAATAACCGGTAAACATACAGGCAAAAACCATAAAGGCAAACAAATATAATGGTTTACGGGAAAAACAATCCACCAGATATCCGGAGAACGGACGAACACATAACAAACCGATTGAATAACTGGAAAGGGCGATTCCCACTTCCGACGGGTTAATCTTCAGAACTTCCACCAAGTAAACCGGCATAGTTGGCATCAACATATAGAATGAGAAGTTCATCAGGAAATAAGAGATACAACACTGAATGAAATTCCGGTTCCAGAGCACAGGTTTCGTTTCGTTCATATCTTTAGTAATTAAATACGGATGGAAATACTCCCACCCGTACATTATATTATATATGTAATATCGTATTAAGCCAATTCACTTAGCTCCAGCCAACGCATTGTCTTTTCGTCGATTTCTTCAATTACTTTCGCAATACGTTCCGACTTAGTCATCAATTCATCGTTGCTAAGAGTTCCGCTGCTCATTGCCGTTTCCAGTTCAGCTTTTTCGGCTTCAAGCTGCGGTATTTCCGCTTCCAGTGCTTCGAACTCCTTCCGCTCCTTGAAAGTAAGTTTCTTTTTCTGCTCAGGCTGCGGACGGTTATTCTTTTCAGGAGCCGGTGTTTGTTTGGGCTGACGGGCTGCTTCAGCCTCTTTCTCCAACTGATCCTGCACCTCTTTCCAGTCACGGTATTGGGTATAATTACCAGGGAAATCCTTCAAATCGGCATTACCACGGAATACTAACAAGTGATCGACTACTTTATCCATAAAGTAACGGTCGTGCGAAACAACGATTACACAACCCTTAAAGTTTCGCAGGTACTCTTCCAATACATTCAGGGTCACGATATCCAGATCATTGGTCGGCTCATCCAGTACCAGGAAGTTCGGGTTGCGCATCAGGACGGTACACAGATATAAACGACGTTTTTCTCCACCACTCAGCTTATAGACATAGCTATGCTGCTTTTCGGGAGTGAACAGGAAATAATTCAGAAATTGGGAAACACCCAACTTCTTACCGTCCCCAAGATCGACATATTCGGCTATATCCTGCACGACATCGATCACCTTCATCTGCTCGTCAAACTGCAGACCATCCTGACTGTAATAGCCGAAACGGACTGTTTCGCCGACATCGAAGCGTCCACTATCCGGTTCCACTTCGCCCATCAGCATTTTAATAAAGGTAGACTTCCCTGTTCCGTTGTTACCTACGATACCCATCTTTTCGTAACGGGCAAAAATATAATTGAAATCTTCTACAATCTTGATACTGCCGAAACTTTTCGTAACATGTTCCGCTTCAAAAATCTTCGAACCGATATAGGATGCTTTCACATCCAGGTTCACATTACCGTTATCCCGTTGCTGCTTGGCTTTCTTTTCCAGTTCATAAAAAGCATCGATACGATATTTAGCTTTCGTACCGCGTGCCTGCGGCTGACGACGCATCCATTCCAACTCTTTCCTTAACAGGTTGTTGGCACGTTCTACTTCTGTGTTCATCGTCTCCATCCGTTCCTGACGTTTTTCCAGATAATAACTGTAATTACCTTTATACTGATAAATTTGCTGACGGTCTATTTCGATAATCTCGCTGCAGACACGATCCAGGAAATAACGGTCGTGAGTAACCATCAGGATACTGATATTGGCACGGCTCAGGTAACCTTCCAGCCATTCGGTCATTTCCAGGTCGAGGTGGTTGGTCGGCTCATCGAGAATGATCAGTTCGGGGTCGGTGATCAGAACGTTAGCCAATGCCACACGTTTCAACTGCCCACCGGACAGATGTTCTACTTTCTGATCGAAGTTTGTGATCTTCAACTGCGAAAGGATCTGTTTGGCACGTTGTTCATAATCCCAGGCTTTCAGGTTATCCATACGCATCAGGATATCCTGCAGGTTGGAATGATCATCGCTCGCCATCACTTCTTCATACTCGGCAATCAGACGAACCGTCTCGTTCGGAGAATAGAAACAGGCTTGCAGAACAGTCAACCCTTCCGGATAAACAGGTGTCTGCTCCAGATAACCGACACGCAGGTCGTTGCGAAACACAACCGCCCCATTATCATAATCCTCCTTTCCGGCAATGATATTCAGTAAAGTTGTTTTACCTGTACCGTTCTTTGCAATAAGGCCCACTTTCTGACCTTGTGCAATACCAAATGTAATATCCTCAAAAAGAACCAAATCGCCGAAGCTCTTGGTCAGTCCGTCTATCTGTAAATAACTGATCATATTGCCTTGTGTACTTTACTTTGAGGGGCAAAGATACAAAAATTCGGTGGAGAGGCACGATTTAGTCTGGAAAGCCAATATTTTAAATTATGACTTAACTTTTTATTTTCAATAAATTCTAGTTAGTTCAATTAATACCAGGGAACAAACACATATAAGGCATTTCTATGAAATTTCTATTCTAGTTAGTTCAATTAATACGGATAAAGATCTGTTACCTAACGAACCAACTTGCATATTTCTATTCTAGTTAGTTCAATTAATACTCCCTATCGAGCAGTTGATTGGAACCATTGAAACCCATTTCTATTCTAGTTAGTTCAATTAATACATTATACAGTATTACCCTGCCGGCATTACTATCAGAATTTCTACTCTAGTTAGTTCAATTAATACTCAATCACCAGAAGGCTCTTTTAAATATCAAACAGCGATTTCTATTCTAGTTAGTTCAATTAATACTTTCGGAATGAACCCTTTTACCAGTGCCAATTTTCTATTTCTATTCTAGTTAGTTCAATTAATACATTTTGTATATTCGCGGATACGATATGAATTTGTATTTCTATTCTAGTTAGTTCAATTAATACACCTGGAAGGAATTAAACGGGGAGTCCTGCATTGATCATTTCTATTCTAGTTAGTTCAATTAATACAGCTCTAGCTAGTAATATTACCGCATGGTTTCAATATTTCTATTCTAGTTAGTTCAATTAATACTAGTCGATTAATAAGGAGGTTCGTTACTTGTTGATGATTTCTATTCTAGTTAGTTCAATTAATACAGTCGACGCTTTGGAGTATGCTTGAAAAATTCATTATTTCTATTCTAGTTAGTTCAATTAATACAATCTATTCAAGGATTATCCAAAGGTTTTATTCGTGCATTTCTATTCTAGTTAGTTCAATTAATACACGGCCGCGCCGTGTTGCTCTCGAGCGCGAAGGCCATTTCTATTCTAGTTAGTTCAATTAATACCATTTTCGACAATAAGACGAATTTTGTCAAGGTCATTTCTATTCTAGTTAGTTCAATTAATACTAAAAGAAGATGAAAGAAATAACCATTCATAATTTATTTCTATTCTAGTTAGTTCAATTAATACCTTTTTCACTTCAAGATACTCTAAAGCGAATGCATCATTTCTATTCTAGTTAGTTCAATTAATACCTCTTCTGGAATTGGAATACGTTCTTTTTCTTCTATTTCTATTCTAGTTAGTTCAATTAATACAATTCAACATTCCCATTATCAGGAGGGCATACAGCATTTCTATTCTAGTTAGTTCAATTAATACTTATACGAGGAGCTCCCGGAGTTAAAGCGTAAATTCATTTCTATTCTAGTTAGTTCAATTAATACTTATCAATATAAGATGTGTCGGTAGCAGTTGGCACAATTTCTATTCTAGTTAGTTCAATTAATACGCATAAAGTTTAATTCCTTTAGGTTAGAGGCTCCATATTTCTATTCTAGTTAGTTCAATTAATACAGGAGTTCTATAACGGAATAGCTAAGGTTGTAAACCATTTCTATTCTAGTTAGTTCAATTAATACCCTAATGCAGCAACTGCAGCAGCTGCTAAAACGTAATTTCTATTCTAGTTAGTTCAATTAATACTTCTCTGATACCGGGATGAGTTATATATACCAAGATTTCTATTCTAGTTAGTTCAATTAATACAACTGGCAGGAAGTAGGTGGAGGAAGGCTAGGCGGATTTCTATTCTAGTTAGTTCAATTAATACATTTGTGAATATTTCAATGCCGGTCTTTTCAGCTATTTCTATTCTAGTTAGTTCAATTAATACCTTATTTTGAAAACATACATGCCAGACTGAAGGAACATTTCTATTCTAGTTAGTTCAATTAATACCATCGCTTTTTACGGTTTTCTGATCTCCCCAGACAACATTTCTATTCTAGTTAGTTCAATTAATACTTGTACATCTGTGGAGCCAGGGACATTTCTGCCTATTTCTATTCTAGTTAGTTCAATTAATACCACCAGGTACAATCTTCCCCCCTATTTCCAACCATATTTCTATTCTAGTTAGTTCAATTAATACGTCACGAAAGAACTCAATGACCATCCCGGCAAACCAATATTTCTATTCTAGTTAGTTCAATTAATACCCAATTCAACAGTCGGTATTCGGATCTATTTAGTGAATTTCTATTCTAGTTAGTTCAATTAATACTTATCAAAAGAAGCAGGGGGGACACTGATACGTGTATTTCTATTCTAGTTAGTTCAATTAATACATATATAAATGCCGAAAGGCCCCAGTCTATTGACATTTCTATTCTAGTTAGTTCAATTAATACGAAGCGGGAAGAACATCGGTTCCTGCAAATACTGGATTTCTATTCTAGTTAGTTCAATTAATACTGATTTGGAATACGCGTCAGAATACGACGAAATTCCATTTCTATTCTAGTTAGTTCAATTAATACGACGCGGCCCGGGAAAGAGATTCAAATAGTTTCCGTATTTCTATTCTAGTTAGTTCAATTAATACATCTCGAAAGACAACAGACAAACAGCGTGTATATGATTTCTATTCTAGTTAGTTCAATTAATACATATATATTTTCATCTCCATAATATTGTATAGACATATTTCTATTCTAGTTAGTTCAATTAATACTAAATACCAATTTTCATCTTCGCTCTGCTTTTCACATTTCTATTCTAGTTAGTTCAATTAATACATTCGACAGTAATCAAAGATTCAACTGTAATCGTCAATTTCTATTCTAGTTAGTTCAATTAATACCGGGATGCCCTAAGTGTTGTAGTAGCCATTGGGCACATTTCTATTCTAGTTAGTTCAATTAATACTTATTTGATGCATTACAAATTTAGGTCATCCATTATTTCTATTCTAGTTAGTTCAATTAATACAAGGTCTTGCCTGTGACAGGACTAATCCATATATCGATTTCTATTCTAGTTAGTTCAATTAATACCATGGAGCAATTCCGGAATGGGGCACATCTTGAATAATTTCTATTCTAGTTAGTTCAATTAATACTTCAGTTCAGTTTTAAAGGCGAATTAAACGAGATTATTTCTATTCTAGTTAGTTCAATTAATACGATACTTTGGATGCACTGAAAGAGGCTGTTCCCGAATTTCTATTCTAGTTAGTTCAATTAATACCCGGACGTTCGTTTTTTTTATAAATGTCGCTCAGATAATTTCTATTCTAGTTAGTTCAATTAATACTTCAATGGGTTAGATACGTTTTCCCTTCAACTCGATTTCTATTCTAGTTAGTTCAATTAATACCTTATCTATTAAAAATCACAAAGATTTATATATCAACAAGTTCTAAAGTAAAAAATACATATTTCTTGAGATAAAATATGTCGACCTCCAATAATATAAAAAACCTTGGAGGTCGACATATTAGATAAAAGACTATAAATCAACAAGTCAAAGATCTTCTTTAATGTTTTAAGCGATAGAAATCTTCAAAGGTCATGTGATCGACAGATATTAAAAACTAAAGGAATATATCAATAGAACTACGTTCTTTACCTATAATCTGTTTATCCATTGTCACTTTTGAAGCATTCTTAAAAATAACGATACTATCGCAAGTCTTATCCATAAAGGCTTCTGCCTGCATTATCAATTCCTTTAGACGAACTTCGGAGATCTCACCTTCAAAGACAGAATTCTGGATCCAGTTCAAATAACGTCGACAAAGTTTTAACATCTTCGCAACCCGTTTTTCTCCACAATCATAAACTAAGATCACATACATTACCAATACATTTTAAAAGGTTTATATTCCTCTATTTCCAATAAATGCTTAGCTAACTTATAACATTCCAGTTTGATCAAATGTCTGTAACTAACTTTTCTACCCAGGGAACGATGCTGTATCGTTTCTTCCAGCCGATCTTCAACCGCTTTTACAAATATCTTTTTTCCTGATGAGTTTAGCAAGCATTTATTTAACTTCTTGTCAAAATGTTTACTTTGTATCTCTTTACGATTTAGAACCTTAAAAATCACTCGATCTACAATGATAGGCTTAAAAATTTCAGCCACATCCAAAGCCAATGAATAACGTCGCTCACCAGGGGTATGTAAATAACTGATCGTCGGGTTCAGTTGTGTTTGATGTATAGCCCTCAAACATAAAGTATAACACATCATGTTTCCAAACGACATTAAAGCATTTACTTCATTCTGTGGAGGTTGTTTTGTCCGAGAGCCCATTTCAAACTCATTTAAGATCAAATTGAAAGCCTCATAATATGTTTGACGGATCATTCCTTCTACCCCCATCAATTCATCTACAGACTCCGTACCAGAAATTTTCTCAGCATAATTATTGATTATATCCATAATATCTGCCATGTCTTTTCCTCTGCGATTATAATACTGCAGATTTTTTACCATATTATAAGCTGCTCCTTCAATGAACTTTCGTGCAATTACCATACGTTTCTTTTTTGATTGATAAGCAGATGTCTGAGCTAAAATCATCCTTCCGGAAAGCAAAGAATCCCTCGGCATAAACGAACCTGTATAGTTTTCATAATAATCAAAAAAGTGCATTGCAATATCTTTCTGCCCTAGAAAATTAAACAATGAACTATTGGCACGCAAAGAACCGAACACATAAAATTCATTGATATCTTCAATAGGCAAATACCGGGGAGTCCCCAAAACCTCTCGTCCATCCTCATCATCTGAATAAGGAATAAATTTCAATGTATTATCTTTTCGCTCCAATATTCCGGGATTGAACAAATAAAATGTCTTTTTCATAAATCATCTGGTTCTACAATATAACAAAAATCATAATAACTACAGTTTTTACAGATACGCTTTTTATCTTTAGGAGGACAAATATCCGAATGAATTATTTGGCTGATCTCTCCTTTCATTTCATTCAGCGTCTCTCTGTCAACATCACTTAACACGACTTGTTTTGTCTGTCTCAATGTCGGATACTCTAAAACACCGGAACAACCAACAATGCCATTACGTTCAAAGACATATAAATAGTACTTCAATTGCCATTCATGCGCTGTTTCTATTTTATCAGATTTTTTTATCTCATGAATTACTTTGTTCGTTGCATCATAATAATCCACTTTAATCCCATCGACCTCTACCTCTTCATATTTACTTGAACGTTGCGGATAGGAATCTTCGTGGATCAATTTTCCCTCATACACTAAATCTGAAGTATGCTCAAAATTGATACCATTAGCAAACAACCAAAGTTTTCGTTTGCATATTTGATAATAATTGAAATGTGTTCCGGTGATTTGCATAACAAGTTTGATTATAATTAATCATAAAAACAATTGTTCATTCATATTATCTATTTTAGATATCTGAAGCCCTATTTCCTCATTATAAGCACGTTTCATAACCAAGATAGATTTATTATTGAGTCTGTCGTCATTCATTTTAGTATAACAAAAAGTCTCTCTACTTATTTCCTTATTTTTTAACAATGCGAAAAAACGACTCTCTCTAATTGAAACCAATAATCCTTCAGCCTTTATTAATTGACATGAATCAAGGTATTTTTGATATTGTTGTACTAAGCAAACAGGAAGAACCTTAATACCATCGAATTGTTTATAAAACATATCTTCTGATTTTTCATCATAGGCTAAAAGTTTCAATCGATTACGTATACTTAAAGACAACATTTCATAGGTTATATCAAAATCCTCTTTTTGACAATCCTCCCAATCTGGATATACCTTATCAATATATGCTTGTAAATCTTTCTCATGAATGACCCCATTATCTTTTTCCTCTATTTTATAGAGGATTTCTATCGAACGAGAAACAATCGCTTCATTATAAATGAACTTATCTTTTTCATTTTGCGTATCAAAAACATGACAAACACAAAACCCCTTTTGACGTTTTCTGTTCACTCGACCAAAGCGCTGAACTAATGCATCCAAAGGAGCTGGCTCTGTATAAATCGTATCATAATCAATATCCAGACTAACTTCTATAGCTTGAGTTCCTACTAATAGCTGTATCTCCTCATTTTGAAGTTTAATTTCTTTTTTATTACGATCTTCTGCATTAAATGAACCATGAAGTAATAATTTGCTTCCCTGGATATAGAGGCTCTTATAAACATTTTGTGCTTGTTCAACTGTATTACATACAACAAGGACCTTTTTTCCCTCATCAAGATCCTTTTGAATTAAATCTAACGAATTCTGTAATACTCCTTCTTCTATACTAATTTTATGTCTATCAAATTTTTTATACAAATTTTCATCTGCAACTACTCTGCTATGTTCACCTATTGCCCGTTCTAAAATATGCAACATAAACGAAGGTAAAGTTGCAGTCATTACAAAAACATTTACATTCATATATCGCGAGCAAAATTCTAATAAAACTATAATCTGAGCAAATGTTTTACTATCATAAGCATGGATCTCATCAAAAATAAAATATCCACCTGACCACTCTGACATTCCCTTTTCAAAACCTTTTAGTCCAAATAAATACTTCAACAATTGAAAAGGAGTAACTATTTTCATTGGAGTAACTAATGTTTTAAAATCTTGTATCAGTTGTTCCCTCCCCGTTGCATTCCAAGATTTATCAGATGACATCTTATTCTCTATATATTGTGACAGCTTTCCATGAAGCATTCCGACCCAATGAGTATCACTAGATGCATAACCATCACTAAACTTCATATTTAGTCTTTCATACATGGCATTAATGGAAGCTGTGTAAGGTAATACATAAAATATTCGACCTTCACCTCTTTTTTCTAATTGACGTTTTAACCACAAAATAGATGTTTCTGTTTTTCCTGATCCGGTTGGAGACGATAATATTACATTACCTATGAGTTGATATGCTTCTTCTTGATGTTTATATAAAGGATACTCAAATAAAAAAGAAAAATTAGCATCAGACAATTTATAAAGTCTTGTAATACCAGCGGATGCCAGATGGTCACATTGTTTCACAAATCCAATCAGCAATAAACATCGCATAAATACATTATCCGACAAACAACAAGGAGTATGATGGTATGATTTTACAAGAGAAACAATATCTATAATATCATCGTTGATCTTTTGAAAACCATAAACATTTAAGATCTTCCAAATTTTATTTCTCCATAACTTTCCACATTCATCTTCAAAAGACAGATTATCACATGAATACCAACCAGGTCGAGCAACTGATACATAATTATCAAGAACGAATTCATATATTTCATCAAGGCTTCTATGATGTCCTATCACTGCATAATATATAAGCTCTTTCCATTTATCTGGAATATCAGCTTGTTTAATAAAGTAAAGTGAAAATATTTCATGCCTTTGATGGTTCCAGGTATTTGGTGAGTATTTATAAAGTATGCGTTGAAACTCACTATGCGACTTTCCTGTATCATGAAATACGATACAGTCATGCACTAGTTTCCAAAATACTTTACGATCCGCCAAGGGCAAATTAGGAAAGCACTTAACCAACTGTTCATAGATGATTAAACAATCATCTATATGCTGTTTTAAAGAAACCTCAGGTTCTGACTTAGCCAGAACCTGAGGTTTCTGAGGAAGAGTCACACTCATATATATTCGGCAAAATTCAATTGATGAAAATAAATATCAATTTGTTTTTCTTCAATACAATCTCTATACGCAGTTAAATGTGTCTGTACATCAGCTGCATTATACGGTATAACAGAATAAGCTTCAGTTCCTATGTTATTACGAGGTATTGTTTCCGTAAAATATTTTGGCAATGCCTGTATAGCCCCCGGTAAACAATTTTCTTTAAAAGGTACAATTTGTCCTTTAATCTTACATGCACCTATAACTTCATTCAATTCAACCTCTTCTATAGAGTTGACAGAAGCTAAATCCGAACTTCTTCCTAACAAAATAGAATAGTAGGGATTACGAAAGTATCTCACCAACTCTAAATCAACTAAATAAAGATACAGACAGTTTTCAAAAAGAAACTCTCTCCTAATCACATTGGATTTCACTTGATTTTTGGGGATGTTTTTTGAGTCTAGTTCAACCTGATAGATTGTTTCCAAATCAACGGATTTTCCCTCATATTCAAAATAATAGCCTAAAAGCAATTCACTGTGAACAAGATATTTACCAGCACAGGCATTCAAAATTCCCAATACCGTACTAATAGGAGGAACAAGCAATGTAGGCTGGAACCCGGATATAATATTGGGATAGCGAAAACTTGAAGTCCATGAACTTATTTTAATACGGTAAGCCTTCATTATTTCATCAGATTAGTTATTTGCTCACAATAAGCATCAATCATTGCATTTACAGGCCCATAGACAATAACATTTTGATATTCCTGTTGCAAAGATATCAATGCATCATCCTGCTCATCAAAAAAGCCACTTCTTCTTCCTATGAAAATTTTCCCGATAAAATCGTCATGATACTCATTAATAACTTCTTTTATTCCCTTTGTATTCAACTTAACCATCTCATCCCGATCACCATAACTTGACACAACGTGAGAGAAAGGATGATTACCGGAATTAGTCGATGCAAGAATTATAAATTTAGGAGTTACATCTCCCATATTATTGGTTTGCATAGCTCCACCTGAAATATTTTTTAAAGCTTTAATCGTATCACAAGCCCGTTGAACACGAGTTTCTAATGGGAGTTGAATCAATTTTTGTCCAGTAACAAAAGGATCATTTTTTTCAATACAACCATTTTCCATAGCTTCATCTTTCAATTTTTTTGAAAGATTCTGGAAACCAGTTTTATTATAATTAGAAAAAGTTCCAACCATATTCAAATCCAGGCTAAACATGCCCTTCATTATTGCACTATATTCCTGTTTTCCATAAGGCACTGAATCACCTTCCTGACGTGCCATACTGGACCAGCTTTCAACCGGACGCACAGCACAGGCCGACACTATTGCCGAATTTTTTAAAGGAGATACCCTTGTTACAGTGACATTCACCTTTTTCTTTTTTCCCTTATCATCAATAATCTCTTCAGAAGCGGCTCTCATGTATCCAAAGACATCATCATCCGGATATTCTATCGGATTAGCATTTGTATATGCTATTTTATCTTCGCGAATTACAGGAGAAAGTTTCCAACCACAATTCTTTTGCAAAGAATCTCTCCACCAAAAACGAACTGCCTGTCCTGATACATAAGTATAGTTACGACCATTCTTGATAATACTTTTAGTCGCTACTGCATTATCAAAATTTGACATAATGTTCTTTCCTGCATTGTTCAAAGCCACCACATCGACGTCTATCAGGTAAAATCCCTGAACTTTTAAATTTTCATTCATATTGTTTATATTATAAGGTTAAACTTCATCATCGACAAATTCTTTTTCATCGAAAACTGTTTCTTCTGCTTCCACATTCAAATGTCTTTCATGTAATTTCTGATAAATTGAAATCAATAGAACATCACGTGTTTCCATCCAGGAGTTTGAATCTGGAAATAAGTAATCTACATAGTCCTCTACAGTGACAAGAGGCATCTCATTTCCTCTCCTATAATTATCTTCTATTACTTTCAATACAAATCGTCTCAACAAATATGGATTCTTCACGCCATTCAGTTTTGTCAAGACCTTTTTCATGTCTACTTCCGAATTATAGCTAAGAATAAAATCTGCTATTTGATTTATTTTGTCAACAGTTTCCTTTTTCATACTCTGTATATTAATTAAATAACACTCTAATAGTTCTAAATCAAAATGGTGATACACACTCCATTTCCTGACATCACTAATAATATTTGCTCCTATCAGCAATTTGTCATAAATAATATTTCTCCAAAACTTGAAATTATCTTCATTTATGCTTATTTCCTGTTTTTTATCTAAGGCTATAAAAGAATTTGTTTCATCATTGTATTGTATTTTCTTATAATCGGAACATCTATAATGATGATTCACAAAAATATTCCAGTTTGTCTTATATTGTGCTTTACGTGTTTCTTTATAAAAATCAAAGGCTTGGGACGGAAGCGTATAAATTTGTACATCAGGACTTGCTCCAAAGTTTGTAAAATGATAAAGTGTTATATATTCACTTCCGATATTATTATCTGCATAATGCATACTCACCTTATCCAAAAATCTAAATATAGCTGTCCCAGGGGATCGAGACTCATTTCTTAATAATCCCAGAGAAGCATTCTGCCCTAGATCATATAATATTCTATCACAACATTCTTTTGCATATAGCTCAGTAGTTGGCTGGTTTGTACTACTAATCACACAAACTCTACCTTGAAGCAACTCACATCCCAAAGGAAGAAAATGATATCGTATCAATGCTTCTTTCGATAACATAATTCCTGTATCAAAAAAATTATGAAAATTCACGAACGTACCTGAACCGGATAAAACCGTATTATCTCTACCTGCCGGAAAAAGTTTCGTTTTTCTTCCGGTAACTCTACAATAGCCAACAATATATGGTAAAGTTTCTTCCAAAAGACCCAAAAAGTATAATTTCGTTTCTTCTTTTTTCTTCTCTGCTTTAAAAGCAGGTTGTGTTATTTTTGAATTCAGAAAGAACGGATTAATCTTCGCATCCCAATTATCCACATATATTTTAGTAGCTAACATGATTAATTCCAACACATCACATTCAGGATAATAATCAGATAAAGCCTTTAACACATATCCTCCTGAATCAACAAAAGGATCTCCGGTCGGTTCCAAGAGAACTTTATAATCAATATTTGTACATGTTTTCTTCATTTTATATTGTAAATTTAAATATATACTCCAATCATCCCAAATCCAATCGCCCCTTTCTCCCCCCATCCACTTTCATAGCCTATCTTCATCAAAGGTTCCGGGAGCTTAACTTTAAATTTGTACCGATATCCTCGTACAAATGTTTGCTGCGGAGTTCCGGCTTTTATTTTCACTAAAACAGACTTCGGTTCATCGAGCACCATAAAGTCACAATAAACCTCCCTGTCATATTCTTTTCCATAATAAGCCTCGTAACGCGCCAAAAGACCTGTCAGAATACCAGTGACATACGATGGATCAGAAGGAGAAATATATTCCGTCTTTCCGTTCTCCTTACGCATCGAAACACAAACCGGTGATAAAGTCTCAAAACATATTTCTTTCTGATAATCCAGTGATGGCATGACCTGCACCTCACGCACTTGGAATTCTACACCAGATATCTTATCAGCAATATGGAAACTTTGTTGACAAAACACGCCTTCAATAAATTGTTGCGTACTTTTCTCCGGTAAAAAGCTAATAAACCATTCTATTATATCTGATTTTATAACTAAACGTTGGCGTTGTTTATCTATTCTATATTGAGGTATGATAAGATTAGAGAAAGTAAATAGTTTAAAACGCTTACCACCAATAACGAAGCCATTTTCATGCAGCCAAGATGAATAATTTTCATCACTATGAGCTAATATTCGATAAATAGCAGCCGATAATTCATACTGATAATTAATTGGTAGTTCATATCCTAAAACATGCGGTTGTATTTGTAAGGTTAACTTAAATCTCATGCTCAATTAATTTAGTTTTTCACAAATATATAAAAGTAGAAAGCATTACAATCCATTTATCCGGATTATTTCACGCAAATCCTAAAAAACAATCTTTGCATGTTTTTTTTCTCTTCAAGCTTCGTATAATTAAATAATAAAACGTATGTTTGCTTGGTTAACTAAACAAAACATACATAATGGAACCTACACCTAAATACGAATCCGTCCCCTATAGTTTTGCATACTGCCTGAATGAGCAATGCAAGCACTATACGAAGTGCCTGCGTTATCTTGTTTCGAAGCAGCTCACACCGGAACAGACCACTTTTTCGATCGTAAACCCCGATTGCACAACACCGCAAGCAGATACCTGTCCCTTTTTCAAAGCCGACCAAAAGAACAGGTACGCTTTGGGGATCACTCAATTATTAGATGATCTGCCTCATAACAAAGCTATTGCCATTAAACGGGCAATGAATACTAAATTCAGTAAAGAAACCCTTTATCGCATCCAGAAAAAAGAACGATTAATTACCCCTGACGAACAAAATATC
This sequence comes from Parabacteroides timonensis, assembly GCF_900128505.1. Lineage (NCBI taxonomy): Bacteria > Pseudomonadati > Bacteroidota > Bacteroidia > Bacteroidales > Tannerellaceae > Parabacteroides > Parabacteroides timonensis. The sequence continues at coordinate 2,380,779 of NZ_LT669941.1, forward strand.
ATTCGTATGATCTTTATCCGTCAGGGTATCCATACTGATCCGCTTTTCGACCAATATGTAGAGCAATACGATTGGTAAGAAATTGTAAACTTTTTAGACCTTTATTACTTATAATCCCCACTTAAATGGGTAATATCCCCCATACAAGTGGGTAGTATTCCCCATTAGAGTGGGATTAATTCCCCACGCAGATAAAAATTGTGGGGAAAAAGACATGGCAAAACACCTGCAACCTTCACGGTAACGCTTGCAGATGAATGAAAGAAGAATATTAAGGATTATATAAAACTGATTCTCAATATATACTGAAATCCTGCGGCTTTATCACAAACCCGATCCTCAGCATGCTTTTGAACTGATTATATTCCAGCAAATTCTCTCCGTAGCCATTATAATATTGAAGGAAGAAATATTGGTTTTCGTTATTATTGAATTTATAGCTCAGCTCTACCTGAGTATTAAAGCTGAACCATGTTTTACGTTTCGTCAGAATCACTCCGCAGTTAAAGCGTTTATTGTCTGTCCGGAAATTCGTTGCCACCTGGAATATACCGTTATATTTCAGTAAGTCCTTATTATATTTTCCATCGACGATCGGTATCCATGTTTTGAACTGAGCTTCCCAGTTCTTGTTAAGGACAACGGCCGCTGCAAATGTGACCTTATTCCAGCTACGGGAAGCCGTGCTATCTTTCCCGTTCGACTCATGTTCAAGCATCAGATATCCTTTACCGATATATTTGTTGTGATGGATGATCAGATGGCCTAAACCGATTCCCGGATTAAAATTCAGGTCGCGCATAGGAAGAGATTTTTGGAAAACATTCCAAAAGGCTTTCTGGGTATACTGGATAAAAAGATACGTATCGAAAGGTAATTTACTTTTGGTTAACCGCTGGGCTATACTCAACTGAAACTTGACATCCGAATTGGCAGCAGTCGGTTTATGACCGATCGTTGTTCCACCGATAAAATAGTTATCCTTAAACAGTGAAAAATAAGGCGCTTTATCCAATACGGCACGTACGCTATCTGCATTATATTCCATCCTAGGATCTTTCACAAGCACCTGGGCTGTAACCTTTACAAAACCCGTGATGAATAAAACCAACAGAGACAATGTTATTTTCTTCATAAACATTATTATATAAACCCTATAAACAATGCAAAGGTACTATTCCTTTATCCAAACAATTCTCCCAAATCGCCTGAATAATGGTCCATTCGGTAACCTTCTTTTTATTAATAACCATTTCTTAACTGGTATGTTCATTTTTTATATCTTTGCCCACATGGAAAAAGTATACCAATATTATAACGAAACTATTACAGCTTATAAACGCCGCTCGGATAGCCTGAGAAAGAAAATGCATTTATGCGGGACAATCCGCTTGTTGCTGGTTGCCGGCCTTGTTGCTAGTATATGGCTACTGAAAGCAGAAGGCTGGTTAGTGCTGTCCAGTGCGGTCGTATCGTTCATTATCCCGTTCATCGCACTAATGGTTTATCATACGCACTTGTCTTACCTGAAAGAGTACGCAGATACTTTAGTACAATTGTGCAACGACGAATTAAAGGCGTTGGATTATGATTTCAGTGCTTTCGACGGAGCTCCGGAAAAGAGTTCGGCCGATCATTCCTTCAGCCTGGATCTCGACCTATTCGGCAACCGTTCTATCTTCCAGTCGATCAACCGGACAGTGACAGTGGTTGGAAAAGAGACACTCACCCAATGGTTTATCGACCCGCTTACCGACAAAGAGGAAATAAAAAAACGCCAGGAGGCTATCCTGGAATTAAGTTCACTCACCCAGCTAAGGCAACATTTCTTTGTCACCGGCAGACAATATCCTAAAGAGAAAGGAGATGTCAATACATTAACTGCATTGACGAATCATACTCCTTCGTTTATAACCAGTACGCTTTGGAAATGCTTGACCTGGATTATTCCGGCCATTTGGGTAGCTATATTTATAGGTATAGGATTGGAGTTGATCAGTTTTTCCTTTTTCGGAATATTCTTTGCTTTTGCATTCTTGTTATCCAATCTGCGCACCAAACAAATCACTGCGCTTCACAATTCCGTGAATAAAATGGAAATGATACTTTCCACCTATTCCCTACTGATCAAAAGTATAGAAGGCGATATTTTCAAATCGGCAGAACTTTCGGATATAAGCAAACAGTTTGCAGGAGCAGACGGGACAGCCTCGAAAGCATTAAAGAAGCTATCCAAATGTATAGGGGCTCTCGACCAACGAATCAGTTTCATAGGAATTGTTCTGAATGTCTTTATCTTACGCGATACCCGGACTGCAATGAGATTGGAGAACTGGATACAGACACATGCAGAAGACATCCCTCACTGGTTTGAGGCGTTGGGACGCTTCGACGCTTATAGTTCGCTGGGAGGATTTGCCTTTAATCACCCGGGATACATCTATCCGGAGATAGCTGATACTTATTTCAAGATGAGCGGTAAATCGTTAGGACATCCGCTGCTTCGCCGTGACGTTTGTGTGAGAAATGATATATCCATCGAGAAAAGTCCCTGGTTCCTGATTATCACAGGGGCGAATATGGCTGGTAAAAGTACCTACCTACGTACGGTCGGAGTAAATTATCTGTTGGCTTGTATCGGAGCTCCGGTTTATGCCGATTCACTGACGGTATATCCGGCTAAAATGGTAACCAGCCTACGCACTTCCGACTCGCTTGTCAGCAACGAATCTTATTTCTTTGCCGAACTGAAACGCCTGAAGATGATCATCGACCGTTTGCAACAGGGAGAAAAACTATTTATTATCCTGGATGAGATATTAAAGGGAACCAACTCTATCGACAAACAAAAAGGATCGCTTGCCCTGATGAAGCAATTGGTATCTTACCAGACTTGCGGAATTATCGCAACCCACGACCTGGCACTGGGCGAACTGGAAAAGGAATTCCCTACCCAGATAAAGAATTACCGCTTTGAGGCAGACATCAAAAATGAAGAGCTGACCTTCTCGTATCAACTGCGTGAAGGGGTTGCACAGAATATGAATGCTTGCTTCCTGATGAAAAAAATGGGGATCACCGTGTAATCCCCATTCCTTTTATCTTATTTCTACTTATCTTATTTCTTCGTCCGGTACTTTTCTATCTCAGGAAGATATCTTTTAATATCGTTTATACGCGTGGCATCACTCGGGTGAGTACTCATAAACTCCGGTGTGCTGCCTCCTTTTCCGGCAGACATTTTTTGCCAGAAGTTAACCGCCACTTCCGGATTATAACCTGCCATAGCCATAAACACCAGTCCCATATAATCGGCTTCCGACTCATGCTTGCGAGAGAAAGGCAGCATGACGCCGTACTGTGCCCCTACTCCATAGACTGTGCTTGCCAGTGTCTGAACAGTTGCACTTTTATCACTTACAGCCTGTCCCAGGATAGCAGCACCATATTGGGTCATCAACTGCTGGCTCATTCGTTCGTTGCTATGCTTGGCTACGGCATGGGCCACTTCGTGACCGAGTACGACCGCCAACTCGTCATCCGATGCAACCAAAGGAAGCAAGCCCTCATATACCACGATCTTTCCACCCGGCATACAGAACGCATTCACCTGGTTGTCTTTCACCAGATTAAATTCCCATTGAAAATTCTTGATCTCGCTTTCCATTCCATTGGCTTTCAGATAAGCCTCAGTTGCTGCCGCGATCTTCTTTCCTACCCGGGTAACCATTTCACTCTTAGCTTTATCAGTAGATTTCGTGGCCGATTTCATATAGTCGCCATATTGCGTCAGGCTCGATGACAACACTTCCTGATCCGAAACAAGCAGTACTTGCTTTCTTCCCGTCAAAGGCACACTTCCACAACCAGTCAGCAGTAAAAATACCGCCATTAATAAACCTGTAATCTTTTTCATCTCTCTCATTTAGTTTTTACCGATACAAAATTATCATTTCTTTATAAGAATAGAACAATTCCAAAGGCATTTTTGCTCAATAGATATATAGGATAAATAATTATGCAAAAAAACAACGCAACTATGTATAAATATTCAATTATTCCCGTTATATTTGCAACCGTTTTGCATAAATATACAAACATGAGTACAAAGAAGGAACGATTGGACGCTATTTGTCGCATCATACAAACAAGGACAATATGTAATCAGGAAGAGCTGCTTAAAGAATTGGAAGCCAGCGGATTTCAGGTTACACAGGCTACTTTGTCGCGCGACATAAAGCAACTGAAAGTAGCCAAAGTACACGATGCAAACGGCGATTATGTATATTGTCTGCCCGATTATTCAGCGTTGATACAGCCGAAAAAGCCCCAGACACAACATCATCCCAACATCGAATTTTCCGGAAATCTGGCAGTTGTAAAGACAAGACCGGGGTATGCGATGGGTATCGCTTCCGATATCGACACACACGCTCCTCACGAAATACTGGGAACGATAGCCGGAGACGACACGATCCTGATCATCCCCCGCGAAGGGATCAGCCGGGACCGGATAGTAAAAGCATTATCACATTTTATATAAGGGCGATAAGGGAGACTGGAGATCTTCCGTTTATAAACAAAGTAGACAAAGAACAAGCAGTAAGAAATGGAACAGGAAACAGAAATCGATGTAATGATCGCTGATGCCTCTCATGAGGTATATGTCGACACAATTCTTGATACAATAGAGGCCGCTGCCAAGGTACGCGGAACCGGTATCGCAAAGCGTACGCATGAATACGTGGCCCAAAAGATTATAGAAGGGAAAGCGGTCATTGCGCTGGCAGGGGATAAGTTTGCAGGTTTCAGTTATATAGAATCGTGGGGAAATAAGCAATACGTCACCACTTCCGGGTTAATCGTTCATCCGGATTACCGTGGATTGGGTATTGCCAAACGGATTAAGGATATGACCTTCCAGCTGGCTCGTATGCGTTGGCCGAAAGCGAAAATATTCAGCCTGACATCAGGAGCGGCTGTGATGAAAATGAACACGGAACTGGGATATGTACCGGTGACTTTTGCCGACCTGACTGACGACGAATCATTCTGGCGTGGTTGCAACGGTTGCGTAAACCATGACATCCTGGAACGTACAGGCCGCAAATATTGTATTTGTACAGCCATGCTGTTCGACCCGGCCGACCCGCATCGTGCCGCCCGTGAAGCAGAAGAAAGAAAAAAGTAAAAGTAATATAAAACAGACGGGGTTTCCGGTAAGGGCGTTTCGCGAAACGCCCATACGGCAGTGCAAGCTCCATAAAACAGACAGACAATGAAAAAGAAAGTAGTAGTAGCATTCAGCGGAGGTTTGGATACCTCTTTTACCGTAATGTACCTTGCCAAAGAAAAGGGTTACGAAGTATATGCGGCCTGTGCTAACACTGGTGGTTTCAGCGAAGAGCAGTTGAAGCAAAACGAAGAAAACGCCTACAAACTGGGTGCAACAAAATATGTTACAATCGACGTAACTAAAGAATATTACGAAAAGAGCCTGAAATATATGGTATTCGGTAATGTACTGCGTAACGGCACCTACCCTATTTCCGTTAGTTCAGAACGTATCTTCCAGGCATTAGCCATTGCCCGCTATGCAAACGAAATCGGTGCAGATGCTATCGCTCACGGTTCGACCGGTGCCGGTAACGACCAGATCCGCTTCGACATGACTTTCATGGTACTGGCTCCGAATGTAGAGATCATTACCCTGACACGTGATATGGCGTTGACTCGTGACTACGAAATCAACTACCTGAAAGAAAATGGGTTTGTTGCCGACTTTACAAAACTGAAATATTCTTATAATGTAGGTCTTTGGGGAACTTCCATCTGTGGAGGCGAAATCCTTGATTCAGCACAGGGCTTACCTGAAAACGCTTACCTGAAACAAGTGGAAAAGACCGGTAGCGAAGAATTACGTATCGAATTCAAGAACGGAGAGATCCATGCTGTAAACGGTGAAGTATTCGAAGATAAGATCGCCGCTATCCAGAAAGTAGAAGAGATCGGCGCAGCCTACGGTATCGGCCGCGACATGCACGTAGGCGACACGATTATCGGTATCAAGGGACGTGTAGGTTTTGAAGCTGCTGCTCCCATGCTGATCATCGGTGCACACCGCTTCCTTGAAAAATATACATTGAGCAAATGGCAGCAGTACTGGAAAGACCAGGTAGCCAACTGGTACGGCATGTTCCTGCACGAAAGCCAGTATCTGGAACCGGTTATGCGTGACATCGAAGCCATGTTGCAGGAATCACAGCGCAACGTAAACGGTACGGCTATCCTCGAACTCCGCCCGCTTTCATTCTCAACTGTCGGTGTTGAATCGAAAGACGACCTGGTGAAGACTAAATTCGGTGAATACGGCGAAATGCAGAAAGGCTGGACGGCAGAAGATGCGAAAGGCTTTATCAAAGTAACTTCCACACCGTTGCGTGTTTATTATAATAATCATAAGGACGAAGAAATATGATCAAGATCGGAATTATAGGTGGTGCGGGATATACGGCAGGCGAACTGATTCGCTTGCTGCTTAATCACCCGGACGCCGAGATTACATTTGTGAATAGTACCAGTAACGCCGGGAACCGGATCACTGACGTTCATAGCGGCCTGTTCGGAGAAACCGATATGCGTTTCACCGCCGAACTTCCCCTGAACAGCATCGACCTTCTTTTCTTCTGTACCGCCCACGGCGACACAAAGAAATTCATGGAAAGCCATACTGTCCCTGAGAACGTGAAGATCATCGACCTCAGCATGGATTACCGTATCGAAAGCGACGAACACGATTTCGTTTACGGTCTGCCCGAACTGAACCGACGACGTATCTGCAACTCCCGACACATTGCCAACCCCGGTTGTTTTGCCACCTGTATCCAACTAGCCGTTTTGCCGCTAGCCAAACACCTGATGTTGAATTCAGAGCTGCATGTGAATGCGATCACCGGATCGACAGGAGCCGGTGTTAAGCCTTCGTCGACTTCTCATTTCAGCTGGCGAAACGATAACATTTCGATCTATAAGCCGTTCACTCACCAGCATCTGGCAGAGATCGGACAAAGCCTGCGCCAGTTGCAGAATAGTTTCGATAGCAGTATCAACTTCATACCGGTAAGGGGTAATTTCTCCCGTGGTATTTTTGCCACCACTTACATCGACTGTAAGGTTAGCCTGGAAGAGATCAAACGTATTTACGAAGAATATTACGACGATCATTCTTTCACGTTCATTACAGATAAGAATCCGGACCTGAAACAGGTGGTAAACACAAACAAGTGTCTCCTGTATCTACAGAAATATGAGAACAAATTATTGGTCATATCCATGATCGACAACTTGTTGAAAGGCGCCAGCGGACAGGCTGTGCATAATATGAACCTGCTGTTCGGTTTAGAAGAGACTGTAGGATTACATCTTAAACCGTCAGCGTTTTAAATAAGACAAAATGAAACTATTCGACGTATATCCTTTATTTAATATAGAAATAGTAAAAGGAAAAGGCTGCCATGTATGGGATGCGGAAGGGACTGAATACCTCGACCTGTATGGCGGACATGCCGTTATCTCCGTCGGTCATAGCCATCCTACTTATGTAGCTGCTATCACCGACCAGGTGAACAAACTGGGATTCTACTCCAACTCGGTTGTCAATAGCTTGCAACAAAAGCTGGCAGACAAACTGGGGAAAGCTTCCGGTTATGACGATTATTCTCTTTTCCTGATCAATTCCGGAGCCGAGGCTAACGAAAATGCTTTGAAGCTGGCTTCATTCCATAACGGTAAAAAGCGGGTAATTGCTTTCAAGCATGCTTTCCACGGCCGTACTTCCGCAGCGGTTCGCGTAACGGATAATCCGAAGATAATTGCTCCGGTCAACGAAGACCTGGCTGTTACTTATCTGCCGTTGAACGATGCAATAGCTGTTGAAGCAGAACTGCAAAAAGGAGATGTATCTTCCGTTATCATCGAAGGTATCCAGGGTGTCGGCGGTATCCAGCTTCCGACAGACGACTTTATGAAGGAGTTGCGTGCTTTGTGTACCAAATATGAAGCTTGCCTGATCCTGGATGAAATTCAGTCGGGTTACGGACGTAGCGGGAAATTCTTCGCTCACCAATATGCAGATATTAAACCCGACCTGATCACGGTAGCCAAAGGTATCGGTAACGGTTTCCCGATGAGCGGATTGCTGATCAGCCCGATGTTCAAGCCTGTTTACGGTATGCTGGGAACGACTTTCGGAGGTAATCATCTGGCTTGTGCCGCTGCTATCGCAGTATTAGACATCATGGAAAATGAGAAATTGATCGACAATGCAGCGAAAGTAGGAAACTTCCTGATCGAAGAATTACACAAATTGCCGGGTATCAAAGAAATCCGTGGCCGTGGTTTGATGATCGGTATCGAATTCGAAGAATCCATCAAGGAAGTACGTAGTAAATTACTGTTCGAAGAGAAAGTCTTTACAGGTGTTGCCGGAACAAATACGATCCGTTTGCTTCCGCCGCTTTGCCTGACAATGGATGAAGCCAAAGAATTCCTTGCCCGCTTCAAAAAAGTACTTAATGCTTAATTAGTTCTTTATTATAAAAGAATGCCGCCAACGGAGTTTCCGAAGGCGGCATTCTTGCTTATTACATCTTACCGGCTGGCAAGTATGAAATTACTTGGCTTCTTCCACTCTATAGTTAAATATCAGGGTAGATCCGAAAGGAATATTTCCCTGACCCAACTGATAATCATAAGCTAAAGTTGAAGGTAAAATTGCTTCAATAGAATCACCGACCGAAGTCTCAAGAATAACTCCTTTCAAACCTGTTATCAGGTTGCCTACAACAAAATTCTCCTTTATCTTATTCTGAAACGTTGTCCCATCAATAAAATGCCCGTCCAACTCAAAATTCAAATTACTGCTAGAGGTCGGATACTTAGGTGTTTCAGCTTTTCTGTCAATGACCCGATACAGGGTTGTATCTCCATACTTCACCAATTGTTCATAAACCAATTTTCCATCAGCGTCTTTCTCCTGTTTCTTCTCACGAATATACTCACGGTTCTTTTCATAATGAGCTATTTGCTCCGGAGTTAATTCAAAGCTGTTGTTATCGTCATTACTACAAGCGGTAAACGCACTCAACATCACCATCGCAGAACATGCGACTGCATAAATTGATCTCATTCTTCGATTTTATTTTATTATTAAATTCTTTTGAAGCCGCAAAGATAATAATAAAGAGTTTCTGCTTTGTTATCTCAAAGAACTTTACGTTATTTGCATATACAGAAACAAACACAATAAATACAAATGAAGCTAAATAAATTCTTTGTTGCCGCCGCTATTACTATTTGTTGCAGCAATTTGTGTTCCGCACAAAAATCATTGGAGTTAGAAGAAGTACTGAGTGGTAAACTGATTCAGACCAAAGGCGTCGGAGCCATGAACTGGATGAAAGACGGAGAGCGTTACAGCCGTCTGGAACAGAACAAGCAAGAAGGAGGAATGGATGTCGTAGCTTACCGTGCCAAAGACAATGCCCGCGAAGTAATTATCCCTTCTACTATGTTCATAGATAAATCGACCGGCAAGCAAATTGCCATGGGAAGAATATCGTGGAGCAACGACAATGATAAAGTATTGATCTATAATAATACAAAACGCGTATGGCGATATGATACCCGCGGCGATTACTGGGTGCTTTCCTTGCATGACGGAAACCTGCGCCAACTGGGCAAAGGATTACCCGAATCATCTATGATGTTTGCCAAATTCTCCCCCGACGGAACAAGAGTAGCCTACGTTTCCGACAACAATCTTTATGTAGAAGATATAAACTCCGGTAAAAGAACCCAGTTGACCAGCGACGGAAGCCAAACCATCGTTAACGGTACATTCGACTGGGTATATGAAGAAGAATTCAGTTGCCGGGACGGTTTCCGCTGGAGCCCGGACGGCAAATACATAGCCTACTGGCAGAGTGATACGGAAGGGACCGGTGTATTCGATATCATCAACAATGTCGACTCCATCTATCCCACCATCCTGCATTTCCCCTATCCGAAAGCAGGTACTACCAATTCAGCCGTAAAAGTAGGATATATCCCGGCAGAAGGAGGGACGACCACCTGGATCAACATTCCGGGAGATCCCCGTAACAACTACATTCCGCGCATGGACTTCATTCCTGAAAGCAACGAACTGTTCATCCAGCAGTTGAACAGGGAACAGAACACCAATAAAGTATGGGTTGCCAAAATCGGTAGTGCCACACCGGAAAATATCTTTACAGATAAAGATGCCGCCTGGCTGGATACGAACGATAACATCCTGTGGCTGAAAAACAATCAATATTTTACCTGGGAAAGCGAACGTAGCGGATGGCGTCACCTGTATCGCGTGAGCCGTGACGGAAAAGAAATCGTTCCTGTAACAAAAGGTGATTTCGATTATATCGAGCCGGTAGGAACCGATTTGCAGAAAGGTTTGGTTTATTTTATCGCTTCACCGGAAAACTATACCCAACGTTACCTGTACAGCGCAAACCTGTTCGGCAAAGGTGAAGTAAAACGCCTGAGCCCTGAAAGCCAACCGGGACAACACCGTTATAATATGTCTCCGACCGGAAAATGGGCCGTACATACATACAGCAATTCGGTAACCCCTCCGGTGATCGACATGGTTTCATTCCCCAAGAACCAGTCCGTACGTATCATTGAGGATAATGCAAAGGCTAAAGAACAATACGACGCCCTGGGATTAAGCCCGAAAGAGTTTGTCAAAGTAAAATCAGGCGACCTGCAACTGGATGTCTGCATGATCAAACCGGTCGACTTCGACCCGTCGAAGAAATACCCGGTGATCATCGAAGTCTATGGCGAACCGGCCGGATCGACCGTGCAGGACGTATGGGGTGGCGGCGACCTGTGGAACCAATATATGGTTAACCAGGGATATATCTACGTCAGCATCGAAAACCGCGGAGCCAATGCACCACGCGGACGCGAATGGCGTAAATGCATCTATGGAGAAGTCGGCACATTCGCATCCGAAGACCAGGCACGAGGCATACAAGACCTGGGACGGCAGTATCCGTTCATCGACCTGTCCCGCATCGGTATCAACGGATGGAGCGGTGGCGGTAGCCAGACACTGAACTGTATGTTCCGTTATCCGGAAGTATTCCATACCGGTATTGCGATCGCCTTCGTTGCCGACCAACGTTTATATGATACCGTTTACCAGGAACGTTACATGAATACTCCGCAAAACAACCCGGAAGGTTACCGCAAAGGCTCTCCCATCAGTTACACGGATGGTTTGAAAGGAAACCTGCTATTGATACACGGAACCGGCGACGATAACGTACATTACCAGAATTGCGAAATGCTGGTAGACGAACTGGTCAAACATGGAAAAATTTTCAGCCAGATCAGTTATCCGATGCGTAGCCACAGTATCTACGAACGCGAAGGTACTACTATGCACCTGCGGAAAAGCATGGCGGATTACTGGTTGAAACATTTACCGGCCGGAGCTAGATAAGTACGATTAAATTAAAGCATAGAGTAAAAAACACTATGAAACATTTGGTATTATGCATTGCCGTAATATCGGCCATATTCCTTGTGCCGACCCGGGGAACCTCCCAGATCAGAGAAAAGGCAGAAGGATTACTGAACGCCGTTATTACAGATAATAAAACGAACGAAATCCCGGCCGACTCTGCATCGGCAATTGAAGATAAGGTCCGGTTAGATTCTATCAGACTGCAGGAACTCGAGCTTCAGGTGCAGGAGATGAAGTTGAATGAGATAGTGCTCCGGAACGAGTTGAACGATGCATTGCATAGGCATATCACGACCGACTCGCTGAAAAAAGAGGAACAGCGCCGCAGTATCGACTCGCTTCGGACACTGACTCCCGGTGTTCCGCTTGTCATCGACAACGATACCCTCCTCACCTTTTATGCCAAGAGAGGAGGCGTATCGGCACACGACCGGGCGGAGAATGCCGTAAACCTGATCCAGAAAATAGGAAAAGACCTCAGCCTGAAAACAGACTCCGTAAGTCTGTTCCACAGCGAATACCAGACAGACATCATGTATGGCGAAAAAGTGATACTAAGTGTCACCGACCAGGATGCCGTATGGCAAAATACAGAAAGAGAAGAGCTTGCTAAAAAATATCAGACGATTGTCAACGACAAGATCTTGTCGCTGAAAAAGGAACACGGCATACTTCAAGTCACCAAACGGGTGGCACTATTCATCCTGGTACTGGTCGTTCAGTATTTCTTATTCAAGCTGACCAATTACCTGTTCAGGAAATTACGCCGCCGGATCATCTGGTTGAAACAGAACAAGCTCAAATCTATTACCATACGTGAATATGAATTCCTCAACACCCACCGGCAAGGCAGGATACTCATATTCCTGAATAATATTTTACGCTATATTGTGCTGTTGATACAGCTTATGTTCAGTGTACCGATGCTGTTCGCTATCTTTCCACAGACAGAGAACCTGGCAATGAAACTGTTTTCCTACATCCTGGAGCCAGTCAAAATGGTTCTGAAATCTGTTATCGAATACATTCCGAACCTATTCATTATCGTTGTCATCTATTACTGTGTAAAATATATCATCAAAGGTATCCAATACATAGCCAATGAGATTGAAAGTGAAAAATTAAAGATTACCGGATTTTATCCGGACTGGGCACAACCTTCTTTCAATATCATACGCTTCCTGCTTTATGCATTTATGATCGCAATGATCTATCCGTATCTGCCGGGGTCCGACTCCGGTGTATTCCAGGGAATATCCGTCTTTGTCGGACTGATCGTTTCACTCGGATCGAGTACGGTAATCGGAAATATCATCGCCGGGCTGGTTATTACCTATATGCGTCCGTTTAAATTGGGCGACCGTATCAAACTGAACGAGACAACGGGAAATGTAATCGAGAAGACACCTTTCGTAACCCGTATCCGTACCCCCAAGAACGAAGTGGTAACGATCCCGAATTCATTCATCATGTCGTCACATACGGTGAATTATAGTGCCTCCGCCCGCCAGTTCGGCCTGATCATCCACTCGACGGTCAGTATCGGTTACGACATCCCCTGGCGTCAGGTTCATCAGCTACTGATCGATGCGGCACGTTCTACGCCGGGAGTGCAGCCTCATCCGAAGCCGTTCGTGCTGGAAACTGAGTTACAGGACTATTATCCCTGTTATCAGATAAATGCTTATATAAAGGATGCCGACCGGCTGTCGCAAATCTATTCAGACCTGCACCAGAACATACAGGATGTATTCAATGAAGCAGGTATAGAGATCATGTCGCCCCACTATTATGCAGAACGTGACGGAAGTGCGGTTACTATTCCGCCTGAGTACCAGCAGAAACCGGACAATCCGGATAAAAAGTGAGAAACAGCGCATTATATAGTTAAAAAAGTCCTCCTGCAAAACAAAATGCAGGGGGACTTTTGTTATAACGGCAAAGTCACTAATAAAAATGCACAATAATGAAAAAGTATTTTATCGCAGTAGCAGCTCTGGCTTTATTAGCTGCATGTAGCGGGAAGAAAACAGCCGAACCCGCTTTAATTGAGGAAGAAAGTGTCGCAGTAGCAGAAGCAGTACCCGACGCACCGGCTTTGCCTGAAGTAACAGGAAAAACAACCAAGCCTGTGAATATGCGTGATTCACTGAAAGTTGATCCCAAAAAGGGAGCCGTTATTCAGAAAAAATATAAGGGAACATTCCCCGCTGCAGATGGTCCCGGCATCGTTTATGACCTGACTTTATATTATCAGCAAGATAGCGAAGATGGCGTTTACGAAATGGATGCCACTTATCTGGAAGCAGAAAACGGACAGGATAAAACATTCTCTTCTACCGGTAAACGCCAGGTAAAACATGGTACACCTGCCAACTCAGAAGCTGTCGTTTACGAATTGATCCCAAGCGATGGAAGCATGGCATTCTATTTCCAGGCAGAAGGCGACAGTTTGACACTATTGAATCAGGAATTACAAAAAGCAGCATCAGATCTGAATTACACCCTGACGCTCGTTCCATAAAGAAGCACATCTTTGTATAAATAGAAAAGAGGCACCCCAACTCCTACCGGGAATGCCTCTTTTCGTTTTATTTTCGGATATATTGAATTATTTAATACCTAACTTAGCTTTAATAGCTTTAGGCAGTGCATCTTTATGAACGACAATGTTCATTGTTTTGTAGCGTACGAATGCTTTCGATGCATACCAAATACCGTTATATTTGTTGGCTGTACCCCAAGAGTTTTTCACCATGTAATATTCGTTTCCTTCCTGATCTTTGGCAATACCATAAATCTGCATACCGTGGTCGTCAGTAGTTTCCCAGTTATCATAAGCCAACTGGCGTTCTGCCTGCGTACACCATTTCTGCGGTTGCGGTTTCGTATTCAATTTCTTTTCTTCCGGTTTCATCTTCAACCAATGAGCCATGTCCGATCCGCTCAGTTCCTGTACCTTTTCGTTGTCAGGCATAACAGCTACACCGTCGCGGGTAAAGCCTGACTCACTTACGTCGGATCCCCAGGCAATCGTATAGCCTGTATTGATCGCATTGTCGAACACTTCCATGAACTCGTCGATCGGCAGGTTGTAAGACAGTGCGTGACGCCAGTTATCCTGGATTTCCAGCGAAAATTGCGTATAGAACGGATGATGCGTATAAGAAGTCAACGATACATAATCCGACGATTTTAATCCTGTAGATTCATAAAATGACTTCGGAGTATATTCTTTTCCTTTATAAGTAAACTTTTCCGGAGCTTTTCCCAGATAGATTTCATGTACGGCAGCTACAGCCTTTTTCCACAACAGGTTGTAATTCTCGTCATACTGGAATTTTTTTACTTTACCGCCGGCCATAGCACCTACCATAGCATCTGTGAGGGCAGACAACTCTCCATGGTTACTCAATGTATCGCTATACATCACCCCGGGGCGCATTTCTTCTTCCGGCACCAAACCAAAAGCTTCCATTCCGTAAATCACATCATAGAAAGACCCACCCTGCGAGAATGAAGCATCACCATGAGTACGGACAGCCATATCGGCACGATCCTGATAAGTGTGGTAAACGGTAAACATCTCTGAAAGATCATATTCTCCCTTTCCCATACGAAGCAATTCAGATTCCAGGAAAGCCATGGTAGAGTAGCACCAGCAAGTACCTGCCCGGTTCTGATTCTTAATGGATGTAATCGGGTTTTCCTTTACGGTCGTAAAAATGAAACCTTCTTCTTTTTCTCCCTCTTTTTCCTGTGCTCCGACATTTGTTGCAGAGAACGCACAAGCCAACATCAAGCTGGCAACAATAAGTTTCTTCATCTTTTGTTTTCGATTTTATTAGCAATTATACATTTTGAGACAAATGTAAGGGAAATATTTGACCCCGCCAACAAGCCGACAACCGGAAAAACAGCTACATCTCGTTCTTAAAAAAAGAAAATGACCTCAATACGTTCCAAAATTCCTTTTTGTGACACCAAAATTCCTCATTTTGAATATCCTTTAAATAATAAATATATTTTTGTGAAAATTCAATAAGTATTGAAGCACATAGTATATCACAAAATACACTATTAGAATCATGACTAGAAAAAACGTTCCTTTTTTTTAGTCATTTTTTGTAAGTATTCTTCTCTTCTTGTCAATCATATATTAGATACTGAATATCATCTTTTTACAATAGAATTATTAATATTCCTTTCTTTTTACATTTCGGCTAAAATCAATGACTAAAAAAAAGGAACATTTTTTTTAGTCATCCCTTCTTTCTCGGCATGCCAATCTACACTGTATATCAACCCATTAAAAACAGAAACAAAATGAAAAAATTATTATTATTCATATTACTAAATTGCCTGGCAACCCTGCATGCGCAAGAACCGCTAAAAACGGACACAATCCCCACGCTGGCTGTCAAAACCAATATCCTTTATTGGGCGACAACCACTATCAACCTGTCTGCCGAGCTGCGCCTCGACGACCGCTGGACGCTCGACCTGGCGGGCAGCTACAACCCGTTCACCTTCGCAAACGACAAGAAATGGAAGCACTGGATGATACAACCCGAAGCACGCCGCTGGTTCAACCGCAGCTTCGACGGGCATTTCCTGGGAGTGCACCTGCACGGCGGGCAGTTCAACGCCAACCGCCTCAACCTGCCTTTCGGCATCGGGGGCGACACGTTTAAGAACTACCGCCACGAGGGCGTCATGTATGGTGCGGGCATCGGCTACGGCTACCGCTGGAACTGGAACCGCCACTGGGCGATGGAGGCGGAGCTGGGCCTGGGCTACTTCGGCTTCGAATACGACAAATACGACTGTGAGACCTGCGGCGCCAAACAGGGCAGCGGCCACGAAGACTTCTTCGGCCCCACCCGCATCGCCGTATCGCTGATTTATACGATAAAATAACAACTGACAGATAAAACGATAACAACTATTTATAAACTTAAATAAGAATAAAACAATGAAAAAGAACTATCAAAAATGGCTGGTCGGCGCATTAGCATGTGCCCTGGCAATGCCTTTCACAGGCTGTTCCGGTGAAGATGATCCAACTCCGTCAGTAAAACCGGGAACCGGAGAAACGTTCCAAACCGAAATTTCGATTGCCCTGACCAACGGCACTTCGAAAACTTCGACTAAAGCAAGCGATACAGAAGTACAAGAGCCAAGTGCTGATGGTGTAATCCAATTTAATGGTTTGCAGAACATCAAACTGGTATCTTACTCGATAAATAATTTATCTACAACTGACTATGCAGCGAAAGAAAATTCACAACTAATCACCATCCGAAATTTACAAGACATCGGTTCTGAAACCCAAGGGACAAGTGATCCCAAATACATCAAACAAAAACAAGCTGTCTCTTTAAATGCAGAAACTCAAGGTTTTCTATTCTATGGAGAAAGTGCTTATGAGACTCCTGTGGGTAAAATAAAAACAACTTTCCCTACAACAGATGGTAATGATGTTAGCAGTATCAATTTTGAATTAGTAGAAATTGAAGTAGACGCAAACGATTACAAAACAGAAATGGAAGCCTATTTGAAAGATGTCTACACTGCATTATACAACTACAATCCTGTAATCGTTACAAAAAGAGACGGACAAACCACTACTAAATTATATAACTCATTAAACACAGCAGAGAGTGGTTCTTTCATGCAGATTGCTGATTTGATGGCGCAATTGTATGTGCTGGCAAACAACAATCAAATAGGAGAAAAAGCAAATGATGATGGAGATGGCTCATTAGACAATATCAAGAATGCTATCTATTCAGATGAAAACCAAACAATCTTCACGGTTGCACCTTCTGGTACATATGCAGATGAGACAATCTCCAACCTCAGCTACACCGTTGTTACCGACGGATTAGCAACAGCCTTGACTGACGCTAAAGCTCCGGCTTCAAACTATAGATTGTCTTTCGTAGAGCATGGTAAAGATGGTAATACTGGTGAATTTCTAACCGAAGATGAAAACACCTACGTTTCTCCGGCTTCATTATATTATTATGTAAATACATATCCGGTTGATTATACACAAGGAACTTTCGAACAGCTTACCTGGAAAGATGGTCTTATAGAAAGTTACAATACTCCATTAGATCTTAAAACCTCACAACCCGGTTTCATTGCCATGGCACACTCTGCCCAATACGCAGTGGGTCGTTTGGATATTGAATTAAACTACGACGATAATTTAAAAGACCGTGACGGCAAAGATTTTAATACACAGAACGATGGCTTGCAACTAAAAGGTGTCATCGTCGGACAACAGAAAGACGTAGCCTGGAACTTCTTACCTTCAACAGCAACAGTAACAGAAAAGTCTATTTACGATAATACAGTTGAAGATAATGCTGCCAAAGTGTTAGTATTCCCTACTTCTCCAACTACAAATGAAGTAAAAGTAGTATTGGAAATGCTGAACAATACTGACAATGCTTTTATCGGTGCAAACGGACAAAAGATACCGGGACACTCAACTTTCTATGTAGTAGCTTCGTTAAATAAAAGTAGCGTAGATGCTGTAGAGGGTGTAAATGCTATCTTCCAGTCGGACTACAAAACAACGGCTAAGATGACATTAAAATCATTACAAAATGCCTACAACACCGTTCCCGACTTGACAGCAACTAACCTCGAATTTGCCTTGAGCGTAGATTTGAGCTGGCAGCAGGGTTACAAATTTGAAGTAGACATCGAATAACCCCACCCCCATATCGGGCCCGCCCCNAGTTTCTTTTACAACACCCTCCCGGCGGATACTACGCAGACGGAGATGACGGGCGTCTTCATGGGGCATGCCCTCTTGCCCGCCGAAGCGTCGACCGACACCATCTGCCTGACGATGCAGAATACTGCCGCCGCCATTGTGCTCACCCCCCTTAGCGGCACTCCCTTGGGCGAGGCGGCGATGTACGTGCGCGAGACGGCCATGGGATGTGCCTGTTCCGACAGTCTCTTCCTTTTCGACGGGTCGCCCGTGCTGCGGGGATTGCGCACCGACGCGGGCGGGTTGACGGCTTTCTACAGTGCGGCATTCCCTTCACGCGACGAATCGGCGGCTGCGGCTGCGCCCGACAAGGGTCTTTGGGAGGTGGATATCTACATCCGCATGGACAAGGAGATTACAAAAAATACGCTGCATATCGACCGTCCGCTCCGGGCAGGCATTCCGCAGGTGCTCTCCTTCACGGTCGACGACCGGGGAGAGATTGCTCCCTCGCAAGACGTGACCGTCTCGGTGGAGCTGGATTGGAATCCGGGGTTCGATTTCGATCTGGAATTGTAAGTAAGAGAATAAAATAAAACGAAATATGAATATAAAGAAATATTTAGCAATTGCCCTGGCCGGTCTGCTGACGGCAGGCTGCTCGAAAGAAATCCCCGACGGCAGCCGCAAGGTGGAGGTGCAAATCCGCGTCGTCTCGCAAAACACGACGACCCGCGCCATGGGCGACCCGGGAGATGATTCGGGCGAAGACCTGGAGTGGGACAAGCTGGTGGTGATATTCGGCGGGACAGAGGGAACTACGGAGGTTGTGAAAGCGTCTCTGTCGTATGATGACTATATGGCTTTGCCGGAATCTAATGAATATACGGACGCTAAGCAACTCTCCATGGTGGTTCCAGTCGGAAAGTATCGCATTTATGGGATTGCTTATAAGGAAACAATACATTCCGATCTGAACAGCAAATTGGAATCCGCAATAACAACTACTGAATTAGAACAATATACCATTGATAATAATCCAACGACAGCAGAAAAAGCATACTTCCTGACGCTTGCCGCCGATGTAACACCCACCCTAGAAGGAGAATACGTCGAAGTCGGCGGAGAAACACCAAGTTCTGCCCATCTGGAAGTGAATCGCCTGGCGGCTAAGATCGATGTGCAGTGGGATGCGAAAGAGGCGTATGAAAATGGATTCACGGACGTGCGTGTTCCGGACTTCTCATTTACCGGACCGGCAAGGGGTTATCTGTTCCCTGCCCTCAACACGCAAGCAGTGGAAACAGCAGAACCAATAAAATTTGTCAACACCTCCCCCATCAGCCAACGCAACGGGAGGCAATATCATTATACGTTTCTCGATGGCGTAAGCAAACCGTCTTTCAAGTTTACCATTTCAGCCAATCAGGAAACGGTTTCCGGTGACTATACATTCACATTCAATCAAACATTGGAACGACAAAGCTGGTACAAAATCAATGTCACCATCAAAGGCGTGCAAACTGGTAATAACAATTATACAGTCACTCCCCAATAACCCTTAAAACAACAAGCAAATGAAACTACATACACTTCAACAACAGATAAACACGGCAGTCCGCCACATGCGCGGTCTGCTGTTTGCCGTTTTATGCCTGTCGGCTACGGTGCCGGCGGCAGGACAAACCATACACTACGTAACTCCGGACGGTCAAGCAGACGGAACCTCTTGGAGCGGTACGAAAACGCTCGCAAAGGCGCTCGAAGACGCCCAATCCGGCGACGAGATATGGGTGCAAGGCTTCGAGCAAATTAGCAACAAGAACCAATTATATATGACAACCACCGGCTTCACACTCCCCGCCGGTGTCAAGCTATACGGCGGCTTCAAAGGAAATGAAACAAGTATCAACGAGCGGCAAACCTCCGGCAAACTGTCGCGTATGACCTACCGCTCCGTCCTGACGGGTGCCTTGCAAGGGGACAATGAGGTAGACAAAACCTTCCTGATTTTCCCGGAGAACACCCAGCGTAACGGCAACGCCACCCACGTCCTTTCCATCGACCTGGGCGACAGGCAAAATACGGGCAACGCCCCGACCGTCGTCAACGGCTTCACCATCACCGGCGGACATGCCGACGGCACCGACGAATACGGCGGCGGTATCTTCATCACCAACACCACCGGCCAGGGTGTCAACTACTACCAAATCAAGCAATGCGTCTTCTTCAACAACTACGGGACGCTAGGTGGCGCCATCTACGTAGATCCTAACACGCTTAACAATACAAACAACAACACCTCCCTCATCAGCCACTGCGAATTTTTCAACAACGCCGCGGGCAACCGTGTGGCACTCGCCAACTCGGGCGGTGCCATCTACCTGGGCGGTACGGGCAAGGTGGTCAACTGCTCCATCTTCAACAACGAGCAGGGCGGGATACGCCTTTCTGCCGGTGCAAGCGTAATCAACAGCACCGTCGTACGAAATACGGGCGGGGGTATCGATGCCATCGCCCAAACAGACCGGTCCGCCACTGTCTCGAACACGGTGATCTGGGGAAACACATCGCTCTATTCCCAATATGAACCCACGTTCCAACACTGCGCTGCGCACGAATTTGACGAAGAGAACAACGACAAGGGTAACATCTACGTCAGCGACAAGAACAACGACAACAATCAGGCTTCGCCTTTCTTCTCCTCGCCCTCGACACGCATCGGTTTCGACATTAGTTTCTCCTGGCAGAAGAACGCCTACCCGCTTTGGGAATGGGAACCTACCCTCGGCTCCGCATTCATCGACAAAGGAAACGACACTTTCTATGATGCAACCGACCTGCAAAGCAACACCGACCTGACGGGCGACCCGCGCATCGTCAACACCATCGATATCGGCTCCTACGAATACCAGCAAATCAACGAGGCACGCATCCGCTACGTGAAGCCAGTCGCAACAGGCAACGGCGACGGCTCCTCCTGGGAGCATGCCTCCGGTAACCTGCAAGAGATGATCAACGAATTATACGACGACGGCACGAAGGGAGCCGGCGAAGTCTGGGTAGCCGCAGGCGAATATGTACCGAAACACTACCTGCCCGGCACGGAACTACCCAACACCCAAAACTCCAGCAACCAGTACCTCTCTTTCTACATGCGCGACGGTATCAGCGTATACGGCGGATTTGCAGGAGGCGAAACATCTCTGCAAGACCGTCAGACAAAAAACGGCGGCCTTCCGTGGGAATTTGAGAACCAGACCATCCTGCGCGGTTACCGCAGCACAGGCGTTGACGACAGCGGCCTACTGAGCTGGAACGAAACCACCAAACGCTGGACATTGAGTGCCGGCGAATCGGCCCATGTGGTATGGTTTGCTCCCGAACCGGAAGAAGACGGCATGACGATAGGCAGCTTCAAGCATACCACCCGGCTCGACGGCGTGACCATACAAGGCGGTAATGCCCCGCAAATCTACGCCACCGGAGGCTACCGGATCGGCCACGGAGCCGGTGTCTACCTTGCCGTAAACGCAGAGCTGCACAACAGCATCGTGCGCAGCAACGTGGCGAAAGGCAACGGCGGCGGTGTCTACATTGCCGGCGGCCGCGTCCACACCTCGCTGATTTACAACAACAGCGCCGATGCCAACGGCGGAGGCGTGTATATGGAAAACGCAGGGATCGTGTTACGCTCGGCCATCGTCAACAACGCTTCCCTCAATGGCGGGGGCGTGTACCTCGACCATACGGGCAACTACCTCGACGGGGAGCCGCATCCGGAATACCTTATCCTCACGACCTCCGTGGTGAGCAACAACACCGCCACCGGCAACGGGGCGGTCTATTGCAACAAGGNGGGAACAGCGCTTGCAGGTTGGCATACACCATTCCCATCATGGGAACGCCACTTGCACGAGTGCAAACACCATTCCGCAACGCGGAAACCATATAAACAATTAACTCATCAACATCATGGGAACATTTTTGCAAATATCAAGCTTTTCAAGACATAATCTCAACAACGCCGAGTACACCAACTTCCTGATGCGCTTCATCAAACTGCTTCCCCTGGTAGCCGAAGAAGAAGATGACCGCCCCGTCATCGAAAGCCTGCAAAACGATGACGAAAAAGAGTTAGGCGCACCGGCACTCTCCGTTCCCGCTGAGATGATTACACGGCTGAAAGAACTCATCGAAAAACTCGTCGACCTCAGCCGCGAAACACGCTCGCACGTCGAAACCGACGAACTCGCCGAAATAGACAAGCAGCGCGACAACCTGGCGGCATACATCGTCAACCGCATCGCCAAATCTGCCACCCTGCCCCTCGAAACGGAGCGCAAGGCAGGCAAGCTGCTCTACAACACCGCCAAGGTCTACCGTAATGTGGGCCGTCTGCCTGTCGCACAGGAAACGGTCACTATCAAAGGAATGCTAGCCGACCTCTCTAAACCTGAATTTGCCGAAGCTATCGCCACGCTGGGACTGCAACCCTACATGGACGAACTGAAAACACAAAATGATATGTACGAACAACTCGTCGCCCAGCGCGATGCCGCACGCTCGACGGCACGCACGCTGGAGTACAGCAAGGAGCTGCGCAAGCAGGCCGACCTGCTCTATGACGACATCACCGACCTGGCCTTCGCCAGCAACGTGCTCAAACCCAGTATCGAAAGCACAACTTTCATCAACGACCTTAACTCGCTGACCGCCACCGTGCAGGCGGCACGCAACCAACGCTCTTCCGCCCCGGTCAGCAAGACGGAGCCGGACGAGGGCAACGACAAGCCGGACAAGGACGACGACCGTCCTATCCTCTAACAAGACACACGCCACGGGCAGCGACATACATGAACATGCCACGGGCGGCAGGCTTTGACCGGCCTGCCGCTCACAAGTAAAAAGATGACAAACAACAAGATGAAGAAGAAGACAACAACATATTTGCTATTCGGATGCCTGACGCTGTCGGTATGTTCTTCCTGCATATATGATGACCTGTCGCATTGCGGGAACCTTCATACGCTCTCATACTCCATAATAGACAATACAACGACCGCACGCGACGTCATCAGGGAAGAGCTGACAGCGCCCGGTACCGAACCCATGGCACAGGAACTGGAGCGAGTGCTCCTCCCCATGTTCAGCGACCAGGCCCACCGCCTCTCGCTGGGTTTCTACCTCACCGAAGGCAGCCTCCACGCAAAAACGGGCCTCAACCCCGAGGGCAACCACCATACGCTGCAAATGCAGCTGCCGCCCGTGGCGCACGAGCATATCGCACTGGCGCACAATGCCGAGGCGTATCCCGTCGAACTGCGGGGTATTGAAGATGCCGACGANCGTTATCCTGCAATCGACCATCACCAACAACCACAACCCTTCGCCCATCGACGCCGCCAACCCGGACTCGCCGCAGACGGGCGGTCTCTACCTCAACGGATACGGCCAGACCATCAACTCGATTGTCTGGAACAACCGCTTCGGGACCGGGAACACTTCGCGCCACATCCCGATGTTTGCCAAAGACCCGACAACCTCCACAGTGCGCTTCTACAACACTGCCGTGGCAGGCATAAACAACGCGGTGTGGAACAACACGCTGCAACAGGATCTCCTTGCGCTGGCGGACGAAAACAATTCCTCCGAGGAAGGGGAAATATATCCGCAGTTTGAACCCGATGGCAAAACATTTACCAGCGACGGGCTATTGCTTACGACCTTCGGCGTGCAACCTGACTGGCGAGAAATCGATTACTTCTGGAAGCCGGCACGAGGCTCGAACCTGCGTGCGCGAGGCATGGTATTGGGCAACTTCCCCGAAGAAATCGTCGTCTCTCCCGAGCTGGATTTATGGGGCGACCCGTTCTTCCAAAAGCCTGCACTGGGGGTTTCGGAGATTCAGGCGACAAACATAACGCACACAGTGATAGGTGGCGATATCTGGCGCATCTATGTCGACGTGGAATGTACAAACCCGGAACATAACGGCATCAGTTGGGCAAACGGCTACCGTTCCATCAATGAGGCGATCGAGTATTTCGTCTCACAATCAAACAATTCCGAAGCCAAGGACAAAACCTTCGAAATCTACGTACTGGAAGGCACCATCGAACCGCGATTCAGCTTCAGCGACCTCGACCCGAAGACAGCGACCATCAATATCCTGAAGATGCCGGGCGGACAGACGCTCCATCTGAAGGGAGGTTTTATGCGCGAATCCGATGCTGAGGGCGATGCACGTCCCTACAACCCGACACTCTACCGCTCCTTCATCGACGGCAACGTGAAGGCGAACGAGCTGGCAGACGGCCTCTACCACAACATCGTAGTGGCAGACGGTGCGAATGCCGTCATCGAAGGCTTCCACGTCATCAACGGTTATGCGGAAGGCAACGCCAAAGTGAAACGCGGCGCTGGCTTGCTGATCGGTGTCGATGCAACCGTCGAAGTAAAAGACTGTATCTTCGAAAACAATACCGCCGCAGAAAATGCAGCCATCGGCCTGGTAGACAATGCCAACGGTTCTACGTTGAAGCTCACCAACTGCGTCATCAACAACAATACGAATACCGACGAAACTGCTCCTATCCTCCCGACCGAAAATGTCACCCTGCTGCATTGCACGGTCGTGAACAACATAGGAACTTCCGCCACTACCGGCACCAACTCCTTCAGTGCCGGCAACACGGGCGGCAATAGCCTGAACTTAGAAATCACCTCAGCCAACTTCGCCAACCCGACCAATGCCCCGGGTGCCACGCTCGGCTTCGATACTTATCTGGGCGGTTATTCCAACTTCCGCCCGCTGACAAGCTCGGTAGAGGCAGCCGGCGCAATCATCAATAAAGGAACCAACTTAAACAACAACCCTGCACTGGATATTGCCCAAAACGCCCGTGACTTGGGAGGTACTCCGGACTTGGGGGCGTATGAGGCGGAGTTGCCTAAGAGTGGGAATATTATATATGTACGTATGTATGATGATACCAGCCAAAAGCATCCCGACGGAACCTCCCGTGACGGTTCATCCTGGGAAAATGCTATCAACGGTAATGCGAACTACGGTACAGACGATGGGATAGACCACGATCATATAGGAACAAATGTGTACAGTAATCGTAATACATACTATATTACCGGTCTTCAGTATGCCGTCAACCAGGCTTATTTGAAGATGGTGAGAAAAGAAGGAAACGGAGATATTAACTATGAAAGAAAAACCAATGGTATATGGACATGGAGAGGTGGCCAGTATCAACAAATAAATAGTTATAATCCTTTATCATACCCTGTCCTGGATGCGAAATACACCCAAACCAGCGAACGCCCGCAAGTATGGGTAGCCGCAGGAGAATACACCAGCGCCGCAGGCTTCTTCATGCGTGACGGTGTCGATGTACTGGGAGGTTTCCCGGCAGAAGGTGCTCCCGGCAGTGAAGATAGACAGCCGCGTCTGTATGAAACGATCATCCAAACAAATGAAAACATTGATGAGAGTACTCCATTTGCAGATAAAGTGTATGATGAGAGAGAAAATACATATACCTCTTCTATATATAATTTGAACAGGAACTATGATGTAGCACACAAAACACGCCGCGTATTAACACAGCCTATGCCGTATTTTAGTGGTACAGGACATAGTAATATGGAAAACACAAATCAAGAATTAACCGGCTTTACCTTAGAAACCAAATGGGATGGTTTCATTATCCAAAACGGACGTGTACAAATCGATCATCAACGTGATGGTGGTGCAGGTGTCGCGTTACGTCAAAAAGGCGTACTCGAAAACTGTATCATCCGAAATAACATAAACAGAGCCGGTACCGGTCGTGGCGGTGGTGTCTTCTGTAATGGCGGGACATTAATCAATTGCAGAATAGAAGAAAATTCTATCCAAACCGAAGCAGGATTTATCTACGGTGGTGGACTTTATCTTCGTGGCGGTACTACATACAACTGCATCTATGCAAATAACTTGCTAGCTCACGAGAATAATAATCCATGGACTGAAAATAGTTATAATAAATGGGGATCCGGAGTATACATCGAAGTCGGAAACTTTTATAACAACACTGTTACCCAAAACAAAGGAGGGTCAGCAATCCATGTCGGAAATTACTTCAATGATGGTAACTTGTCTATCTACAATTCCATTATTTATGGGAACACTACTATCAAAGACAACTATCAAATCAGTATCGAAGCTAAGCTACGTATGTTTAACTGCTGTATTCCGGACAAAGCCATTTGTAACGGATCTTTTAATAATCATTCAACAGCAAACGATATGTATGGCACAGGAACTAATAAACCCACGAATCCTAATTCCATACAAAATTTGATGTTCTACAATATAATCACAGATGATCCAAAGTTGGAAGACAACTACAGTTTAAGAGATGGCTCTCCCTGTATCAACACAGGTAACGGCACACCGCGAGAAATTCTTGCAACAGATCGGTGGGGAGACTATATAACCCTCCCTGAATACGACATGGACTACACCGACCGTATCAAAGACTGTACGATAGACATCGGTGCTTACGAGAAAAACAATTTGGCAAACATAAAGCCTGAAGTAACGACAAGTGGAACTATTACCACTTATACCTACTACGTCACCATCCCCGGCAATGGTCTTGCCGACGGCTCGTCTCCGGAGAACGCAGCCTGCCGCATGAAGCTGCAGGAGATTCTGTATGCAGCTGGAGCGCGTGCTGCCCTAGGAGAAACAGCCATCGTCAAACTGGCAGGCTACGAAAACGCCACCAGCGGTGACACGAATACCGACAATATCTATTGGGCAAACACCCTTTACGACCCGAACGACCCGCAAAGCTATACCTTCGTTATCCCCTACGGCGTAACGGTAATGGGTGGCTATACGGAAAATTTCAAAGAAGGTGACAACCGCGATGCCGCCCGGTACATGACCGTCCTCTCACCTATCGCCATCAAAGGCGGGCAAACAGTAAACGGCTACCACGCCGTCACCTTCGGCGACTCCCCAAAGGGTACAACCGCCGAGACCGGCGCTACCATCATCGACGGCCTCTACCTGGAAGGCGGACGTGCCACTTCGCAAGCCGGTGTCGGCAACTCCAAGACCCGCGGCGGAGGAGCCATCGTGCCTGCCTACGCCCACGTGCGCAACTGCGTGGTCCGCAACAACGAAGCTATTCAGGGAGGCGGTCTTTATGTATTGCCCGGAGGCCTGGTGACGGGATGCGGCGTGATGGAAAACAAAGCCGATGAAGGTGCAGGTATCTATCTGGATAATGAGAATGCCATAGATGGGAACGGTTCGCTCATAGTTTCCTCTACCTTGGCTGCAAACACTGCCAGCCAAATAGGCGGCGGTATCTACCTGGAAGATCAGGCTGGCTGCGTAATCAACACCGTCGTTTGGGGAAACACTGCCCCGTCAGGCAAGAACGTCAGCGGCGACTTGTCTACTGCGTTTGGCAACGAGCTTCTGAGAAAGATCGTAAACGAAGCCGGTGGTCCTAATGGAGGTACAGAAATCGCCGGCGGTCTATTTTACCCCTTCAACAACTGTTACGTAGAGACCTACGAAATGCCGGGTAACTTCTTGAACTATTCGATGGAAAGCGACGAGGCCCTCTATTTCGCCAACTATTATCGCCCGAAAGCCTACTCGGTCTTAATCAATGGTGGTCCTATCACAGCCTTCCAAACAGCAGGCGAAGAGATAATTCAAGTGGCAAAATACGACATGCAGGGAATCCCACGCGCCGATGAAAGTGAAACACGCGTCGATGCCGGAGCTTATGCGTATCTGGGCGGTAATATGAAAATGCCGAATAGTGCAGACGATATTGTCCGCCGTATCTTCGTCTCTACCGGTACACGGGTTTCGTTGACAGCAGGAAGCGATGAAAGCTACTATTTAGGCCGTTCTTTCCATACCTCCCTTACGCATCTGGACGATGCACTGGCGTATATCAAGCAGGTAAGGGAGCTTGAGAGTGG
The DNA here is from genome assembly GCF_900128505.1 of Parabacteroides timonensis. NCBI lineage: Bacteria > Pseudomonadati > Bacteroidota > Bacteroidia > Bacteroidales > Tannerellaceae > Parabacteroides > Parabacteroides timonensis. Next base: position 2,409,092 of record NZ_LT669941.1, read on the forward strand.
AAAATACTCCGACATTCCTTTCGAAATCTGGATAAGCCAAGGTACCTACAAACCGACCTACCGCCGTACGGATGCCAACACTGAAACAATTGACCAGCGGCAGAACTCATTCGTTATCCCCGATAACGTCAAGCTGTTCGGCGGATTTACGGGAGATGAGAATTATGCGTATGGTATTGAAACAATTCCGGCAACAGGAGGTGACATTGGCGTCACACCCATCGGTAATGAGGACGTCACAGCCAAGCTTAACGCACGTGATCTCGGTGACCAGAACAGCAACAACCTGCTTGAACCCTGGGAGCTTGCCAACCAGACAATCCTCTCCGGAAAGGTGAACGTTTCTTCCACTGTAAAGAACGTGTACCATGTGCTCTACAGTTCGGCAACGGCAACAACAGCGACTGGCGTAACGCTCGACGGGTTGACCGTACAGGACGGGGAGACTTTGAATGAAATAAAGATTACAACTTCAGAGACAGGCAGCCACACCAGTAACGAAGTCGGCTTCGGAGGCGGTATCTATTCAAACAATGTGCCTTATACACTGGTTCGCTGCCGCCTGCTCAACAACAAGGCTATGCGCGGCGGAGCTATCTACGTGCGCAACGCAACACTGAAGCTATTCGGCACAATCCTCTCGGGCAACGGTACGGTCGATAATCCGATTATTACAGAAGAACTCCGTGGAGGCGCCGTCACCGTTATAGCAACCGGAGGCGGAAATCCCCAAGCCGCCCTCTACGCCGCCAACACCCTTTGGGCAAACAACGAGTCGGAAGGTTACGGTGGTGCCCTGTCTGTCTACGGCAATACAACCGTCAACCTAATCAACAACACGATTGTACGTAACAAGGCAGCAGAATATAGCGCGTTGTATAGAACAGGAACTACCGGAACTACAACCCCCATGACCATCACCAACACGGTTTTCTGGGGGAATGAAGGAGGTAGCTATTTGTTGCCGACAGATGCAGAAGTCACCTATTCGGCTGCTGAAATCTTCACGGATAATTCGGATAACAATATCCAGCTCAACACAGAAAACATGGCAGCCAACGGCCCGCGTTTCCGTGCACCTTCAGACAAGGCAGGACTTGACGGATATAGCGTAACTGCCCTTTGGAATCCGGGTGCTATTTCCGTGCTGACGGATGGTGGAGATGGGTATGAACCTTCTAATGGTAACACCCCAGAAGGTACTTATGATAAGTGGTGGGGAGCGGAAATTGCTAATGCTACAGATTATAAAGAGATCTATATCAGCGGTGTCAACCGCTATATCGGTCCACCTACCGACCATCAAAATCCGTCTCCAAATAAACCTATCGACATCGGCTTCTACGAGTATCAATACCCGCAAAACCTAGAGAACCGCGATTTTGTCTACGTTGCCACCGAAGATGCCGGACTTGGAGACGGTTCCAGCTGGGAAAATGCAACTTCTAATTTCCAAGGAGCACTCTCTGCATTAAGCAACCCGGCAAGTACTAATACAAAGGGGCTGAAAACGATTTACGTCAAAGCCGGTGAGTACACAGCCCCGCGAGTAGGAGATGGTGGAGAAGTATTCAGCTTCTCACTTAACGGAGAATCTACGTTTTTAACATCATTGACCATTCTCGGCTCCTGCACGGGTAGCGGCGATATACAGGATTTCAGCAAACCGTCAGTGATAACCGTCAATCCAAATTCGGCGGGCAAAACTCAAACCTTGTTGAATTGCACCACCAACGGTAAAAACCTGCACATCGAAGGCTTCACCCTTCTGAATGATGGAACGCAAAATGATAACAATGAGATAGGTATTAAAGCCTCCACTTCCGACGGCAGTAACCTGACGCTGAAAAACATCGCCACCCGCAACAACAACGGCACGGGTATCGACATCTCCGATGGTGGAACCGTCTTGATAGCCAACACGCTGTTTGCAGATGGAGGAACAGGGTTGAAAGCCGGTAGTAATACGACTGTGGTTAATGCTACGTTTGCTAATAATGAGACGGACATCAATGGAACTCCGAAGGTTTACAATACGGTTTCTTGGAATACGACTAATACGTTAACTCCGGTCGAAGGTGATGGCAATGTTGCTATCTCCCAAAATATTGCCAACAACGACCCGCAATCCGGTCCAAACTTCGTCGACCCGAAAAATGATGATATAGCGAAAAGGGATTACAGCATCCGCCCGAGTATGTCTTTATTAGATAAAGGTAAAGATGATAAATACACAGAAGCTGGTTTAACTAAGAACGACCGCGACCTCGCCAACAACCCCCGTTTCTCCGGAACGATTGATGTCGGTGCGTATGAGTTTGCTTCCGAACTGAGCGAAATCTTATATGTAAAACAGGGCATTGCAGCCGGTGACGGCAAATCGTGGGATAGTCCGCTGTCAGACTTGCAATCTGCCGTCAACCTGGCCGGTGTCTATAGTAGTGGTCCAGTAGAAGACGATGAGACAAAGAAAGTCGGCTACGTATTTGTCGACAGAGAAGTAAATACAACCGACTTGAAAGTGCCGTTTGCCAATGTCAAAGTGTACGGTGGCATGAATGGTGAAACAGGAAAAACTCCAACCGAGATTTTGTCTAAACGCTTGGGTACGCTGGAAAGTGACAAACGCTCGACCATCGACGGCCTAAGTATAACGGCAGATGCCGTAGTGGACGGCTTCGAAGTGACAGGCACAACAACTGTCGATGCGGGTATATTGTCTACTTCGGTTGTTACGGGAAATGTTACAGGAACCAACGGCACTCTCTACAATTCGTTAGTAATCGGTGATGTGAGCTGCCAGGCTGTCAATGTGACTGCGACCGGAAATATCAATAACACGATGTCCAGTACTAACAACCGTGCTTCTGCCGCAGAAAACAACTATATCAAAGATGAACATTGGAAATATCAGTTGAATGAAAATGATGAAACAAACATTGACAAAGGTAACAATGATAAAACCAATGAATTTATCACTAAAGTCGGTCACTCCCGCGACCTCGCCGGTAACTCACGTATCCGTCATAACGTAGACAACGGCTGCTTCGAAACCTGGCTGGTAACGGCAGACCAAACTGTCACCAACGACGACTACCCTCACGGAAAAACCGCTGTCTATGTCAATGCCGGTGTCGAACTCAAACTTGACAAGGAATATACCGAAATAAATCCCTTCTCCCCCGGCTTCCTGCTGCTCAAACACAGAGCCGGTTTACGTGGGAACGGTCAAAGTATCGACTTGAACAACTTAGCCGTCGAACGAACAGTGGGAAAAAGTCAGGTTGACCTGGCGTATGTGCCGTTCATGGTGACTAAGGTAGAGAAACCTGGCGATTTTACCATACAAGAATATGACGGAAACAAGCGGGCGCAATACGCCTTCAAATTCAAAAAAGAAGAGCACTCCGAAGCCTGGACAACAACAACAACTCCGGCAGAAGGCGTTCTTTTGGACAACACAGCTGGAACTGATCCTGTTTCTGTCCGTTTCTATGGAAACAGCTATGAAGAAGGCAACAATGTTCCCAAGGAGATCATCTTGACACAGCACAACCATACAAACTGGGGAGGTGCATCCGGCGAACGATTCACCCACAAGGAAAACATGGGTTGGAACCTGACAGGTTCCCCCTACCTCTGTGCCATGAACTTCAGTGATATGAAATACGGACGGGTTATCTACACGGTTGCTGATAAAACGTATAAGTCCCTACAAACCTGGAACGAAACCGGAGCTACTGTTTCAGGCTCCCTGCCCGCCGGTGATGCCTTCTTCACACAAACGGCAACATTGAAAACGGAGGAGTCGATTCCCGTAGAAGCACCCTCCGCCCCTGCTGACGAAAACACGCTCCGTAGCGGTAACCTCGCCATCGGCATCTCGTCCGCCCTCACCCGCAGCGCAACGGAAGAAGACGTGATCGAGCTGACTGCCGTGCCGACACCCGAGGCATCGTACGACTTCGACATCGCCACCGACGGCGTGAAGTGGATGAGCTACGCAGAGGAAGTCCCGCAGATTTACATCGCACGCGACGGCGGACGCTATTCGCTCCTCTCGGCTGTCGACGAAAAAGGTATCCTCGACCTGGGCGTACGCATCGGCCGCGAAGGAAGCTATACGATTGCCTTGCCTGATGACTGTCCGGCGGACGCATACGACAGTGTCATCCTGCAAGACCTGCATGCGGGCAAGTCGGTAGACCTGAAGAACGGCGGCTACACCTTCTCCGCCCTCCGCTCCGGCGAGGTGGAAGGTCGTTTCCGTCTGAGCTTCAACGGAACGGTCGGCGAAGTACTGTCGGAAATACAGGCCTACCGGAAGGCTCCGGGCAAAGTCGTCGTCGAAGGTCTGCCGGAAAAGGCAATCGTCAACTGGTATGAGCTGTCCGGACAACGCCTGTTCAGCCATCCGGCCACCAACTACCGCGAAGAGTACGACCTGCCCGGCTACGTAGTCATGCTGGAAGTAATCGACAAAGAGGGTAAACGCCTGGCATCCCGCAAGGTGTCTGTCCGCTAATATGCGCCTATAAGTCAGCCTTAAAGAACGCTGATGACACAGAATACGCTCGCAGATTTATGGATGGAAATCCTATCGTCTGCGAGCGTGTATGTTTTGTATCATCACATTTTGCAGGAAAGACAACCGCCAAGTCCAAAAGTTTCCCTACTTTTACACCTTACTTTTACAAACACGAATAAACAGAAGATCATGAAAATAACTATCATCGGAGCCGGAAATATCGGTGGTGCTATCGCCCGGGGACTGGCAAAAGGAAATATGTTCAAAGCATCGGATATCACCTGTACGGCACAGTCGCAAGCAACGTTGGACAAAATGAAAGCAGCCAATCCTGATTTCGTGTTGTCGCTCAACAACATCGAAGCTGTTAAAGGAGCAGACATCATCGTCATCGCGGTAAAGCCCTGGCGGGTGGAAGAGATCATCGACCAGGTAAAAGGAGTGCTCGATTACGACAAACAGATCATCGTTTCAGTGGCTGCCGGCATCACCTTCGATACACTGAATTCTTATCTCACCAAAAATACCAGTTACGAAGACTGGGTAACCCCGGCCCTTTTCCGTATCATGCCTAACACGGCTATCGAGGTACTGAGCAGTATGACTTTTGTCTCCGCCCATAACGCGACACCGGAACAGAGCGAACTGATTATCAATATATTCAATGAGCTTGGTAATGCCATGTTGGTTGAAGAGCGCCTGATGGGTGCCGGTACGGCTTTGGCTTCCAGCGGTATAGCTTTCGCCCTTCGTTATATCCGTGCCGCCATCGAAGGTGGCGTCGAATTGGGTTTCTATCCGAAGCAGGCACAGGAAATCGTTGTCCACACCGTAAAAGGAGCAACCGACCTGCTATTGGAAAACAAAAGTAACCCGGAAATGGAAATCGACAAAGTCACCACTCCCGGCGGTATAACAATCAAAGGGTTGAATGAAATGGAACTATCCGGTTTCACCTCTTCTGTCATCAGAGGATTGAAAGCCAGTAAATAAAAAGAGAATTATAAATTGATTCAGAATTTGTCAGAAATGAAATATTTCTGAAGTTGACAAGTGACAGTTGACAGTTATTATCAGATGTGAGCTATCTTTCATTACAAGGCAACGCCTTGTGCCGCAGGCTCTCTTTTGCCGTCGGTTTTTAACCGACGGATAGATTAAATGCCCCGGCTTTGCCGGATTCCTCTGTGGGTTTTAACCCCTTTAGGCATATAATGCTAGCCCCTGCTTTAAAGGGGCTTAAGCCCACAAAGGAAGAGGCTTTGCCTCCTGTCTTTTATATCCGTCGGTTAAAAACCGACGGCAAAATAGAGCCTGCGGCATGAGGCGGAGCCTCATAAAAAAGACTCACCTTTTTCTAAAATATAAATGTTTCCTAAAAACTGGGTTCATGGGTTCATAAACGGCAAACTCATTGATATACAATACACGAGCAGATGAATGCATATCTTTTTTTGCATTCACCTGCATTCACTGTATGAACCCAAATTTCGATCAGGGTTCATACTATAACATACATGTTACCAGACATATACCCAAGAAATGAATGATATGAACCTTTATTTCAAAAAACTTTTTTCTAAATAGGTATTTACTGGCAGCTACATCTGGATAAACTAACTCCGGCACCCATTAAAAATGGGTCGGCTGCGATTTTAAATGAGTGCCTATCTATTATGAAACAAGTAACTACCCATTTCGAAATCGCTACCTTACTATTCCGGAAAAGACTTAAGGCTTTTAAAAATAAAACGTATGTATTTTTCCCTGTAGGGTAGCGGCTTATTCTCTATATCCTATCGGATCATACCCTTAAGGGTAACAGGCATTCCCCTATAGTCAGAAAAGGAGGTAGCACTATATACTCAGGTATCCTGACACAATAGTCTTACTACTACTAGCACTATTGTGTTATTGCAGTAATACAGGTGTGCTGTAAATCCAGAAATAGTTATCCGCCAAGAAGAAATAAACATCGGACAAAAAAGTACCGGTGTTTTGAAATGTTAAGACCAGTCTTTTACAAACAAAAGTCCGGTCTTTTGATTTTAAAAGACCGGACTTTTATTTTATGTATCTCCTTCACTGTAATACACTATCAATAAAGCCTTTGAAGACAGTGACAGATGAGACATTCATGCGAATTTACTACAAAGGATTATTTTTTAGCATTCTTACGCCGATTCATTTCCGATTGTAACATCTTCAATTCGCGACTTGTCTGTCCTGCAACCGAAGTGTTTTCCTCTGCCCGACGGATCAGGTAAGGTAATACATCTCTTACCGGGGCGTACGGAACATATTTTGTCACATTAAAACCTTCGTGTGCCAGGTTGAATGAAATATTATCACTCATACCAAGCAACTGGGCAAAGTAAATACGCTGGTCATCACGCTTAATGCCTTTTTCGTCCATCAGTTTGGCCAGTTTATAGTTACTCTCTTCATTATGAGTTCCCATAAACATTTCAAAATGATCCAGATGATCCATAGTGAAGCGAACAGCTTCATTAAAATTCTCGTCCGTAGTCTTTTTATCTTTGCAGATAGGATCAGGATAACCCAATGCGGCAGCACGCGCACGCTCTGCTTCCATATAAGCACCACGTACGAACTTAACACCGGCTATATACCCCTTTTCTTTGGCATCATCCAATATACGCCGCAGATACGGCATACGGTCGTGACGATACATCTGCAAAGTTGCGAATACGATGGCACGCTTTTTATTGTATTTCCGCATCGCCTCGTCGGTCAGTTCGTCCAGGGCATCCTGGAAACAATAATCTTCGGCATCCACGATCAGACGTACATCATTCTCATAAGCACGCTGGCAGAAAGCCATGAAACGTTCCCTGAATTCGCGGAATGCTTTTACCTCTTCTATGGTCAACTCACTTCGTTTTTCAGAAGCTTTGGCAAGTAGCTCATCGGTCGTAATGGTAGAAGGTTTGAAAACAGCATAAGCCAGATTAGAATTACCTTTGGCAAAGTCGATCGAACGTATCGTCTCTTCGAATGTAGCCTGGATACCTTCAGGAGTCTGTTCGCCTTCAGCCGAAAAGTCGAGGGTGGAACGTACATTGAATTGTCGGAGATGGTCGATAGCCTTCGTACAGTCCTGAAGTGTTTCCCCTCCTACAAACTGTTTATATAAAGTAGGCTTCACAGCCCAGGCCAAAGGAAAATGGATCTTTAAGGCAATATTGCTGGCTACACTTGCACACTTTACCAGCCACGGGTATTTGATTGTATTAAACAGTAAATAAGCGTTTTTCAATTCTGATTGCGATTTAGATGAAAAAGCAATCTCGGTATTATCAAAGTCTAACATAGTATTTGATTTTAAGAGTTGGCAGATAACAGTTGACAGTCGACAGTTAGCAGATTAACCTGTCAACTGTCACTTGTCAACTGTCAACTAATATGTTATTTTTCCCCTAAGAACGGATAACCGTAAGAAGTAGGTGGAACCAAAGCCTCTTTGATACAACGAGGATTAGTCCAGCGGATCAGGTTCAACGGGCCACCGGCCTTGTCGTTTGTTCCGGATGCTCTTGAACCGCCGAACGGTTGCTGTGCGATAACGGCACCAGTCGGTTTATCGTTGATATAGAAGTTACCGGCTGCATATCGCAGTTTGTTGAATGCCTTATCGATAGCAAAACGATCACGTGAGAAGATCGAACCGGTCAATCCATAAGGAGATGTCTGATCGCAGATTTCCAATGTTTCTTCAAACTTGCTGTCTTCGTAAACATAGATAGTAATTACCGGGCCGAAGATTTCTTCCACCATCGATTTGAATGACGGATTTGTAGTCTGGATCACGGTCGGTTCGATATAATAACCTACCGACTTATCGCCGTTACCACCAAATATAACCTCTGCATCCGATGCCTGTTTTGCATAATTGATATATCCCATGATATTATCGAACGAAGGTTCGTCGATTACGGCATTGATAAAGTTGGTGAAATCTTGTACATCCCCCATCTTGATATCTTTCAGCATATCGCCTACCATTTCTTTCACTTCTTTCCACATAGAAGCAGGAATATAAGCACGTGAACCGGCCGAACATTTCTGTCCCTGGTATTCGAATGCACCACGAACGATGGCTGTTGCCACATCTGCTACCGGAGCCGAAGGATGAGCGAAGATAAAGTTCTTACCGCCTGTTTCACCTACGATCTTCGGATAAGATTTATAATGACCCAGGTTCTCACCCATCTGACGCCACAATGTATTGAAAGTAGAAGTAGATCCGGTGAAATGGAAACCTGCCAGATCGCGACTGGCTGTAACCACCTTGCCGATTACACTTCCCTGTCCCGGGATGAAATTGACTACACCGTCAGGAAGTCCGGCTTCCTGGAATACCTTCATCAACAGATAATTTGAATGGATAGCAGTTGTAGATGGTTTCCATACGGCCACGTTACCCATCATGGCAGGAGCCATATTCAGGTTACTGGCAATAGAGGTGAAGTTAAACGGAGTCAGAGAGAATACGAAACCTTCCAGTGCACGGTATTCCATCCGGTTCAGGATACCTGTATCCGAATAAGGCTGGTCGGCATATACCTGGCTGGCATAGAATGTACTGAAACGTAGGAAGTCGATCAACTCGCAGGGAGCATCGATCTCTGCCTGATACGGGTTCTTGCTCTGTCCCAGCATCACCGAGGCATTCAATAAATAACGATATTTTGTAGCGAAAAGTTCTGCCACCCGCAGCATGACCGAAGCGCGTTCCACCCAGGGCAATTCCGACCATTCCTTATGCGCTTTCATAGCTGCGTCGATAGCCATCTGTACCTCTTTTTCGCCGGCTTTATGATAAGTTGCCAGTACATGATGATGATCATGCGGCATAACCACCTTACCAGTGTTACCTGTACGAACTTCTTTACCACCGATGATCAATGGAATATCCCATTCTTCATTGGACAATTGTGCTAACGTGCTTTTCAATGCTGCTTTTTCACTCGATCCGGGAGCATACGATTTTACCGGTTCATTAATAGGCTTAGGAAATCTAAAAATAGCGTTATCCATGTTGTTTTTAGTTTATGAATAGTTAATCAAAGATTTTATGTGCTGTAAACGTAGTAAAATAATTTTAATTCATAGCGACTTAAGCGTTAAATTAGTTTTAATCGAGCTTCATTTCGTGTATAAATTACATCAACCATTTCACCCCTTGATTTGTTATGCTTATATAAATCATCTTTAATGTATACAACTATGGCAATTAAAAGTGTTTGGATAGAAGAGGACTGTATCGCTTGTGGTACTTGCGAAGGCATTTGCCCGGAAGTTTTTCACGTAACTGACCGTTCCCACGTAAATGAAGGAGTAAACTTTAACGACTACGAAGAAGGAATAAAAGAAGCTGCTGAAAGCTGTCCGGTCAGCGTTATTAAATATGATTGAGTGAGACGAATGTCTCATCGATTAGCGTTAGCAGAGTAAAAAGTGGAGAGGTTATTCCGGATGGAATAACCTCTTTTCCTGATAATTCGGTGGTTATATCAATAATAAAGTATATATTCACCATAAAAAGAAACCAGTATGAAAAGAGCGGTCTTATTTCCGGTATTTTGTCTCGTTGCCCTCAGTTATTGTACAACGAAGACGGACAAGCCCGTATCCGGTGATTTATCGGTACCGGACTCGACAGTTGTCGATGTTGCGGAAGAAGTGGAGGTGGTTCCCAAAGAAATTATCATTGAAAAGGAGCTACTTTACGACCAGCATACCCTGGCCGACAGCTATCCTTACAAAGATACCACCCGCGAATTCCAATGGGATAAGATACGCGAACGGCTTACCTGGCTTGAGTCGACCCACCGGGAAACGCCCACTTGGTCGATCCTGCAAAACTACAGGAACAAGAACGGCGAAGCTCCGTTAGTCAGAAATTATCACCGCGACTCTTACCGCCGGATAGCCGACTCGCTGGGAGTAGAACGTTTCCAGGGCGTACCGCTTTATTTACCGACCGACACCTCCGTCCCTGAATTATACGGCCGCGACGGTTCGCTGGTGAAACACCTGGAAGACTATACAAACTTTATAAAGGTAGCTTCCGTGCATACGGGAAAAGAATGGATGGTGCCCCGCAAATATATCGAAACTATCGCCGACACGGTTGTATTCAGAAAAGCAATCTTTGTCGATACGAAAAACCAGAATATAGCAACAATGGAACACGTCGGCGACAAATGGCTGGTCAGAAGTATGAACCCGGCAACCACCGGCTTGCACAGGCCACCTTATGCCCAGGAAACCCCTCCCGGCATTTTCGTGATCCAGGAAAAGAAATCACGGATGATCTACCTGGTAGACGGGACGACGGAGACCGGAGGCTTTGCTCCTTATGCCAGCCGCTTTACCAACGGGGGCTATATACATGGCGTACCCGTCAATGCGCCACGAAAGAATTTGATTGAATTCAGCCCGTCGCTGGGTACGACTCCCCGCTCCCACATGTGCGTCAGGAATGCAACCTCACATGCTAAATTTATTTACGATTGGGCACCTATCGAGGGAACTCTTGTTTTTGTTTTTGATTAAAAATTATAACTTTGCAGTCTGATTCACACTGACATGCACAAAATTTTCTTATATCTGTTCCTTCTGTTTATCCCGGTAAACTTCTCTTCGATGAGTCGGCCGATACCACGCACGTCCGCAACTTCAAGCTGCCGGCAGTTATATATGGAAATGGAACTGGAAGGGGTTGTCAATTATACAGCTTTCGAACAGGCCATAGCCGGATATAATAAGATCGAACAAAAAAGTAAAGAGATACTTACACTGGTCGATTTCAGCAAGCCTTCTACAGAAGAACGTTTTTATGTACTCGATATGAGACATAAAAAGTTATTGTTCTCTTCGCTCGTCTCCCATGGAAAAAATAGCGGTGGGAATTATGCCACCTCTTTCTCTAACGAGAACGGGTCTCTCAAAAGCTCATTGGGATTCTTTCTGACAGAAAATACTTATCAGGGGAAAAACGGTTATTCATTAGTACTAAACGGTCTGGAAAAAGGGATTAACGACCGTGCCAAAGAACGGGCGATCGTGATTCATGGGGCGGCTTACTCCAACCCTTCCGTTATCGCCTCATCCGGTCGCTTGGGACGCAGCTTCGGTTGTCCAGCCCTGCCGCAGTCGGTCAGCAAACCGATCATTAATACGATCAAGGGCGGTTCGCTGTTGTTTATTTATGCCAATAACCAGAATTATCTGGCCTATAGTCCTATCCTGTCCAAACAGATCGCCACTATGTAAACGGGATATAAAAAAGAGAAAAGGAAACACCAAAATCGATATTGTACTATTCATTCCCTGAATACTATTAAGGAAATCCACAAAAAAGCTTTATCTTGCAAACGGAAAAGGGAAAAAGATACTATACACTAATATAACAATTTAAATCTAATTGAGAATGAAAAGCAACGTACTGAAAGCTTTATTTCCAATACTGCTAGCCTTTATAGCCTTGCCGATATCGGCACAATCAGAGATTTTCGTTTCCCCGACAGGGAAAGCCAATGGCGACGGAAGTGTTCAAAATCCATTCAACCGTATTCAGGTTGCACTGGAAAAAGCCCGGACAGAAAAAGGAGAGATCGTTATCTACCTGCGCGAAGGTAAGTATATGCTCGACAAACCCATCGTTTTCACTCCCCAGGACGGGAACGACACCCGACAGTTATCTGTAAAAGCCTATCCCGGCGAACAGGTAGTTCTTTCAGGAGGAATACCATTATCCTTGCAATGGACACCTTATAAGAAAGGAATTATGAAAGCCAAAGTAAGTGGTAGTCCGGTCATGGATATATTGGTTGTCGACGGACAACTGCGACACATGGCACGCTATCCTAACTTCGATGAGAAAGCAGTCCGCTTCAACGGGACTTCCGCCCAGGCCACCGCACCTGAACGGGTAAAGAAATGGAAAAATCCGGCCGGAGGTTATCTGCACGCCATGCACAGGCATGACTGGGGTGATTTCCATTACCTCATCACCGGAAAAAACAAGAAAGGAGAACTGACGATGGAAGGTGGCTGGCAAAACAACCGCCAGTCGGGACTTCACCCGGACAATCGGATGGTTGAGAATATATTCGAAGAACTGGATGCTCCCGGCGAATGGTTCTATGCAGCCGACGAGCAGGTTTTATATTATTATCCGCTTGAAGGCGAGAATGTATCCGAAACCCTTTTCGAATCTCCCCAACTCAAACACCTGATCGAATTCCGGGGTACGGAAACCAACCCGGTAAAAAATATCACGGTCGACGGATTGGAACTGACACAAACCCTCCGTACATTTATGGAACCTTACGAACAGCTACTTCGTTCAGACTGGACGATTTACCGGGGAGCAGCCGTTTTCTTCGAAGGGACAGAATATTGTGCCCTGCGTAATTGCTACCTGCACAACCTGGGAGGAAATGCCGTATTCTTCTCTTATTATAACCGCCATTCGGAAATTTCCAGTTCCCACCTTACGCAGATCGGAGCGAGTGCCGTCTGCTTCGTCGGTGATCCCGCTGGTGTCCGTTCACCCAGTTTCGAATATGCTGAATTTGTCCCCTACGAACAAATCGATCATGGGAAAGGCCCCAAAAACAATAATTATCCGGCTCAATGCCTGGTATACGACAATCTGATCCATTCGATCGGACTGTTCGAAAAGCAGATCACAGGGGTCGAATTATCCATGTGCCAGGCCATTACCGTCAGCCACAACAGTATTTACGATACTCCCCGTGCCGGAATCAATGTCAGCGAAGGGACATGGGGCGGCCATATCCTGGAATTCAATGATATTTTCGACACAGTCAAAGAAACCGGCGACCACGGCTCTTTCAACTCCTGGGGACGCGACCGCTATTGGCATCCCAAATATCAGGAAATGGAATCGATCGCCGCCAAAGACCCGGCCCTGATCCTGGCGGACGCCTGCCAGACCACCGTTATGAGAAACAACCGTTTCCGTTGCGACCGGGGGTGGGACATCGACCTGGATGACGGTTCCAGCAATTACCATATATATAATAACCTCTGCCTCAACGGAGGAATCAAGCTAAGAGAAGGTTTCTACCGCATAGTTGAGAACAACATTATGATAAACAACTCCTTCCACCCGCATGTCTGGTTTAATAACAGTGGCGATGTCTTCACACGCAATATCGTCATGACCGAATATAAACCGATCGGCATACGTGAATGGGGATTGCTGGTAGACTACAACATTTTCACAGACAGCTTGTCACATGCCGCTGCACGCAAGAACGATACGGACGAACATTCCATCGTCACTCCCATACAATTCCGCAACCCGGCAAAAGGAGATTTCACCGTTCCCGACGATTCCGAAGCAATCACCAAAGGCAGTTTCCACAATTTTGCCATGGATCAGTTCGGCGTTGTCTCCCCCCGCCTGAAAGCGATCGCTCATACGCCCGAAATGCCGACACCGATCATGATCGCCGGCCACGCCGACAGCGATATTATCGACTGGTGCGGTGTCACGATCAAAAGTTTGCAGACCTTAGGCGAACGTTCGGCCACGGGAATGGACTCGGAAAGGGGTGTATATGTTATTTCCGTCAATGCATTGGGAGGCAAACTGCGGGATTATATACGTCCTAACGACGTTATTATCCAGGTAGGAAACACTCCGGTCAATAACCTGAAGGAGATGCAGGACGCACTTCAGAAGGTCGACAAATCGAAAGATATCGAATTTATAATATTCAGGACACAGAAGGAGAACAAAGTCACAATTCCGGGAAAATTACTGGACTAACCCATTAAATAATCGGATAAAGATGAAAGAGAAAGAAAATACGGACCTGATCCTGCTGAATATCGGATACGCTGTTCACCGTGCCGACTGGAATTACAAAAATGTAAACAGTCCGTTCGCACGTATCTACCTGGTCAAGGAAGGTGTAGCCAAGCTGCATCTGCAGGATCGCGACCATATCCAGCTTCTCACTCCCGAGCATCTTTATCTGATACCGCCTTTCACGTTGCACAGTTATAAGAGATGCAGACAACCCCTGTGCAGTACATCAACCAGAAGAAAATAGAAAGGGCCCAATTATTGATCATTACCGATCATCACTCGATCAAGGATATCGCCTATACGCTTTCGTTCGAAAACGTTTCTTATTTCAACCGGTTGTTCAAAAGATATACAGGAATGACACCGGTTTTATATAAAAAGAAATTATAAACACAACTATTCATCATCATACAAATGAAAGATACGCCCCATCTGTTGCCACTTTTCGGCAGAACTGGCATTCGGATCTGCCTGCTGGAATACGGACATATATTCTTCCCATTCCGCTTGTCGCGGTAAACCGGCGAGACGGTCGAATGCCGTATCCCAATCAAAATCGAGCGGAGTTTCCACGATCATAAATAACCTGTTTCCACATAAATAGATCTCCATTTCAAGGATACCGACACTTTTTATCCCTGCCCCGATCTCCGGCCAATAACATTCCCGCCCATGTCTTTTCTCATATTCTTCGATTAACTCCGGATCGTCTTTCAAATCCAGCATCTGGCAATAGCGCTTAGTTGGGAAATCATAGTGTCTGCTTTTATAACCGCTCTTCTTATTTTCCATAAATAGTATCAATTTACACCGATCATTCAACAAGAATAATCCGTATGCAAATAAAACAATAATTATACCGTCTGAGTAATATTATTTCTGCAAGGGATAAAACGATATCGACGCCCGGGATAGTAAATACGGATCAAAATAACTACCTTTACCCGCCTATAAAAAAAGAAAAAACATGAAGATAACTGCTCCCCGGGTAACAGCTCTTTTAAAAGAGGACGCCCCATTGGACGAGACACTCCTAAATGACGGAGAAGACGTGACGGAATATTCTTTCAAAAACCAACGGGTATTTGAGATCAAGACAAAAAATATAAATATGCAGTCCTGTCTGTTCACGAACTGTATGTTGATCGGTTGTGGCATAAAAAAATCGCAGTTCAGCGATATAATCTTCCGGAACTGCGATCTTTCGAATGTCAATTTCTCCGAATCCGGCTTCCATCGTGTCGAGTTTATCGATTGTAAACTGATCGGCGTGAACTTCTCGGAATCGTCATTAAATCATATTACTTTCAGTAACTGCAAAGCTGAATATATCAACCTGACCATGAGCAAACTGAAATATGTGGGCTTCAACCAATGTGACCTGAAAAGTGGTTCGTTGGAAAGTTGCCAGTTTGCCTATACGGTATTCGATGCGTGTAACCTGAAAGAAGCGGAATTTTACCGTACTTCCTTGAAAGGTACAGATTTAAGCAACTGCGACATATCCGGCATACGGATAAGTCCCATTACAGGTTGTGAGTTACGTGGAGCTGCAGTAACTTCCCTGCAAGCACTTGAACTAGCCCATTTACTGGGTGTTACAATCAAAGGATAATCATCATTTTCAAACTGGTTATCTTGCATATTCCTGATGTCTTTTTAACCATGCAACAGCGTACGAGCAGATTGCCCGTGGCTTTAATTGATTCTCTAATGCGTAGTCGAAAGCCGCTTTCACTAGGGAAGCGGCAATACCTTGCCCCTCCAGAGGTTCCGGAACTATTGTGTGAATAATATCCAGATTATTGCCGACAAGCCTGTATTGTACAAAGGCCGTTAAATCATTTATTTTCACCTCGAAGCGATATTTCTCCGGGTGATGAACTATATCATATTCCATGTATTCGTTTATTATTTATCTACAAAACAACGCTCTTTAGTATAAAACACTTTACCTCCGGATAAGTTCATCCGTTATTTCGTTTTTATCATCTTTCTTTTCCGCCTGCGCTTTAGTTCTTTTGGGATGAAAGAAATTCTTTATTTTAGTTAAAAAACCATTGACTTCTTTGGCGACATCCTGTGTCTTTTTAGAAACGCCCACCGACTCGATCAGGGGCGGACGCAATATTTGCCATAAATAATTAAATGTAGAATGATAAGGGTCGCGTTCAATAGTCAGGTGAGACTGCCTGGGTTTATGACCGCCCTTTTCCGGATGATCCGGGTTATCATGTTTCAACACCAGGTTTGCCAGGCGTGATAAAAACTTGTTATCGATCACCTCTCCATGCTTTTCTTTGAAAAGTTCTGCTTTCAGGTCTCGGTAAAGGAACAGCATATCGACGTTAGCTCCTTTGCTGGAGGCTTCCGTACTAAATGTAAAATCATCCAGTTTACCGCTTTCGATCTTGGCAAATGCCAGCGGGGTTATCAATTCATTCAAGGCTGTCAGGTCGAAATCTTTCATATGGGCATTCAGGATAAAACGATCGTTCAATGAATCGACAGGCAACAACCAGGTAGCTGTAAAATAGCCTGTTCCCATCAGCTTTCCATTTGCGTCGAGGCAGATATACTGATCCGGACGGGTTACGATATTGGTAAATCCGGAAAACTTGCCGTTCATCTCTGTAAAGAATAATTTTCCCGGTTTTATCCCTTTCCGGGCCAGCTCTTCATAAACAACAGAAAAGTTATTGACATCCAGGCTATCGACAGCTAGTTTAACCGGAGCTTTCTGCAGACCGGAGTAAATCATCGGAACAATATGACGGGGGACGATTATTTGTTGGTTCTTAAAATTCTGAAGGACGGCATCATCCACCTGTACTTTTCTTACTTTTATCACTTTCTGTGTAATCCAGGCCGGCAAGTCGATCCCCGCAAGATTCAAACGTCCCACTTTGACATCAAACCAGTCCTTATGTTCGGGTTGGAGATAGGCAAATTCCATCTTGGGATATTTGGAAAGCAGGTGGATATTTGCCAGGTCGAGCTGCGTATTATTCAGACTCACTTCGCCGATACTCAAGGTATAAAAGCCATTATCCAATGGGAAGGACAGGTCTTTCGTATTGAACCGGATTGTTTTCAGCTTAAACAGACGGTCTGCTGCATTGACATGTAATCCTTCCAATAGCAGGCTGGCCGTATCATTATTCAATACGGCATTCGATATATCCAATTTCCCCAGCGAAAGGTCAGGCGTAAAACGTCCGAGCATTTCATACACATCCTCCAACTCGCCTGCGGCAGGTTTCTTTTTCTCCTTATCCGGAGCATTTCCCGACTGATAAGAAAAAACAGGATCAGCCAATAAAATATCACCGACAGCAAAATGCAGGCTGTCCCATGTAATTTTACTGATACCTATATCTTTCAGTCCGGCTTTAAAGAAAGCCCCATCCTTATTGACTACCTCCAGATACGGTGACTTCAGATGAACGGCTCCTGTTTCCAGGCTTTGAGCAAGTTTATCCGGTAAGCGGTTCATTCCGGAAACCGAAACTAAAGGGGCCTCAAACCTTATATGCGACTTCGAAGCCTTTTCCCACAACGAATCCTGCGGGATCAACTTTACATCCTGTAAACGAAGCTGGCCTTTCTGAGTGGAGAAATCGCCTTTACTCACATACAACCGGTATTCTTTTCCCGGCAGGTAATTATCAAAGTCCTTTAGACTGAATCCAAAATTATCGCACTGGAAAAACAATCCGTTGCTCCGGTTCGTACTGTCGTCTATCAGGAAATTGGTTGCATAGAAATTGAAATCTTTCAGTTTATAAACGACAGGATCAGGAACGCTCCTATCGTTCAACGTGACAAAAACATGATTCAGACGAATCTGTTTAATAGATAAATATTGGAGTAACGGATTCAATATACCTTCAATATCCGCCCGGGTATCGACCGGCATTTTCTGTTCTTTATTTTCCTTATTATAAGAGGGTACCTTATTGTACCGGAGATTCGGACGGTCTATCTTAAACAGACCGGCACTGATCCCTTTATCATACAGTAAACCTTTTATAGCGATCGTATCGATACTGCCCGACATATAATCGTTGCGCGATCTAACGGAGATAGGTTTCAACCGGATATTCTCAATACTGAAATCGCCGGTCTCCGTGTTCAGTGCCATACGTTCCACATCCAGGCGATGGTTACGGGCCGTCATCATCCCGCTGATCCCTGTTGCTTCAAAAGCAAAACTGCGCGAATACCATAAACCATGCTTCACTTCGGAAACCGAATCTACCAGGAATTCATTCGCCTGAAAATTAAAATTATCCAATTTATAGACCTCGACAGAATCTTTCACAGTCTGCGAATAGGCCACTTTGGCATCCCGTATACCGATGGACTGAATAGCAACACTATGTAATACCGGTGATATAATATCATAAAGAGACAAGGCCTGTACCAATGAATCGGTATTCATGGGAGCAGGTGTATCGACCGTTTTGTCTTTAGGTGCCGTATTAGCCGCCAGGTTAAACACCTGGATATCCGACGATGAGATATCAAAAGAACGGGCTGTCAGATAATTCAGAGCCTCTTCCCGTGTAAACTGTATGCCGTTTACTTCAATCGTCCGGACCAATGCATCCACATAGCTATCCGGTTTCTGGTTTTTCTCTACCCACAACTTCTCCTGTGGGATCAGGTTGATTTTTTCTATATAAATGATCGAATCCAGCGTACTCAGCTTGATACTGTCTGTTTTCAACACGAAATCGTTATTGACAAGCAGTGTCTGAGGTTGGTTGGTTACAAACTCAAAATTATCGCAATAGAGCAATTTGCCGCTTCGGGAAGAATTTTCATCCAGCCTGAAATCGTATGCACGGAAACTGACATCGGTCAATGCATACAGGATCGGTGTCACCGGATTCTCAACCGTATAAGAGACACTCGCATCTTCCAGGTTCAGCGTCTGCACACTCAACACATTTATATACGGTGAAATGACTTCGTACAATGATTTGGAACTGACATTCCGGGCTTTCTTCTCCGTGCGTCCGGAGTTATACGAATCGAATATTTCTATCTCCGGATCCTTAATCTCAAAGGAGTTAAAGTGTAATTTCTTATAACTCCAACGCCATGTCAGGTTCACCCCTTTAAAATCGATCACGCCAACCTCCGCCTTCACATAAGTCTGCGGAAGACTGTCGATAGCCGCCCATTGCCGGAATACTGTAGTATCGGGCATAAGCCTGACGCCTTTTATCTTCAGTTCCCCTTTTATGAAACCGATAGACAGATCATCAAACGAAAGATTATAAAAGCCATCCGTAGCCTCTGCCGTCCGGCGGCTCAGTTCCTTCTTCAGATACCGTTCAAGCCGCTGGTTCAGATACAGGTTCAGGACAGTAAGCAACACAACCAGCAATCCGATTGCCGGGAAAATATATTTTGCTATTTTCTTTTTCCGCCCCATATCTTATTATAAACGTTATCCGGTAAAGCAAAGACTCTATAAATTAAAACAAGATAACTGTTATTATGTTTAGGGTTCTAAGGCAGCTGAATGTTTTAAATGGCAAAACACTGCCAAGGGAATGAAAGACCCGGTCTTATTTATAGAGAGATACTATATACCAGTACAAAGGCGGGATATACTTCATAGTTCAAAGTATAGGACTTGGCATCCGGCGTCCGGGTTTCGTAGGCACGGATTTGTCCGGAGTCTGCATAAGTGAAAGGTTCGATATGCAAATGTTCGATAAAGTCGACATCCTGCTGCCGGATCATTTTAAATAAGGCTTCTTTAGCACACCAATAGATAAGTAAATGATTGACTTCATTAATAGAAGAGACGGAGGCATCCTCTTCGGGAGACATAAAGCGGCTGCGTATCTTCAATATCCGCTGAGAATAATATTCGATATCTATACCGGCAGCGGGCTGTTGCTGCAATAGAACGGCGGCATAACCATTCGTATGGGAAATACTCAGATGATAAGCAGAGTCGGGCAAATAGGGTGCACCGTCTTCATGATAGCGGATGATAAGTTCCGAACCAGCCAGTTCTTTCAGGAGGACACGGCTAGCTAACCATTCCTGGCGACGTTTCTCTGTTTTTATATGTTGAAGAAAAGGTAAATAATCCGGTTGGAGATCCAACAGGGAGAGTAATTCATCCGAAGTTTCTTCAATCTTCCAGACACCCAGCAAAGGTGATGTATGTTTCAGGATGACAGGCATTATTTCTTCCAACTAAAAGATTGTATCAATTCAATAATATCCTTTCGCAAATAATCTGTCAGGGGAGCCAGAGAGTCAGCGTTCGGCACACAATCGTAATACAAAGCCCCACGAAAGAAGTTTGAAGAACTGTCTGTCAGCATAAACTGCACAGGAGAAGCAGACTCGCCGTCGAGCAAGAACAAGGAACCGTATACTTTTTCGTCCGGATTGCTGTAAGCCTGCTCCTTCACGGCATTGGCTTGTTTGGCCTGCCGGGAAACCAACGAACGGGACTCCATCTCGGCCGTCTGTAATGTTTTTTGTGTAACAGGCAGGTAACTGCAATACACTTTTACACCTAAAGAAGGATAAGACAGGTTGATCCATCCTTCCGGACTTCCCACCGGGGGGAGTTCTACGGTTACCAACTGGGAGACATTAAACCCGTAAGGTAAACTGTCGAGAGGTAAAGACTGATAACGGGCCTGTGGCGGTTCAATCCGAAAATAGCCACGTGGTTTCGGCGTATATTCCGTGCAAGAGATACACAACAGAAAAAACAGAAAAAACAGACCCGACAGAATAGACTTCATCACTCCTCTCCTTTCTCTCCTGTTGGAATACGATTAAATTTCACCTTAAGGATCCGACGGTTATCCATTTCGAGAACCTGGAAACGATACTTGCCATAATCGAGAATCTCCCGGCGACGAGGGAAATCTCCTTTTATCTCCAACAGAAGGCCGGCCAGTGTTTCCACATCTTCCGTCAACTTTCCAAATTCGGACGGGTCGGCATTGATCACACGGAAAAAGTCTGTCAACAGTATCTTGGCTTCGAAGATCAGGCTGCCGTCTGCCAGACGGATGAATTGTTTTTCATCTTCATCATATTCATCGGAAATCTCTCCGACTATTTCTTCCAGAATATCTTCCATCGTAACGATACCGGAAGTACCGCCGAACTCGTCTACCACAATCGCCATATGTATCTTGTTGGTCCGGAATTCTTCCAGCAGGTCGTCGATCTTCTTCGTCTCGGGAACAAAGTAAGCCGGACGGATCAGGCTCTGCCAACGGAATGTATCCGGTTTTTCGATATAGGGTAGCAAGTCTTTGATATAGAGAATACCTTTGATATTATCCTCCGAGTCTGCATACACCGGGATACGCGAATAACCGGACTTAATAATGAAATCGATCACATTACGAAAGTTGGTCTTTATCTCAATATCTTCCATATCCAGACGGGGAGTCATAATCTCATCGGCCGTTTTATTATAGAACTTGATGATCTCGGCCAACATTTCTTTCTCTTCAGGAATTTCAGTAGATGTCAGCTCGAGCGCTTTAGAGAGTTCATCGACAGAAAGGTCGTATTTCTTTTTAACGAGCGCCTTGTTTATAACAGAGGTAGAAGTCACCAACACCTTCGATAGCGGGCGACAGATACGTTCGATCATATTCAAAACAGAAGCCGAACGGCGAACAAAGCGAAGAGAGTTCTTCTGTGCGTAGATCTTGGGCATGATCTCGCCAAAAAGTAAAAGAAGAAAAGTTAGTATGATCGTTTCGAGCACAAAACCTAAAACAGGCACAGCCGAGAAATCGACCAGGGCATTGATACCATAGGTACAAAGCATAACGACAGCTACATTCACAAAGTTATTTGCAATCAGAATAGCTGCAAGCAAATATTCGGAACGATCCAGAAGTTTTCTGATAAGTGGATCTGAAGGAGAATTCTCTTCCCGGATGTCGTTGATGTCACCCGGGGTAAGAGAAAAGAATGCCACTTCTGATGCCGACACGAAGCCGGACACTAACAGCAGTATACAAGCGAGGCTTAATGCTATAACAGGACCTGCTGTAAGCGCCTGCATAGTAACTTGGTCAAATAAGCCCGATAAATAATAGTCTGAGTCCAAGGGGAACCGTATTAGTTAAACAATATCAGAACGGAAGATCATCCGCACTGTTTGAATCCGAAGAAATATCCGGTTGTTGTGAAACCGGTTGTTGATAAGACGTTGCCTGCGGTTGTCCTCCCTGCTGGAAACCTGTTCCGCTATTAGAAGATGTTCCGTCAGCCGGCTTCGAGCCTGTGTTATAAAATTCGATACGGTCTGCATGAATTTCCGTAACATAACGCTTCACACCACTTTGATCGTCATAACTACGGGTACGGATCTTTCCTTCCACATAGACGCCCGAACCTTTCTTCACCCATTTTTCAACAAAGGCTACCTGGTCGCGACGCACCACAATATTGTGCCATTCTGTCCTTTCGGGCACAACCGTACCATTTGCAAGTGTGTAACCTCTTTCCGAAGTTGCCAAAGGGAAGTTTGCAACAGCCGCACCGCTGTCGAAATAACGAACGTCGGGATCTTTGCCCACGTTACCGATCAAAATGACTTTATTCAATGACATAGTAATAATTCTTTTAATATCTTACAAAGAAACATAAATTCGATCATTCTGACAAGTTTCCATTTAATTTCTCCAAATAAATATGTATAAGACGGGGAACGGCATAACGCTCGATATCTTCATACGGAACAGCCAGATACGAATTCAAAGCCTCGCTGATTTTCTCTATTTCTATCCGGTAGAAAGCCGTATGCAGGACCTGATGGGACAGGACGTGTTTTATTTCCGGTATATCTACCGAGACATTCAACCGCCCGGCTCCTTCGAACAACAGTTTAAAGGCTTCCGTTTTTTGTAAACCGGTAAAGTCCACAGGTTGCTCCGTCTCAATGAGGGGAAATTCATAAAGCCCTTCCCATATATCCTTTTTACCCCGGCGCGAAAGCCAGGTCTGACCTTTATATATAATGTATAGATAATGGAAATAGCGGGGACGTGTTTTTGTTTTATTCTGCTTTACCGGAAAACTTTGTACCCGGTCGGAAGCATATGCCATGCAACGTTCTTTTAACGGGCAAACGTCGCAATCCGGATTTTGAGGCACACATTGTAAGGCGCCGAACTCCATGATTGCCTGGTTGTGAAGTCCGGCCTTTTCCGGATTCATCACGATCCCCGCCAACTCGGTAAATTGTTTTTTTCCGCTTGTCGTATCGATAGGCGTATCGACCGCATATAAACGGGATAACACCCGGAAGACATTCCCGTCGACAACCGGATAAGGTTTATTCCACACAAAAGACACAATGGCGGCAGCCGTATATTCCCCGATTCCTTTTAATGACAACACATCTTTATATTCACTCGGAAAAACACCCCCAAAGGTATCCATGATACTTTTGGCTGCCGCGTGCAGATTCCGGGCACGGCTGTAATACCCCAATCCCTGCCAATATTTCAACACCTCATCTTCTTCGGCAGAGGCCAACGAAGCCACATCCGGGAAGCGTTCGGTGAAACGGTAAAAATAATCCATCCCCTGAGCGACACGGGTTTGTTGAAGAATTATTTCTGATATCCAGATTATATAGGGATCGGACGACTCCCTCCATGGTAAAGTCCTTTTATTCATTTTGTACCAGTTTAGCAACATATTGCTAGTTTCCAGTTCATTTTTCAATTGCGACATATTTGTCCTGTTTTCGTACTTTTAAAACTCTCAACTCGTTGATTAATGCAAACATACACAGATATAATGAATTGTAAGGAATCTTTTTTATTAAAAAATGGCGGGCAATTCTTTTTCCACTTAAATAAAAAGCTATATATTTGCATTCCAAAAAATTAATAGGTCCAAATCATTAATTAATTTATAGACATGACTAAAGCAGATATTGTTAGCGAAATTGCTAAAAGTACCGGTATCGATAAGCAAACGGTATTGAGTAGCGTAGAATCTTTTATGGATATTGTAAAAAGTTCATTATCTGAAGGAGAAAACGTTTACCTGAGGGGATTCGGAAGTTTCGTTATTAAGAAGAGAGCTCAGAAAACTGCTCGTAATATTTCAAAGAATACTACGATCATCATTCCGGAGCATAACATCCCTTCATTCAAGCCGGCTAAAACCTTCCTGAACGAAGTTAAGTAATTAGTAATTATAGTTTAATTTAAAATTTAGAAACAATGCCTAGCGGAAAGAAAAGAAAAAGACATAAAATGTCTACGCACAAGCGCAAAAAGAGACTGAAAAAGAATAGACATAAAAAGAAATAAGTCTATCTAACAAGAAAACTCTAAAGAACAAACTTAATAAGTGACCTTTTAAGTTTGTTCTTTGCGTATTTAGAAAGGTCTGAATTAAAACCCACTTTCAAGTGATAAGTGAATTAGTAGTTGATGTACAACCCAAAGAGGTATCTATTGCCGTCCTGGAAGACAAAAACCTTGTGGAGCTACAAAAAGAGGCCCGCAATGTTTCGTTTGCCGTCGGCGATATCTATCTTGGCAAAGTAAAAAAACTGATGCCGGGGTTGAATGCTGCTTTCATTGATGTAGGGTATAAAAAGGACGCATTTCTTCACTATCTGGACTTAGGTCCGAACTTCAACACCCAACAGAAGTTCCTCAAACAGGCACTCAGCGATCAGAAAAAGATCCCTGCCATTTCAAAAATGCAGATACTCCCAGAAATTGAAAAAGACGGAAGTATTAGTAATGTGCTTAAAGTCGGACAAGAGGTGTTGGTACAAATTGCCAAAGAGCCGATCTCAACAAAAGGTCCGCGATTGACTTCCGAACTATCTTTTGCCGGAAGATATATCGTGTTGATACCATTTGCCGATAAGGTCTCAGTCTCCACAAAAATCAAGTCGAGTGAGGAACGTGCCCGTTTGCGGCAGTTAATCCAGAGCATCAAGCCGAAAAACTTCAGTGTTATAGTGCGTACCTCTTCAGAAGGTAAACGTGTTGCTGAACTCGACCATGAATTAAAGACATTAGTGAAACGGTGGGAAGAAAACATCGTCAAGGTTCCAAAGTTAAAAGTACCGTCGATCGTATACGAAGAAACGGCACGTACTGTGGCCTTGCTCCGTGATATATTCAACCCGTCTTTCCAGAATATTTACGTAAACGATGCGGATGTTTACCATAACATACGCGATTATGTCAGCCTGATCGCTCCCGGAAGGGAGGAGATCGTACAACGATATACCGGTGAACTGCCGATCTTCGACAATTTCAGTATCACCAAGCAAATCAAATCGTTGTTCGGACGTACGGTTACGTATAAAAGTGGAGCTTACCTGATCATCGAGCACACCGAAGCCATGCACGTGATAGACGTTAACAGCGGCAATCGTTCCAAAGGAAGCGACGCCCAGGAAAAAACAGCTATCGACGTAAACACAGCTGCCGCCGACGAAATAGCACGCCAGCTTCGTCTTCGCGATATGGGCGGTATTATTGTGGTCGACTTCATCGATATGGCTGAAGCAGCTAACCGACAGAAGCTGTTCGAACACATGTCTAAAGCGATGGTAAACGACCGGGCCAAACACAACATCCTGCCTTTAAGTAAGTTTGGTCTGATGCAGATTACCCGCCAAAGGGTTCGCCCGGCAATGGATGTAGATACAACGGAATCTTGCCCCACCTGTTTCGGCACAGGAACAATCAAACCTTCGATCTTATTCACCGACAATCTGGAGGGAAAGATCGACTGTCTGGTAAACAAACACAATGTGAAGAAATTCGCCCTGCACGTACATCCTTACGTAGCAGCATTCGTAAACAAGGGGCTTTATCCCCTTAGCATGAAATGGAAACTGAAATACTCCATGAGTATGAAAGTCATTCCTAACCAAAGTCTGGGTTTTCTGGAATACAAGTTTATTGATTCCGACAAGAATGAACTCGACATGATGGAGGAAAAGGAAATGAAATAAAAAAGAGGCCCCGAAGCGATAAACTCCGGGGCTTTTTTATTGCTTTCTTACGATCACCCTGGGAGGGTAAACATAATCATTCCAAAGACGATTTGCTTCAGCTACCGTCATTTCTCCATCATAGGTACAGATACGATAACGAAGAGAATAGTCTTTGCCAGGCATTAGCTGCCAGTCTTTATATTTTGTTGGTGCGAAATTCACAAAAACATCCCCTCGGCCATCGTTTGCTTTTTCATCCCAAATCCGAAGGGGTTCCGGCGCATTATAATTATCCGGATGCCCTAAAAGCAGAAAACCAGACTGTTTATCTCCACCACAAGTCCCGGTAACATAAATCCAACGGGCTGTCGTGCCATCTATTTCGGAACGGCTCTTACCTTCAGAAGTAAGCATTATACAGTTATCCTTTGTCCACTCCTGTGTACCACGCCACACAAAACCGCCATATCTGTAAGCTTTTATATTTATAGGTAAAGAAGTTACATCCTGCAATGTTGATTCAAAATCCCATAAAAATCGTTCCGGGATATTCCAGCTCTTTACCGTCCAAGATTCATTCATTACAATTTTCTCACCAGACGCCGAAAATATATAGTGATCCAAATTTGCAGAATAACCGACACAAACACTACCTTGAAAAGTTTTTTCCACATTCCGGGCACGCACCGTTCCTTGCTTATCTCCTAAATTCCACAAATCATATACGTTTCCTTCATATTCAACACGCGTCCAGGGATTCCATACCCCAAAATGATGATAATGATCTTTGGGTTGTATGGTTGTCAGGATATTACCGGATGGAGCATATACCGGATGAATAAAACCGCTACGTTGATAAACCGTATCCACACCCGATGGAGGATTGGTGACAGCATAATTATACTGAAGAATCTCACTCTCATTCTTTTTTAAGACTAAGGCTTTCCCTGTATCTTCTATTTTCATTACCGCAACCTCGCTGTTCCCCGTTATAGGCTCCACGACAAACTCACGCATTGTCCCGGCAGGAGTTTTCCCCGTTAGTACCCAATACAAATAAGGTTTACCGTCTTTTCCCTCCAATAACTGACAGGCAACTTCTCTCCTTTCCTCCCCGACAGTCTCATACAGGGATACTCTCGGTCTCTTATCCAATTGATCGACAGACGAAATATCGGCAGCGACAACACAATCTATCCGGTCGTATAAACCTGCCTCCACCGTAATATGAACTTTATCTGTACCCCACAACGAAGAGAAAGCTCCCAAACAACATAAAATGATAAAGACTGATTGTCTTATATGAACTCCTGGTACACGCATGATATTTAGATGTTTTCTATTTACTTTTACCCTTTGCCATCTCCAACGCATGTGTTGTCACGTAATATTTGGCAATCATGTTCGGCACCTCCCAGTCCGGTAACTTTCCATCCTGCAAATATTGAAGATAATTTTCCGTAACCTGGCCGAAATGAGCCTCATGTCCTACCCGGTATTTTTCAGGGGTCTGAACCTGCCATATATTGTCTGCAATCTTGTTTAAGGCAACACCGGGATATTTATCCGCAACAGCAGGAATAGCCGTTTCCAGTTCTTTTTCATAAGCAGCCAGGTCGATATCGGGCAATGCCTCTATATATAACTCAGGTTTATAGCCCTGCTCTTTCCCCTGACGGATCACCAGATCGGCTTTACTACCTTTCATAACCGAGAAATGGGTGTCGCCACCACCTTTCGGGAAAGTATAATTCCAGATAACAGAGACTTTGGCCGTCACATCCTTTATCTTATATACGATATCACCATTACAATATACTTTCAACGTATCGTTTACGACATCCTTTTTCAAGAAATCAGGATAAGACTCGGTACCAGTCACTTGTTTGAACTCTTCCGGACTGATTGAAGTCGTCCAACGGTTCGCATCGATTAATTCAATATCTTTTTTATAGTCGATAATCTGTCCGGGAAAAACTTCCCACTGAACAAGATCCACAAGATGAGTCGTTACATCAACAATACCTTCCCCCTGCTGAGTCACGTCAAAATACCACACCGGACGGGTCAATGGTTTATTATCCACCAGTTTAAACAAGTGATGTACACTTTCCTTGACAATAGCCGGTTCCTCCGGAGATCCTTTCAATTGTTCTCCATATACAGTCGGGATCATTGAAAGTTCACGTTGCAGTAGGGTGGTGATCTCATTTCTTTCCGTCATAATGTCATATAGCAGAATATTCTTTTGCCTGGCAATATCGAAACACTCTTCCAGCAATTTAAAATTCTGACTATTGATCGCCATAGGCTTGTCTGAAAGCACATTGATACCAGCTTCAAGCGTCTTCTTTATATACTCGGTCTTCTTGCCGTTGTTACCGGCCTGGATCATTACATTCCCTTTCTTTTCAGAGAGCATCTTTTCCAGATAATCAGAACCTGTATAAACAACTTCATTCCATCCGGTCGGGTTCTCTGCACGTGTATTGAATCCTTCAATACGTTTCAGGTGTTCATCCACATCAAAGCCACCGGGTGCGTACACATAAACATCTTTACAAACTTGTGGATAAGATACTTTCTGTACCAAGGCCGCATGAAAATGACCGGGATCGAGTGTTATGAGTTTGACTTCACCCGGAGCACCGGTAAACTCTTCAACCTGTTCTTTTTTATTAGAGGAACAAGAAGTTCCCAATAAAAGTGTAGCCATGGTAAAAACTAGATAGTTTTTCATTTTATAAACGATTTAATTGATAATAGTCTTTTCTTTACATATAAATTATGCCATATTCCTTCTTATACCACAAAGATAAAAATATATCGTTTTAACAACTGCCGTATTGTCATTATTTCTGACAGCAAAAACAATTCAGAACCGTTCATTGTTACTTTGGCATACGTTTTGTATAATAATTGGTGCAACTCGACAAGAGAAAAAGCAAAGACGAAAAATAATAACAATTAAAATATTATCGAATTATGGGAAAAATTATTGGAATCGACTTAGGAACAACCAACTCATGTGTTGCCGTACTGGAAGGTAACGAACCGGTTGTTATTGCTAACAGCGAAGGTAAAAGAACAACTCCTTCAATCGTTGCTTTTGTAGAAGGTGGCGAACGTAAGGTAGGTGATCCCGCAAAACGTCAGGCTATCACCAATCCTGAAAAAACAATATTCTCTATCAAACGTTTCATGGGTGAAACATACGATCAGGTAACAAAAGAAATCAATCGTGTACCTTATAAGGTAGTACGCGGCGACAATAACACTCCGCGTGTGGATATCGAAGGTCGTCTGTACACTCCACAGGAAATTTCAGCCATGGTTCTTCAGAAAATGAAGAAAACAGCTGAAGATTATTTAGGACAGGAAGTAACAGATGCCGTTATCACTGTTCCGGCTTACTTTAGCGATGCCCAGCGTCAGGCAACAAAAGAAGCCGGTGAAATTGCAGGTCTGAATGTTCGCCGTATCGTAAATGAACCGACTGCTGCATCATTAGCTTATGGTCTTGACAAGACAAACAAAGATATGAAGATCGCTGTCTTCGACCTTGGTGGCGGTACATTCGATATCTCAATCCTTGAATTAGGTGACGGTGTATTCGAAGTAAAATCAACAAACGGTGATACTCACCTGGGTGGTGACGACTTCGACCATGTGATCATCGACTGGTTGGCAGAAGAATTCCTGCGTGAAGAAGGTGTCGACCTGCGTAAAGACCCGATGGCATTGCAACGTCTGAAAGAAGCTGCAGAAAAAGCGAAGATTGAATTGTCTAGTACAACAAGTACAGAAATCAATCTGCCATATATTATGCCGGTTAACGGTATTCCAAAGCACCTCGTTAAAACATTGACACGTGCTAAATTCGAACAATTGGCAGACAGCCTGATTCAGGCTTGTATCGAACCTTGCCGTCAGTCATTGAAAGATGCTGGTTTAAGTACTTCCGATATCGACGAAGTGATCCTGGTAGGTGGTTCTACACGTATCCCTGCTGTACAAGCTATCGTTGAGAAATTCTTCGGCAAAGCTCCTTCCAAAGGTGTTAACCCGGACGAAGTAGTAGCTGTAGGTGCTGCTATCCAGGGTGGTGTATTGACAGGTGAAGTAAAAGACGTATTGTTGCTGGATGTTACTCCATTGTCTCTGGGTATCGAAACAATGGGTGGTGTAATGACTAAGCTGATCGAAGCTAATACAACTATCCCTACCAAAAAATCGGAAACATTTACAACAGCTGTCGACAACCAGCCGTCTGTAGAAATCCATATCCTGCAGGGTGAACGTTCTTTGGCAAAAGATAATAAGTCTATCGGCCGTTTCCACCTGGATGGAATACCTGCTGCACAACGTGGTGTGCCTCAGATCGAAGTTACTTTCGATATCGATGCCAACGGTATCCTGAATGTATCTGCAAAAGATAAAGGAACCGGTAAAGTACAAAGTATTCGTATCGAAGCCTCCAGCGGCTTGAGCGATGACGAAGTAAAACGTATGAAAGACGAAGCTGCTGCCAACGCAGAAGCCGATAAGAAAGAAAAAGAACGTATCGACAAGCTGAACCAGGCAGACAGTATGATCTTCCAGACTGAAAAGCAGTTGAAAGATCTGGGAGATAAACTTCCGGCTGACAAGAAAGCTCCTATCGAAGCTGCTTTGAACAAACTGAAAGAAGCTCACAAAGCCCAGGATGTTGCAGGTATCGATGCTGCCATGACTGAACTGAATACCGTATTCCAGGCAGCAAGCCAGGAAATGTATAATGCTCAGAATGCCCAAGGCGGTGCACAACCAGGTCCTGATTTCGGTGGCCAACAGCAAGCTAACGGCAACGCCAGTGGTAGCAAAGACGGTGGCGTAACCGATGTAGACTTCGAAGAAGTGAAGTAAAATATTATCATTAATGATAGTTAAGAATAAGCGAACCGCAGTAAATCAATCTTTACTGCGGTTTTTATGTTTTATACAACATTCAATTATCAACTATAAATCTTCATTTTTTCCAGTCCGGTTCAGGAAATAGCCGGATCGGGCTGTAACGAATATAAGTTTCGAATATCTCTTTATCGGGACCGACCATACGAGGATCACTTGAGCGTTCCATTTCATTTTGCAAAACGATTTTAAGCTCTTTTTCGATTGATCTATAATTAACATTACCAGCTAAGTTGTGTAAACAGAATGGATCGTTACCCACATTATACAATTCAAATTCAGGACGCTTACCATATGCCAAGTCGAAATAGGGACGAATAGCAGGATCCTTATAATTTTCGATCAGAAATGACTTTGATGGCGCATCATCAACATCAGTAAATGCCCATCCGGAATGATGAATGCCTTTTTCATCGATACCATACATCGGATAAACTGCGCCTGTTTCATTATTAATCGCCTGAGGTGCACCAGCAGGCCAGCGTTCCGGTTTTATATTCCAGATAAAAAGATACTCCTTGCTGCGTACGGCGCGCTGAGGATATCCGAGGTTTTCCCAACGAGCAGAAGAATGCCGTTCACGCCCCATAAATACATATTTCTTAGTTTCATCCACAATCCCATCTTTTTCCGACCGAAGAATATTCACGAAGCTTCTCCCTGAAATAGGAAGCATTCCTTCAGGCTTCACACCTGCGAGTTCAAGAATAGTTGGTGCGATATCTACAAAACCTATCGGATCGTCTACCCGACGTTTGCCTGGAAATCCTTTCGGATAACTGATTGCCAAGGGTACATGTACACCGTATTCGAAGCAGTTTGCTTTTGCACGTGGAAAAGGCATACCATTATCGGCTGTTACCATAACAATCGTATTATCTAGTTCCCCAATAGAGTCCAGGTAATTCAACATTTTATAAAGGTGAGAATCTGCCCATTCTATTTCTACGGCATAATCGAGCATATCTCCTCTTATCTCCTCTGTATCGGGGAAAAAGCCTGGTACATCAACCTGAGCCAGTTCTTTTCCATTACGTTTCCATGATCCTTTTTCGTAAGCTCGGTGGGGTTCGGTTGAGCCATACCAAAAATAGAAAGGCTGTTCCAGCTTGCGTTCTTGCATGAAATCACGGAAGTTACTAAAATAGTCGACAAGACCAATCCCCCCCGCCGTTCTTGGGTCTGACGAGTCATCTTTTGTATAGCGGTATTTATTATAAGCACATCCAGCCGCATTCTCTTTTCTCCATAATGAATCTCCTTCATTCTGGGCGTAGCGGAAAGGATCGACTCCTTTTCCAGTAAATCCGGTGTGGTAACCATTCGCTTTGAGAAGATCAACAAAAGGAACAAACTCTTTCATCCAGGATGAAGCATGCTGGCCTGCCTGTTTGTTCTGCCAATGATGCCGCCCTGTTACCAATGTACTCCGAGAAGGCGCACTACCCGGCGATCCGGCATAACAATTAGTGAAATAAATTCCCTCAGTTGCAACTCTGTCAAAACCGGGGGTATGGACAAACTTGCTTCCTGCAATCCCCGTATGTATATATGTCTGATCATCATTAATTACAAACAGTATATTAGGCGGTTTTATCATTTCTTTCTTATGCTGTTTGCAACCGCCTAAAATACCAGAACTAAAAGAGAAAAAAACTATTCCAAATAAATGTCTCATGATATTATTTATATTTCAATTCAAAAGTCAACTTCCAATCCAGATGCTTCCGGTTCAAAATCCGATTTATTAATCGAGCGTATCGGAACATTTTCACCTTTTTTCATGCGGTTCCACACATCCCGTGCAGGACTCATATAAGGATATGAGTCAAATATCTCTCCCCGACCAAACATTCTAGGATCTTGCTGTTCTGTCAATTTTTGCAGGAGTTCACTTCGCATTTGTTTTTTCAAGGTATCGTAATTGGCATCTTTCACCAGATTCTCCATACATTCCCTGTCTTCTAAGATATTATACAGTTCCTCTTCTTGTCGTTTACCGAAAGAAAGCTGCCAATAGATCTCCGTTCCAGGATTCCGCCGTGCTTTTAATACTTCTGTTTTTGTCGGACTGCCATCTACATTCATATATCCTGTTTCTGGATTTCCTGCTGGCCAGCGACTGGTTTCAAAATTTACCAGATAAAGAAAGTCCCCCTTTATAATACCCCTAATCGGATATCCCTGATCGTCTGGGCGTCCCACATCATGTCTCTCTTTCCCAATCAGAACATAATCCTTTTGCGGTTTACTGTTCTCTTTTGTCAATAGATCGAGAAAACTTTTACCCTCTACTGGCTGCATTCCCGATTTTTCTTCCGGTATCCCGGCTACATCAAGAAATGTCGGTGCCAGATCAATAAAACTCAAAAGGTCCTTTATCTCCCGCCCGGCTTTCGTTATCCCCTTTTTCCACATCATGGCAAATGGAACATGATTGGAGTATTCGTATTCCTGTCCCTTGGCGCGGGGGAACGGCATTCCATGGTCGGCAGTAACAATAACGATTGTGTTTTCCAACTCTCCCTCCTCTTCCAATGCCTGAAGAATAGCAACCAGATGTCTATCAAAATGCTCTATTTCTAACGCATAATCCAGCATATCCGTGCGTACTACCTCATTATCCGGCCAGAAAGATGGAACGGAATCAATCTGATTGATATTTTTTCCAGCTTTTAAAGAAGAAGCAAATTCGTATCCTCTATGTGGTTCCAAGGCTCCATACCAGAAACAAAAAGGTTGGCCTCCTGGCTTATTCCTGAGGAATTCTTTAAAATTAGCCGCATAATCGATATTGGATATCCCCTTTGTAGGGGGTATCAATTTGATCTGATTCCACATTTTCCCAACCATATTCCTTGGATTACCCAACGAGTCGTTGGCAAAACCGGGCCCCCACCCTTTTCCCGTTGCTCCTACTTTATAGCCATTCTCAGCCAATACCTCGGGATAAGACTTAAACTTCGCCGGGAAATTGGACCAGTGATTACAAGCTTCTTCCAATTGCCATGAATTACGTCCAGTAATAATACAGGCACGGGAGGGTGCAGATTTAGCATTACAGGTATACATGCGCTGAAACAACAGGCCTTGCTGTGATACCCTGTTGAAACCAGGTGTATTGAGCCAGGTTGTTCCGTATGTCTGCATATGGGGATAAGATACGTCGTCTGCAATACAAAACAAGATGTTAGGCCGTTGTTTTTCTCCTGCCTGCATGGAAAACAGACAACTTGTTTCGGCTGCCAGGAATAAAGAAATAAATATTTTTTTCATTTTATATCATAATTAGTCAAAAGCATCACAGAATATTTTCAAATATAATAGATATGTCCTCACCTTCTTTCGAGCGTAAAGTCACTTCATCTGTACTTTGGGATAATACACTTCCTCCAATAACTCTTATCAGTTTCTTTTCTTCATATTTTACACACACAGTTGAAGCCGACGCAACTTTAATCATCAGCAGGTTATTTTCCAGTTGTATATCGTCCAATCGTCCTGTAGATGAAATGACAGATATTTTTTCACCCTTATTACCAATAAAAAAGGCGCTTACCGTATCATCCGGTTTATTGAAATGGAAGTCCATGCTGACACTTCCATGGTCGCTTGTATAAGGATAATTTAAGATGCCGAGCAATTGTGAACGATTCAAAGCTAATTTATAATGGAATCTTACTTTTGATCCACTGAATCCGACAACTTGCCCGAAAGCATGCATGGAATCCACTTGGGTATATATCTCCGGGGATGCTCCTACATTAGCATTATAATCGATCATTGTACCGTGTATATAGGGTCTTATCCGTTTAGCCTTTGCTAATGTTTTGCCAATACCAATCCTTTCTTCAGGGGTTAGCAGGCTCAAATCTCCCCAAAAGCCATGTCCAGCAATTAACGTGTTATTTATATTATAACATTGTGCACGATATGGCGCCACATCATGCGGGTAAACCGCATAAGTAAATAATTCTTTAGGAAAAAGATATCCGTAATTATTAATAACCGTACGCATAGATTTAGTTCGGAAAGTAGAATAGTCACCATAAGCAGATGCACCGTTATTGACAAAAAAGAATATTCCCTCCTGCAAAGGCATTAATCCAATCATACATCGCTCTGGTTCTGTGAGATCCACTTCTATAACTACATCTTTATTGTATTCCCGTAACTCTTTCATAATACGGGTTACATAAAAAGGAAAAAGGTAATTATATCTTTCTATCCTTTCTTTTTTTGTATGGCTATTATCACCATGCTCGAGACCGGACAAAGAACTATTGAAAGTGTTCATTGCATCCCATTTAAAAAAACGAATACCTTGATCAATCAGTTTTTTACAATCTTCGAGAAATAATTCTGAAAAAGGTCCTACAATATCAAATACCGGCCTTCCCCATTGTGCTACAATAGGAACTCCGTCTGATCGGCGGATAATCCACTCGGGATATTGTCGGTATCTTTCAAAAAGACTGTCTATTGCCATCGGAGATAACCAAATTCCTGGTATCATATTATGATCTTTCATCCGGTTAACAAACGGAGTCAATTTATTAGGAAAGCGTTTTTGATTTGGAGTCCATACTCCAAGCGCTTCTTCCCATCCGTCGTCAAGAACAAAAAGCTCGATATTCATCAAGGCTGCATAATCAATTTCCTGGAGTATCCGTTCCTCAGTAAGGCTCCCTCTTAAATCATGTCCTTTCTTATTCAGCTCTCTTTGCATTGCCCAGGTATTGTAATAAAAATGAGATTCCCGGGATTTAGGATGCTCTGTTATTTGACTGAAAAGATAATTGTGTATCAATGGTTCAATCTTTTCATCCTTTCCGATAAAACTAAAACTATTCCATACGGTTTCATAATAAGAATCATACGGTATTTTTTCATTATCGAAATAACCTCCTCTTATTAGTTCCGTAGCTATTGTCCGGGTATTTCCGATTTGATTATAATGATGAGCTATAAACCAGAAATTTTCATCTTTTATTTCTGTCTCGTCGCCCTCTACTCCCTGACTAGCATCAATATCTCCCTTTTTCATAGAGGTAACTGCCGACAACCGAAAACTTTTTGCTTCATCTTGTGACGCATGTTCGTATGTTGACATTACTTTATGGTTTCCCGTACAAGTAACAGAGAAAGGACCTTTCAGGAAAAGTTCATCATTATCCGTCAGCGTATGATTTCTGACAGAGGGATAAAACGTATGATTCCACTGTTGGAAATTGGCTATTTGTATTTCCTGTATGGATCCTTCCATGTTATTATTGAGAGATAACCTTGGATAAATAAAATGCAATTTCCCTCCCCTTTTATTCAACTGGAAATTAGCTCCTTGGGTCGATTTCAGTTGTATCTTTTCTCTGGTAAGTGTTGAGTTCCGAAAATATTGTCGGTATAATTCTATTTTCAATCCTTTGTAAGAGCCCTTACCTTCAAAATAAAAAACATACTCCAGACCTTGATTAACCATACTTCTTTCTGTGTATTTAATAAATTTCCATACTGGCATAGATGAAGTTACAGTTTTTTCATTAATCTGAAACTCAAAGTAAGGAAGTGCATTTTCAGCAATCAATTCTTTTCGGGTTTTCTTATCGAAAACAGATTGGATGGAGATCGTATTATTTTTAAAAGATAATACCTGTTGCATCTCTGAATTTTCAAAGATAAATTCCTTCCCAACCATGTGTCCGCTGGCCTGCATATTATTATCAAAAAATAAAAATAAAATGACCAATAAAAAGAGGTTCTTAAGTTTCATTTAATTTGTTATGGTATTGGGAGGTGTATCAAAAGTCTATTTGTTTTATCCCAAGGGGAACTTTTGATACACCTCAATGATTTTTTTACTTAGGCGTAATCTGATAATCATTTTGTTTCAATTCCGGATTTACGTCAACCTGTTTCTGAGGAATCGGGGTAGTGAGATTTGTTTCATTGAGTTTAAACCCTTTACTCGTCATCACTTCTATCGCTCGACCGGTACGGATTAAATCAAACCATCTGTGACCTTCGAAAGCAAGTTCCACACGACGTTCGTGCTCTACGGACAGAAAGAATTCATTTTTATCCGAAGTTTTAATATCTACAGGAGAAGTTTCGGTTGTCTGATAACCGAAACCTCTACGGCGTACCTGATTTAAAAAATCGCATGCCTGCATTGTTTTTCCATTTTGATTCAATGCTTCGGCATACATTAAAAGGACATCGGCATAGCGAATCACCGGGAAATTGTTATTACTGTCTCCACCCTGATAAGGAACGTCGAAGTATTTCTTCACATAACGAGATTCTACCCATTTACCGTCTTTACGCGAGTCGTTATAGCCCAGTGCCATGGAAAAGTCTCGTCTCAGATCACCCTCTTCGTAAGCGTTATACATGTCCATTTCCGGAATGTTGTTTCCTCCGGTTCCTCCAACCTGAACGACATTAGTTCCTGAATTGAAAGGAGCAAAGGCGTTCGGAAAATTACTTCCTTCTCCGTATCCACCTTTCTTGAACTGAACTTCAAAAACAGCTTCTTTGCTGTTATGATTATCCGCATGGAATACACTGGCATAACCCGCATTGTTCAACGAGCCTGCTTCATTCTCTAAAAGAGCATATACTTTACTGTTTATCACTTCTGCCAATTTAGCTTCAGCTTCCGGATATTTATTCAGTGTCAGATATACTTTGCCTAATAAAGCTTTGGCAGCTCCTGAAGTAGCCCGCCCAACATTCGCGTCTTCCTTGTAAGAATCAGGTAGTGCTTCCGCTTCTTTCAGGTCAGTAATGATCTGTTCGTATACTTTTTCTTTCGGATCTCTCACATATTTATATGACTCATCGATACTGATCTCATGCAAAACCAATGGGACATCTCCATATACACGAACAAGATTAAAGTAAGTCAATGCCCGGAGAAATTTACATTCCAGTTTGTACCGGTCACTCAGCGTTTTATCTATATCTATATCATCAATACGATCTAAAACCGTATTGACACGATTAATACCGGTATAACTCATATTCCAGAAATCGGCAATATATGGATTCGTGGTACGGATATAAAATTTATCGAATTCGTCCTGGTCGACTACGGAACCGGAAAGTAAATTGTGTGTGTTGTCCGATGGAATCTCCGTAAAAACATACCAGTTGCCATATTGGCTGCCTTCTTGAAGCGTAGCGTACGCGCCATTGACAGCCATCGTAAATTGTTCCGCTGTTTGATAAAATTGTTCCGCTCCTAATTCATTTTTCGGTTTTAAATCCAGAAAATCACTACAGGATGTAAGGCTTAAGCACAAGCCCAATACGGCTATTTTATATTTTGCTTTCATATTTATTATTCTGTTTTAAGTGTTAACAATTAGAAAGTAACATTCACGCCTATCGTAAAAGTACGGTTCAACGGATACATTCCATAGTCGGTACCCGGAGCCAGTGAACTGTCCTGTTTATGGCTTGTTTCCGGGTTGAATCCACTGTAACCAGTGAATGTCGCCAGATTTTGGATAGACATGTATACCCGGGCATTCTGCATGGCACATTTTTGAGCGAGGATATTAGGCAGAGTATAACCCAGTGTCAAGTTATTGATCCGAATAAAAGAAGCATCTTCCACCCAACGGGTTGAAACAGCATTATTTTGTCCTGTAGTCAAAGCATTCGCACGTGGAGTTTTGCCATCTCCCGGATTCTCTTCAGACTGCCATCTGTTGAGCACTTCACGCATCTGGTTCATATTTCCTTCTAACTGTGTAAAAAATCGCTTTCCTAAGAACATCACATCCCGACCATGAACTCCTTGTAACGCTATACTAAGGTCAAAATTCTTATATGTTAACTGATTGGTCATCCCCCAGGAGAATTTAGGTTCGTTGTTACCGATAATGGTACGGTCGTCGGCATCAATTTTTCCATCGTTGTTTATATCTGCATATTTAGCATCACCCACATGCGAGTCAGCCAGACGGGGACTGTTATCTAGATCAGCCTGATTCATATAAACTCCTATTTGTTTGTAGCCATAGAAATTTCCCATCGGTTCACCGATCATTGTGATGTGTGTTGTTCCAGCGCCACCGTCACTTTGTATCGGGTCACCAGCCGGCCCGAGTTCTATCACCTTATTGCGATTCATAGACATATTCAGACTTGTAGTCCAACTGAAGTCTTTTTTCATTACATTGACAGAGTTAATCGTAAGTTCAATTCCCTTATTGTTTACTTTACCGATATTGCGCCAGGCTTTGGAGAAGCCGGTGATTGTTGGAATATCTACATTGAGTAACAGGTCAGTTGTTTTACGTTTATACAAATCCAACATAAACGACAAACGGTTTTCAAATACGGAAAGTTCAAATCCCAAGTCATATTGCAGAGTCTTTTCCCAAGTCAAAGCATGATTGGAAAAACTATTTTGTGCCGATCCTGTGACAACATTCCCCGTACCAGAACCAAATACATAATTTTCATTACTCATCGTTCCGATCGAGCCATAATTGTCCGACATGCTGTTATTTCCAGTTAAACCAACACTCGTCCGTATTTTCATATCGCTAATCCACGGGATATTTTTCATGAAATCTTCCTGCGAAATTCTCCATGCTACCGATCCCGACGGGAAATAACCGTAACGGTTGTCTTTTCCGAAGCGGGAAGAACCATCAGAACGGATCGAAGCCGTCAGATAGTATTTATTGTTATAGCGGTAATTCACACGGGCCAGATAAGAAATCAGTGACCATTCATTCATATCGGAAGAACCACTTTTTACTTTTGCATTATTCAAGGTACGGATAATATCATCCGGAAAATCCGAACCTTCCACTTTGCTCTGATTGTAAGTGTTCTTCTGGAAGGTAATTCCGGCTACAGCATCGATTTCATGGGATCCGAAAGATGTGAAATAGCTCAATGTATTTTCGTTCAACCAGTTAAATACCTCTTTATTTTCAGTATTACCTTTTCTGTCGGTTGAAGGAAGTGGAGCTACCGTTCCACCCTTAGGAACGTTAGATGGACGGAAAAATTTACTTCTATAATCCATCATGTCGGCACCTATCGTTGTTTTAAATTTCAGATTTTTCAAAATAGAAATTTCAGCAAAGATATTTCCGAAAAAACGGAGATTAGCCCGCTTGTTTTCAATATCTTTTGCTAAAGCTACAGCATTGGGAACACCTGTCAGTCCGTCGCCAGCCACAGCATATTCAGCTTGTGAAGACCAACTTCCATCCGGATTGTAAACAGGCATGATGGCAGAGGTTGCCAATGCCGGGATAATTACTCCGTCATTCGTCCAATGTCCTTCGTTTACCCGGTTTTGATTGATATAAGTTGGAGCCAGGTTAATTCCAGCTTTCAACCATTTGTTAAATTTACTTTCTATTTTCGCACGGGCTGAAAAACGTTCGTAATCACTTCCTACGATGATTCCTTCCTGGTTGAAATATCCGGCAGAAAACATATATTTTGTTTTCTCATCTCCACCGCTAACAGAAACCTGATAGTTCTGGATAGGTGCTGTCCTAAAAATTTCATCCTGCCAGTCTGTTCCTTTACCGATGGTTGCCATAAATTCCGGATCATCGTATAT
Organism: Parabacteroides timonensis; assembly: GCF_900128505.1. Taxonomy (NCBI): domain Bacteria; kingdom Pseudomonadati; phylum Bacteroidota; class Bacteroidia; order Bacteroidales; family Tannerellaceae; genus Parabacteroides; species Parabacteroides timonensis. The sequence goes on from NZ_LT669941.1 coordinate 2,450,040, forward strand.
GGCCGGATATCGATACCTATTACCAGAAGGACGCATTTCTAACGGATCATTAGGAGATGCACCCGGAACACGATCTACATAATTATTGTTGAAAGCTTCTCTACTAAATGCTACGAACTCCTCAGCATTCAGCATATCCATTTTTTTAGTGACATTCTGAAAACCATAATATACATCCAAGTTTATACTCACTTTTCCTGTTTTACCGGACTTGGTGGTAACCAACACAACCCCGTTTGCCGCACGCGAACCGTAAATAGCAGCTGCAGAGGCATCCTTCAGTACCTCTATAGATTCGATATCATTCGGATTGACAGAGTTCAGGTTTTGTTCGCCTAAAGGGAAACCGTCGACTACATATAACGGGGAACTGGAAGCTGAGATTGAACCCGCTCCACGCACACGGATAGTGGCAGCTTGTCCTGGAGACCCACCTACCTGCTGAACCTGCACACCGGCTAGTTGTCCGGCCATGGCTTGTGTTGGGTGTGACACCTTTAGATCTTTCATCGAACCGGCTGATATTTGGCCTACGGAACCTGTTAAGTCCTTTTTCTTAACAACCCCATAACCAATAACTACTACTTCATCCAGAGTTTCCGAATCTTCTCTCATTATTATATTTAAATGAGTCTGATTAGCGATTTTAATTTCTTGAGTAAGATAACCGATATAGGAAATCTGCAGAACAGCGTTCTCGCGCACACCTGTTATAATGAACTTACCATCTTGATCTGTAATGCATCCGTTAGTAATGCCTTTTTCGACTATGTTCGCTCCGATAATCGGTTCACCTTTTTCATCGGTGACTATACCGGTAATTTTTTTAGCCAATTGCTGACTTATCCCACTTTGTCGGGAAAGGTCATCCCGTTTGGTAAGTGTAATATTCTTACCAACTAATTTGTATTCCACATTGGTTCCTGTAAATATTTTATTAAGGATTTCAAATACAGGCTCATTATCAGCATTCAGGGAGATATGCCGGTTTACACTGACCTCGTTTCTGTCATATACGAACAGATACTCGGTTTGTTTCTCTATTTCATAAATGATTTCCCGGAGGGAAAGGTTGTCGGCATGTATAGACACCTTTACATTTTGTGAATTGGCTTCTGCCGCAAAAAGGGTACAAACACATGCAAACAAGGCAATAATAGTGATTTTCATAATACGAAATATATGTTTAATTTCGGATATAGATTGTTTACACAAAATATAATTCATAATTTTGTATGTAATAACGTTAGTACTTCGATTAATTATTCAAGGTCGGGAGTCTAACCCTTAACCGGTAAGTGTTGGAGCACTTGCCGGTTTTTTATTTACTTTTTATGTCTGTATCATAGGCTATTAGTATTAAAAGGTTTGACAATAAAATCTATATAAGATTCAAGATTTCTAGGAACTAGATTGTTAACTTAATTAATAATGATCAGATTTTCTTCTTCATCTTTCTTATATGTAAAATGATGGGTAAGTTGCAAAACATCCAAAATATGGTATAAACCGTCTCTTGTCCGGAACTTAGCAGTAGAATGTAGTTTGTTTTGCACAATAGATTTATTATTTACCCGAATGTTCACATCAAAATATAATTCCAACTTTTTTAATACCTCCATCAAAGACTCGTCAAAATAGAGAACTCCTTCACGCCAAAGAAAATAGTCGATGTGCTGCATAGGGACAACAGATAGCTTATTATTTGTCAATACCGCCCGACTATCAGGTGTTAAAGAAAGTACCCGATTTGCAGTAAGATCGGTAATCTCGACTTTTCCTGTTAACAAAGCTGTTTCAAAATCTTTTGATTGTTTGTAAGCCCTTACATTAAAAGAAGTTCCTAACGCCTTAATATCATAGTTGGGGGTAGATACAATAAATGGTTTATCTTTATTTGCTTTTACTTCAAAAAAACCTTCCCCATTGAGACTAACTTTCCGTTTCCCATTAGCGAAACGGGTAGGAAAATTCAAAGTACTACCGGCATTCAACCAAACCAGAGAACCATCGGCTAAAATAAGTTGTGCATTTTGTCCAGCCGGAACATGTATGGTTTGCATAACAACATCTTCCTCTTCTGTATCTACGAATGGCGAACTTATCCAATAATGTAAAGCAAATCCTAAAATAAAGATTGCAGCTATTTCTATTGCTTTCTGCCAGATATTCCTTGGTTTTATCTTCTTATGGAAAAGCATTGTAATAACTTCAGGTGCCTCATGCCAGAAACTCATCTCATATAAACGGCATAGCTGCTGATAATGTTTCATATTCGCTTCATCGGCATCCAGCCATTCTGTAATCAAACGAGATTGTTCATCGGTTGTACGCCCTTCGAAATATAATTGTAGTAACTTATCATCCATATTCTCTCTCCTTTATATATAAGACGATAGCCAGGAGAAGTTCACTAGTAGGAAGTTTGCTTTTTTAATATAAAAACAAAAAATAAAATAGAGGCAAGTAATCTTTTAAGGAAACACGTAAGGCTTTCAATGCTTTTGCAATATGATAATCAACACCTTTCACGGTAATACCCAATGATTGGGCTATTTCTTTTCCGGACTTCTGTTCAAAACGACTCATTTTAAAAACGTTCCGTGTTTGTTCGGGAAGTTCTTCTAGAGTACGATTCAGGATCGTTTGTATTTCTACAGAGAAAATATCTTCCGGATTACATCCTTCAAGAGTTGATATACGAATAGCTAACTCTCGCTGTTGCCATTCTGCCATAGCTTCGAGTCCTTCTTTACGGCCAACCTGTGCTCTGAGGTAATCCTGGGATTTATGTTTGACTATTGTCAGCAACAAGACCAAAGGTTTCTCTACGGTCTCCTTCTTCATTGTTTCCCATAACTTAATAAGGGACTCTGTCGCTATATCTTCGGCGACCTGATCGTTTCGTACATACATCAAGGAGAAGCGGTAGACTTTCTTATAGTACTTTACGTATATGTCGTTAAACTGTTCGATCTGTGACATTGGATTACTAAGAGTCTGTTAAAAAATAGCTAAAATATAATTTAAAAAATGTTTCCGATCAACCCAATAGTTACTTTATTAAAAATAGCTATTAGGCTGACCGAAAACAGAGGGGCAATATATACAGAAAGTTTTGAATGTACAAACTAGAAAGCGTAAATATGATCTTCGGATGATTCGAAACAAAACAAACTTACAAAGACTTATTGATATTCAAATTCTCTTTTATATATTTACGCCATTAAACATTTATATGTATCAACCTTTTATTCGACATATTATTAAAGTCACATGGATATTACTAATAATAGCTACCATATCATGTAACAGAAGCCCTCAGGAGACCAAGCACAAAATTTTGGTTATCGAATCTTTTGAGCCTGAGTATTCCGGATATGATAAAAAAGAAGATAAAATTCACAAAGAGTTTAAGAAACACAATGTGCCTGCTGATATCCGCACATTTTACCTGGATTGCGATTCTTACCTGAATGCCGAAGAAAAAGTCAGGATGTATAATTTCCTTGATACAATATCTTTCTGGAATCCCGAACTGATCCTGGTTTACGATGACCAGGCTGCATATTCACTAATGGCATGCAAACATCCTCTAGCCACAAAAGTACCTATTGTTTTCGACGGAGTCAATTTTCCTAACTGGGCATTGTTAAAACAATATCCCAATATTACTGGCTTCTGGTATAAGCCAGAATATATGAAAACGGTTGAATTGGGAGAAACTATATTTGGCCCCATGTACTTCAATATATGGACAGATAATACATTTCTCGGAAAAAAAACAACGAGCGTTTTTTTAGATGAAGTCAAAAAAGCAGGCATTGAAAGAGTGAACAAACAATTATTTTCTATTGACAGAAATGGTGCATATACATTTACCTTGGACAGTATCACAACAATAAAAGATAAAAGCCTAATACTCAAAAAGCCTGATAAAACGATATTCAGACTACTCAATGCCCGTGAATCTACTTCCAGCGGTTTATTATGGTCACTTTCCGGATTATCCCGTTATACTATATTTATACAAAGCAAAAGAGATTTTGCCTCAAAGCGACTGGGGTTATTCGCTAACGGTCCTACTCTATCTGTGATCAATGAAGGGTTTGGATTGAAAGAAGGTATTCTCGGAGGCTATTTAACATTACCGGAAACACAAAATGCCATTTTACGAGCGGTATAAGTTACCGATCATTATTATTTGTATCCTGTCAGGCATCGCAATTCTCTTCCTTATATATTATCTGATATATCTTTACTTACGGGAAAATCGCAATAAGCAGATCGCTCAGGAAAATCTGAAAAAAGGAGAGCGTTTCCTGTCACTGGCATTAACCGGAGGTAAGGTATATGCATTCCAATTCAGAGATGATATATTTTCTTTCGATAAAGAATTCTATACCGATGCCGGAATAGAAGAAGCACCTCTCTCCACTGAAGGATTCAGGAATTGCATCCATCCTAATAACATAAAAAGTTTTAATGACGATGTTATAAACGCACGGGAAGGAAAAAAACAAAAAAACTTTTCACAAATACGCTGTAACTTTGATGGCAAAGGCTACCAATGGTGGGAATTTCGTTATACATACAACAAGCAAGAAGATATCTTTAATGGTCTTTGCCTGAACATACAGCAAAGTAAAGAAGCCGAGCAGGAACTGATCAATGCCCGTCAGAAATTACACATAGACGTCCCGGCAAAACCGATTATTATCGAAACAGATCCTCTCCGGTTGACACAAGTCATTACAAACTTCATCAACAATGCATCCAAATTCACACAAAAAGGATACATCAAAATAGGCTACACCTACGATATGGCAGAAGAGACAGTAGATATTTATGTTGAAGATACAGGTATAGGAATACCCAAAGAAAAACAACAGGCCGTATTTGAATGCTTCAATAAGCTGGATGAATTCGCACAAGGCACAGGGCTGGGGCTAGCTATCTGCCAGGTTATCATAAAGCGTTTCGGAGGAGAAATCAAGCTCCAGTCTGAAAAAGGAAAAGGCAGTCGCTTTACGATAGCGCTGCCTTTATAGATCTAATTATAAAAATCGAACAATTATTCTATCGAAAAAACATCCGCATCCTTCCATGCCGGGAATTTAGTACGTAATTCTTCCAGATCACTTTTTAACAAGGTACAAGTACGGGTTATTTCTTCCCGTTTACCGGCATCCGCCAGCTTCTTCCCTTTGGGAGAAAAGAGCATGGAATCACCCCGGTAAGTAATACCTTTTCCATCGATACCCACGCGGTTTACACCACAGACATAAGCCATATTTTCAATGGCCCGGGCAGGAAGAAGCGACTTCCAGACCTTTTTACGAGGTTCAGGCCAGTTTGCAACATAGATCAACAGGTCATATTCATTGTTTATATTACGGCTCCATACCGGGAAACGAAGGTCGTAGCAAACCTGTAAACAAATATTCCAGTCCTTATACCTTACGATCGTCCGTTTATTTCCTGCTGTGAAATGCTTATCTTCCCCAGCCATACGAAACAGATGCCGCTTGTCGTAATAAAATTCTTCCCCTTCGGGAGTGATAAAAAAAGCACGGTTGAAATAGTTTCCACCTTCCTTTACAATAAAACTACCGACAACTGCCAGGTTATACTTTTTAGCCCAACCTTTTATTGTCGGTATAGTCGGCCCGTCCATCATATCAGCCAATCTTTCCACATCCATGGAAAAACCGGTTGTAAATGTTTCCGGAAGAACGGCAATATCCGTCTTTCCACTCACACGCCGGAGCAACTCCCCATAGTAACCTAGATTCTCGTCTCTATCCTCCCAAATAATATGGGATTGGATCATACTGATACGTAAACTGTCTGCCATAATAGTAAATTAAACTTTTACGAAATTCTCCGGATGACAAGCTGTCACATCCCGATAATATTCGCGAATTGTGTGAATATCCTCTTCTGCATTCCCAGTCGGATAAAACAGTCCCTTAATTCCCGCCTCCTTCTTTGCATAATCGAAATAGGCGATCATAATAGGAACCTGTGCTTTCTCCGCTATATAATAAAAACCTTTTTTCCACTCCTCTGCTTTCTTCCGCGTTCCTTCCGGGGTAACGGCCAATTGGAAGATCTTACGTTTATTAAACACCTCAACCATCTGGTCGGTTACCGAAGTCCGTTGATGCCGGTCGACAGGTACCCCACCCAGCCACGAAAACAGCAAGTTGAATGGAAAAAAGAACCACTCCTTTTTGATAAGAAAACTGGCGTTACGCCCTGCCGCCGTATAAAATAACTTTCCGATAATAAAATCCCAGTTGCTGGTATGCGGGGCAACGCATATCACACACTTCGGCACATCTTCGCCCAGCGGTCCCATTTTCCATCCGGCCATGCGAAGAAGTGCCTTACTGATTGCTTTCTTCATTATTTACTTTTCTTTGCTTAGCGCTCCTATTTCGTCTGCAATGGCGTTTACTTCTGTTTGCAAATCGTTTCTGAGTTTACGATAATATTCTTTTACCAACGTTTTATTATCCTTTGCATCCGGAGTACCGGCACGACGGATAAATTCGTCCTGCATATCAAGTATTCTTGCCATCAGCACATCAGCCTTATCTTCTTCAATACCAGGAATGAAGAGTTTACATACCAATACTTCAGAAAATAATTCACCTACTACGTAGCTGATTTCTTTCTTTAAAATTCTTCTTTTAGCCATAATTTTCATATTAAAATATCTACAAATCTACAAAATCCTTTATTAAATAACTCATACACGGGGAAAAAAGATAAAAATAATGTATCTTTGCAGCTTCGAATTCTCTGATTATAAACAAAATCGTTTATGGATACAAAGATTACAACGCCAGATTATCTCTTTGAAAGCAGTTGGGAAGTCTGTAATAAGGTAGGAGGCATCTACACTGTTCTTTCAACAAAGGCGCATACACTGCAACAGATGTTTAACGATAAGGTGATCTTTATCGGACCTGATGTGTGGGGTAACACAAATGCCCCCGATTTTCTTGAAGATAACACGCTGTTTGCAGATTGGATACAACATGCAAAAACCATTGATAAACTAAGAATGAAGGTCGGCCGTTGGAATGTGCCGGGAACTCCTCCTGTCGTACTGGTCGACTTCAAACCTTTTTTCAGTGAGAGGGATGCGTTCTTTTATTCTATGTGGGAGAACTTCCGCGTAGATTCGATGCATGCTTACGGTGACTACGACGAGTCCTGTATTTTTGCTTATGCTGTAGGTAAAGTAATTGAAAGTTTTTACAACTTCTACAACCTTTCGGACAAGAAGGTCACAGCACTGTTCAACGAATGGATGCTTGGTATGGGAGCGCTTTACATAAAAAAGCAAATCCCTGCTATTGCCACTTTATTCACCACACATGCCACCTCCATAGGCCGTTCCATCGCAGGAAATAACAAAGCGCTGTATGCTTATATGGATGGATACAACGGCGACCAGATGGCGAAGGAGTTGAACATGGAAGCCAAACACTCGCTGGAAAAACAGGCTGCCCATCATGTGGATTGTTTTACTACCGTTAGTGACATCACAGCCTGCGAATGTAAACAATTACTGGATAAAGCTCCGGATATTGTTACCCCGAATGGCTTTGAACCGAATTTTGTTCCTGAAGGAAAAGAATATACAAAAAAACGTACGGAGGCCCGTCAAACATTGATAAATGTAGCTGAAAAGTTACTGGGCTGTTCCATCTCACCGGATGCATTACTGGTATCGACCAGTGGACGTTACGAATACCGGAATAAAGGTATCGACGTTTTTATCGAAGCAATGAACCGTGTCCGTAACTCCGGAGAATTGCAACGTGAAGTCGTGGCATTCATTATGGTTCCGGCCTGGGTTCGCGATGCTCGTGCAGACCTGAAGGAAGTCATTGAAAAGAATATCAAGACTACTTCTCCCCTACAAATGCCCTTTATTACCCATTGGATGAACCTGATGGACCAGGATAAGGTTTTAAATTATATTTCGCACGCCGGATTTACCAATCAGGCTATCGAAAAACTGAAAATAGTATTTGTACCCTGTTACCTGGATGGGCGCGACGGTATCTTCAACAAGCCATACTACGATCTGCTGATCGGTATGGATGCTACCGTTTATCCATCGTACTACGAACCCTGGGGATACACTCCACTGGAAAGTGTTGCTTTTGGCATACCGACAGTGACCACCAACCTGGCCGGATTCGGTCTTTGGGCGGAAAAAAGTGTCTCCGGCAAAAACATCAGCGACGGAGTGGCCGTTATCGACCGGACCGACTTCAATTATTTCGAGGTTGCCGATGCTATCACTGCTTCAATTCTCTCACTCGTGAAGAAAAACGAAAAAGAGGTTGAAGAAATACGTAAACGTTGTTTTGAACTTGCAAAGAAAGCAGAATGGAGCAAATTCATTGTTTATTATCAGATAGCCTTCAACGACGCATTAAAGGCTGCCGCTAAAAGAAACAGTTAAATATTGCTCATTATTAACAAGATAATCCTATCTTTGCAGCGGTTTTTACATCTTATTTAATGAAACATTTTTAAATCTCACAATAATGAAAATCAAAGCGAATAACGCAAACAGTCCGATCTGGAAGGACGTTTATTCACATTCGATGCTCCCAGAAGCACTCCAGCCCTTACACGAAATTGCTACCAATCTTTGGTGGGTATGGAATCATGACGGAGCTAAATTATTTGGAAAAATCGACAAAGACCTATGGGTTTCCACAGAAGGTAATCCGGTTCTTCTACTCCAAAGCTTATCATACAAACGTATTGAGGAGATTCAGGCAGACAAAGTTCTGATGGCTGAAATCCAGGAAGTTTATGCAAGCTTCAGAAAATATGTAGACGCTAAACCCGACGCAACAAAACCTTCTGTAGCCTATTTCAGTATGGAATATGGTCTGAGCAATATCCTGAAGATCTATTCAGGAGGTCTGGGTGTTCTAGCCGGCGACTATCTGAAAGAAGCCAGCGACAGTAATATCGACCTGACAGCTGTTGGTTTCCTGTATCGTTACGGATACTTCACCCAGTCACTGTCAATGGACGGACAGCAGATCGCAAACTACGAACCGCAAAACTTTAACACATTGCCTCTCACCCAGGTTATGCAGTCTAACGGCGAACCGATGGTATTGGAAGTTCCTTACCCAGGCAGAACCGTATATGCTCATATCTGGAAGGTAAGCGTGGGCCGTGTGCCTTTATACCTGATGGATACTGACATTCCTCAGAACAGCGAATGGGACCGCTCTATCACTCACCAGTTATATGGCGGCGACTGGGAAAACCGTATGAAACAGGAATACCTGTTAGGTATCGGTGGTATCATGATGCTCAACAAACTCGGTATCAAAAAGCAAATTTACCATTGTAACGAAGGCCATGCAGCATTGATAAATGCTCAACGTTTGGTAGACTTCATTCAGAACGACGGACTTACCTTTAACCAAGCATTAGAGGTTGTACGTGCATCTGCCCTTTATACAGTACATACGCCGGTTCCTGCCGGACACGACTATTTCGACGAAGGCCTGTTCGGTCGTTACATGGGTGAATTCCCCGGCAAGCTGGGTATCAGCTGGCAGGAATTTATCGATATGGGACGCGAAAACCCGGGTTCAAACGAAAAGTTCTCTATGAGTGTATTCGCTCTGAACACTTGCCAGGAAGCAAACGGCGTAAGCTGGTTGCACGGTAAAGTATCACAGAAGATGTTCGCTCCGGTATGGAAAGGTTATTTCCCTGATGAACTTCACGTTAGCTGGGTTACCAACGGTGTACACATGCCAACATGGGCCTCTACCGAATGGAAACGTTTCTTCCACGAACACTTTGACAAGAAGTTCTTCACCGACCAGTCAAACAAAAAATATTGGGAAGCTATTCAGAATGTCGGCGACGATGATATCTGGGATATCCGTAAGACATTAAAGAAGAAGCTGATCGAATATATCAAAGTTCAGTACAAACAGAACTGGCTGAAAAACCAGGGCGACCCATCAAAGGTAGTATCTGTTCTTGAGAAGATTAACCCGAACGCATTGTTGATCGGTTTCGGACGTCGTTTCGCGACTTACAAACGTGCTCACTTGCTGTTTACTGATCTTGACCGCTTGGCAAAGATCGTAAACAATGAAAAATATCCGATCCAGTTCGTATTTACAGGTAAAGCTCACCCAGCAGACGGTGGGGGCCAGGGATTAATCAAACATATCGTTGAAATCTCACGCCGTCCGGAATTCCTGGGTAAGATCATCTTCCTCGAAAACTATGACATGCGTCTGGCACGTCACCTGATCGCAGGTGTCGATGTTTGGTTGAACACTCCGACACGTCCGTTGGAAGCTTCCGGTACATCCGGCGAAAAAGCAGAAATGAACGGTGTATTGAACTTCTCAGTTCTTGACGGATGGTGGTATGAAGGTTATAAAGAAGGTGCTGGTTGGGCATTGACCGACAAGCGTACTTACGAAAACCAACAGTACCAGGATCAACTGGATGCTGCAACAATCTATCATATCCTGGAAACAGAGATCATCCCGACTTACTATGCTAAAAACAGTAAAGGATACTCTCCGGAATGGATCCAGTATATCAAAAATTCTATGTCACAGATCGCTCCTGACTATACCATGAAACGTATGTTGGACGATTATATTGACCGTTTCTATAATAAACTGGCTACCCGTTCGGCCCATCTGCGCGAAAACAGTTTTGCCGAAGCTAAAGCTATCGCAGCATGGAAAGAAGAAGTTGCCCAGCATTGGGATAGCTTCCAGGTAGATTCATTTACTTGTAGCCAAGACCTGGCTGTCGACAACCCTGTTGTTGGGAAGGAATATTCATTCAACCTGGTGATCGATCGTAAAGATCTTCAGGGAATGTTAGGTGCTGAAGTGGTTGTAACCAAAGAAAATTCAGAAAATCACCAACTTGAATTACTTTACACGAAACAGTTTGAGTTGAAGAAAGAAGAAGGATCTAAACTATTCTTCGAATTGAAAACAACTCCGAGTGAAGCTGGTATTCACAAGATGGGCTTCCGTATTTACCCTGTAAATAAAGAATTGCCTCATCGCATGGACTTCGCATACATTCGCTGGATCCAGTTATAAGAAATAATCCTATAACAGATATAAAAAGGATGTTCCGCTTTTGGAACATCCTTTTTTGTTTAAATCAATATCCCGGATTCTGCGTCAGGTTACCGTTCAATAATAAAATATTTTCAGGTATAGGAAAAACGGTCGTATATCCATTCCCTTCATCCGGCAATTGCGGACGACTACTATACGAACGGGTAAACAGGCCGAAACGGACCAGATCCTGCCGCCTCCAGCCTTCCCAGGCAAACTCAAGCTGGCGTTCTGCCAGTACATTATCCAGAGTAGCCCGCCTGTCAGGCATTCCCACACGTGAACGGACTTGATTCAATTCCGCATCACCGTTCTCTCCGTTACGTACTTTTGCTTCACTTTTCATCAACAAAACATCGGCATAACGAAACAAAACAATATCGTTATCCGACAGCTTACCATCCTTAGTACCCGTTTTATCGATCGCATATTTCTTCATACGGGCACCTGCCACCTTTTCAGAAGCTCTTCCCGACACATCGAGATCCACCTCCCAGGGCAAATAAACTAAGACCTCCCCATTATCCAGCCGGATGGTATCGCCATTCAGGTCAAGCATGATACCGGCAAAATAACATTTATCGAAACGCGCATCTACCGAATCCGTATCATAGCCGAAAGTACGAAGTGCCTCGATAGTTGCGGAGGAACCGTTTTCACCCGATAACCCATACGCCTTGGCATGGTTATAATGGCGGGAACGAAACAGATATTGCATCTGGTTAGTGTAAAAATTCTTATCCATCGGAATGGTAAATATGTTCTCTACCGACGTTTCATTGAACACGGAAAAGTTATTTTCATAATCAGGGGAAAGTTGATAACCTTGCGCAGTAATGGAATCGCAGTATGCCATTACTGTTTGCCAGGCATTCAAGCGTTGACCGCCCACCTCAAAGAACAGGTTCTTTCCATCCGGACGACTACCGCTCGTCCAGTTGTTATTCGTATAAACCTCCGCATTCAACGCCAATTTTGCCAACAGGAAATAAGCCACCGGACGAGTCATACGACCGTAATAGTCGCCCAAGCGATTACTCCGCTCCGTACTTAGAAGCGGTAACGACTCTTGCAATTCCTTCACGACAAATTCAAAGACTTCCGCACGGGTACTCTGCTTCACCTCCTTCATCGGGGTGGAAGAAGACAATACCAGCGGCACACGTCCGAACAGATCGACCAGATAGTAATAATACATTGCCCGGAAAGCCCTGACCTCGGCCATATAAGCCGGAATATATTTGTTGTTTGTCTGCTTGTAGAACTCATCCAAACGTTCCAGCGATTTGTTACTCAATACGATCACCTTATACAAATATTCCCAGGTCGCCTGTATCGCATCACTGTTGACACCCCACTTATGCAGGAACAGCCCTTGCCAGAAACCGCCGTCATACCAGTCGCCACCCCGGGTAGGCAGGATCGCTTCATCGGTAGTAAAAGTATTCAGGTCATAGATTCCCCGGTAAGTACCTTGCAATCCCTGACTGTCACTGAAACCTCCGACATAATTATAAAGAGTAGCTACCGTATTCAGATAAGCCGAGGTGGCATTATCATAAGCATCTTCCTCCGAAATCTGATCTCTCGGGTTCTCTTCCAGGAACTTACTGCATGACAAAAACGTACAGACACCTAATATACCGGATAGTAAAACTAACTTTTTCATCATAATAAACCATTAAAATTGAAAACTCAGACCGACAGTATAAGAACGGTAAACCGGATAATTCCGCTTATCGTCTATTCCCAAGGTATTATTTACAATATAACTGTTAATCATAGGCGTAAGGCCGGAATATCCGGTAATTGTCGCCAGATTGTTGACAGAGCACGACAAGCGCAGGTTCCGCACATATTTCTTCCATTTACCCAGCGGGACATTCCATCCGACAGTCAGGTAATCGAAGTTGATATAATCGCCTTTTTCCAGCCAGTAGTCTGTTGCCGTCTGATCCTGGATATTCTGTTCGGGTGCTCCCTTCATCACGTTGTAATCGGGAAAACTATTCATATTCATATAGGTAAGAGCTGTACCATTATAAATCTTATGGCCGAAAGCTCCATTTATCTGTAAAGAAATATCGAAGTATTTATACCGGAAACTGATATTCGACCCCAACATTGTTTTCGGAGTAGCTTGCCCGGCTATATAACGGTCTTCCCCATCCTCAATATTCACACCACCACCATTCAGGTCGGCTATTTCATATTTATAACCGCCATTTTCCATCTGTGTCAACCCGGTGCAATGAGGGAGATAAAAAACACCCAACGGTTGCCCTACCACCTGATAGACGATATGATTATATCCACCATGGAAACCCGCCCCGTTCAAGTCGGAGATACTGGTATATTGGGGAGCCGACATTTGTTCTCCCTTATAAACTCCACTCAGGGAAAGCAATTTGTTTTGCTGGAAGGTCACATTGACATTCACACTCAGTTCCAGGTCTTTTGTTTGTAAAGGAGTAACCCCGAAACCCAGTTCGACACCACTGTTACGCATAGCTCCCAGGTTTGCCAACAATTTATTATAAGCAAAAGGCGGAACGCTCACATCATACAGGTAGAGCATATCACTCGTCTTCGAATTATAATAATCAACAGTCATCAACAGCCGGTTACGAAAAAAGCCGATATCTATACCTGCATTCACCGTACGCTTCACCTCCCACTTTAAATCAGGATTAGCATTTCGTATTACCCCCATCGTCACGGTCGGAGTTCCTCCGACAGAAACAACTCCGTTAGGTTTAACCAACTGAAGGGAGTTATAAGAGTCGATAGCATCTTGGTTACCGGATAAACCGTAACCGGCACGTATCTTCAGGTTATTCAGAAACGTAAACTGCTTCATAAACGCCTCTTCACTCACCACCCAGGCAGCCGAAACGGAAGGAAAGAATCCCCATTTATTATTTTTCCCAACCTTTGACGAAGCATCCGCACGGGCATTGACCGTTGCCACATAACGCCCGGCATAAACATAATTCACACGTCCCAGGAAAGAACTCAGACGAGGATCTTCATAATACGAATTGGTACCTTCCCACAAACGTACCGCACCTGCCTGCAGATTATTATAACCGAATTTATCCGTCGAGAAATTCGTTACCGTCGTATAAAAGCCGGTCAGGATATTCTTCTGAGCCTCTGCCAGCCCAAGCGCATCCAATTGATGCTTTCCCCAACTGTTGGAGTAACTCAACATGATATTCCCCAATATATCTTCCATCTTCCTCTCCCCTTTATAGGCCTGCCCATGCGCCCATACCGTAGTAGGCAGATATTGTGAATTATCTATTACATTATAAGTATAGGAGCCGAATGCCGAAAACTTAAGATATTTATTCAGGTTGACCGTAAACTTCAAATGCGTATTAAAATGAGCATTCGAATCGTCATCCTTCACCTCCAGCCAGGCTAGCGGATTGGTGATCTGGCTGGCGTTAGTTACCCCGTTCCATCCTCCGGTCTGTTCATCCCGGTGATTGGGGTATGTCGGGTTGAACGCCGCCGCCGAATAAAACGTCTTTTGAATATCATTCAGGTAACTGTTCTTTTGCAGGGAACCGAAAACTCCCATATCGATCTTCAGCCTGTCGCTAAAAGCCTTCTGGGAAATATCCAGCTTAACGGTAAAATTCTGGAAATCGTTTGTCCGAACCACTCCGTCACGATCCATAACACCCAGGGATGCACGGTAATTGGACGTTTCCGAACCACCGCCCAAAGCGATATGGTGATTCTGTACGATCCCTGTACGAGTAATCTCATCCGGGAAGTTCGTATTATATCCCAGATCGAGTATATCGATATTGCGGTCGGCCGCCACTGTGCGGAAATCATCCCCCGACAACATCTTCATATTCTTATAGACAGCCTCAACCCCGAAACTACCGTCATAACCGATACTGAACGCACCGCCTTTTCCTTTCTTCGTCGCCACCTCGATCACCCCCGAAGCGCCACGCGAACCATACTGCGCCGTTTCGGAAGCATCTTTCAGGATAGTAAAACTTTCGATATCCGCCGGATAAATGGCACTAAGCGTATTCAGGTCGGAAGAAACCCCGTCGATAATGACCAGCGGGTCGTTACCACCTGTCAGTGAAGTAGTTCCCCTCACCCGGACGGAACTCAAAGCAGCCGCCCTGTTCGCCCCCGTGGAAATACTGACACCCGCCGCCTGTCCGCTCAGAGCATTCAGGGAACTGGACACAAAACCCTTATTCATACGTTTCTCAGAAACTTTATCGACAGAACCGGAAATAGTCCGCTGACTACCAGTAGCATACCCGACAGCAATCTCGTCATCCATTATCACACTATCGGGAACAGCCGTCCGGAACGTATCCGGCAATAACGGAGCAATCTGCGCCTGAGCCGTAAACCGACAACAAAGAAACAACAGGAAAGTGAAGGTGATTACCCCCCTTAAACAGGTATTAAATGAATTAGTCATATTACAACTGATTTAAGATTAAAAGACCCCTTATGATAAAAACGCCGGAACAGCAATGATTGTTCATTTATATACGCAATTTATGTAATCCTCTTTCTATCGTCTACACAACGTGTCATTTGTAGAAGAAGGAATAGCGATTGGCATTTAGTGATAATTAATAATAGGAGCCGATAAATTATTTACGGAAATATTTCTTTATTCGCCAATACATTGTACCTTTGTCCACGTTAAAAACAGGAAGTATTTTTATAAGTAATAACATATAAAACTTATTATTATGTCTAAAGTAACAGTTGTTGGCGCCGGTAATGTAGGTGCTACTTGCGCAAATGTTCTTGCCTTCAATGAAGTGGCAGACGAAGTTGTAATGCTTGATGTTAAGGAAGGTGTTTCCGAAGGTAAAGCAATGGATATGATGCAGACAGCTCAGCTGCTGGGTTTTGATACAACAGTTGTAGGTTGCACTAACGACTATGCTCAAACTGCAAATTCTGATGTTGTAGTTATCACTTCAGGTATTCCTCGTAAACCGGGTATGACTCGTGAAGAGTTGATCGGTGTTAACGCTGGTATCGTTAAAAGTGTAGCTCAGAACATCCTGAAATATTCTCCGAATGCAATTATCGTAGTTATCTCTAACCCGATGGATACAATGACTTATCTGTCATTGAAATCTCTGGGTCTGCCGAAAAACCGTATCATCGGTATGGGTGGTGCACTGGATAGCTCACGTTTCAAATATTTCTTGTCTCAGGCTCTGGGATGCAATGCTAACGAAGTAGAAGGTATGGTAATCGGTGGTCACGGTGATACTACAATGATTCCGTTGGCTCGTCTGGCTACTTACAAAGGCATCCCTGTCAGCAAACTGTTGAGCGCTGAAAAACTGCAGGAAGTAGTTGCTTCTACTATGGTTGGTGGTGCTACACTGACTAAACTGCTGGGTACTTCTGCATGGTATGCACCGGGTGCAGCAGGAGCTTATGTAGTTGAATCTATCATCCACAACCAGGGTAAGATGATTCCTTGTTCAGTTTACCTGGAAGGAGAATACGGTGAATCAGATCTTTGCATCGGTGTTCCTGTTATCCTTGGTAAGAACGGTATCGAAAAGATCGTTGAACTGGAACTGACTGCTGAAGAAAAAGAATTGTTCGCTAAGAGCGCTGCAGCTGTTAAGAGCACAAACGAAGCATTGAAAGAAGTTGGTGCCTTATAATCAGGTAAACGACTGAAATAAACAAAAAAAGAGAATTCCACCCGGAATCCTCTTTTTTTGTTTATAACAATTTCTATCTTTACACGCCTAAGACAAGCTAGTATTATATTATGCATGAAAAATCCATACATAGCGAAACTATAAATAAGCTTCGTGAAGGTTCTCACGAAGCTTTTGATACATTATATAATGTATACGCAGATTCCTTGTACGGATTTGCCTTATTACATACCAAGTCGGTTGTACAAGCAGAAGATATTGTCCAAGAGACTTTTCTTAAATTGTGGAACATGAGGGCTTCCCTATCTGTGGAAGGATCTTTCAAGTCCATGTTGTTCACCATTGCAAAAAATCATGTGATCGATATTTTCCGCCAACAAATAAACCGTCCTAATTTCGAAGACTACATCGCTTTCTGTGAAGATGAAAACTTGCTCGATAATACCTCCGTCGAGAAAATATATTACGATGATTTTCTGGAAAAGTTGGCGATTGCCAAACAAAAGCTTACTCCTGCCCAACGGAATATCTTCGAACTCAGCCGTGAAGAAGGAATGAGTAACGCCGAAATAGCAGCCGCCTCAGATCTGTCGGAGCAGACAGTAAAGAATCATTTATCTGCCGCACTAAAGATACTGCGCACCGAATTACGCAAATACAACTTCATCTTTGCTCTTTTTATTTAAGTTCAAACAAATATGTTTTACAACACATCAAAATAGCTGGTACTATTTTGATGCTATTACGTGTAACTATAAACGATGACAAAATATGACTGATTTATTCAATAAATTATATTCTCAATTCCTAAATGGAAATACCGATCGGGAAAGATTCAAAGACTTCAAAAAGTCTTTGAATCGACTTCCGGATACAGAACTATCCCAAAAGATGGAAAAGTTCTGGTTGGAAAATGAGAACTATCCGGCTATGGATATACAGCATAAACAGAATATCCGCAAAAAACTTCACGAGCAAATAATACCTCAACAGAAGAAAACGTTTATGTACTGGCGTCATATTGCTGCGGCCGTCGCAGTAATCGCCTTACTATCCGTAACAGCCTGGAACATATCCGTTATGCAAAAAAAGAATTCGGTTGATTCCTTCCTGGCAGAAGTTCCGGCAGGAAACAAAGTACAATTAACATTACCGGATAAAAGCTCCGTCAAATTAAATTCGGAAAGTACCCTGTCGTATACCTATCAAAACGGTAAACGCGTTGTTAAACTGGCAGGAGAAGCCTATTTCCATGTCTCAAAAGATAAGGAACATCCTTTTGTCGTACAAACGGGAGATTTAAACATAGAAGTACTGGGTACCAGCTTCAACGTTTGTCTCGACAACGACAATAATTCGATCGAAACATCCCTGATAGAAGGATCTATCCGTCTTTATGATTCGAAATATCCTTCCGAAACATTCATATTAAAACCCAACCAGAAAGCAATCTATTCCGGCAATCGGAAAATCAGCCTTTACAATACGGATAATGTAAAAGAAACGGCCTGGACACGCGATCACCTGGTTTTCGAATCAGAAAAGCTCAGCTCCGTATTCCACAAAATAGAGCGATGGTACGGTGTAAATATTGAATTGAAATGTCCGGAAATAGCCAACGACCGTATTTCCGGTTCCTTTAAAAATGAACAATTGCCTTATGTAATGGAGGCTTTGAAAATTCAATACGGATTCAATTATGAAATAACAGGAAACAATGTAGTAATCAATAAGTCTAATAAATTAAAAAATAAGTAAGCCTATGAAATGAAGTATTTATCTATCAACAGAGTATGTATTAATATTAAATATCAACTTAAATCTAATTTAAAGTAATCATGAAGCAAGTGTTTTGGAGTATTGTACTCCTATTCTTCTGTTCAACAATGTATGCGCAGGACATTTCGCAAAAAATATCAATGAATCTGCAGAATGTCACGCTAAAAGAGTTCTTTAATAAAATAGAAGCTCAATCTTCTTTATCCGTTGTTTACCGGGACATTATCCTGAGTGAAAATCCGGATATCGTAGTTTCAGTAACAGACCGTCCTTTACAGGAGGTCCTGAATCTAGTACTGGAAAAACACGGTCTTTCTTACAAAATCAGTAACAAGACAATTGTAATCGTTAAAGCTCCGGCTAAAGCTTCCGGCAAACAAGCGGAAAAAACAATTACCGGGGTTGTACTGGACGAAACAGGTATACCTGTGATTGGTGCCAATGTTGTTGTAAAAGGCACGACCAATGGTACAATAACCGATATCGACGGTAACTTCACCCTTAACACAGCCTCCGGAGAATCATTACTGATCTCTTACATCGGTTACCTTCCCGTAGAAGTAAAGGTATCGAACGCCAGCAAAATAGATGTTTTGCTGAAAGAGGATGCGCAGGGACTGGATGAAGTGGTTGTAGTCGGTTATGGTACCGTTAAGAAAAGAGACCTGACCGGAGCTGTCGCCTCTGTCAATGCCGCCAAGATCACGGCTGTTCCGACTACCACTGCTGCCGAAGCGCTGCAAGGACGTATCCCGGGCGTCGTAGTATCCAACTCAAACTGGTCGCCGGGGGCAACTCCTAGTGTAATGATCCGTGGTAAACGTTCTATTAAAGCCAGCAACGACCCATTGTATGTAATCGACGGTGTGCCCGTTACCGGCGGTATGGGAGAGATCAGCCCTTCGGATATCGAGTCGATGGAAGTATTGAAAGATGCCTCCGCAACAGCCATCTATGGTGCCCGTGGTGCTAACGGTGTTATCCTGATCAGTACCAAACAAGGCAAATCCGGCAAAACCCAAATTGACTACAACGGTTATGTGGGCGCACAAACCATCTTAAACCAGTTGGAATTATGGGATGGCGGAGAATATGCAGAATACACTCGTGAAGCTTATCGCAACACAGCAAACTCAGCGATACGATACAATTCGGATGTAGCTTCCAGAGATCAGGACATGGTTTGTCCGGGATTCACACGCGACCCGTCGATCATGGAATCCGTTATGATGGGTTGGGGCGACAATGGCGTTTATGATCCGTCACGGGTACGTACTACGCATTATATGGATAACGTAACCCGTACCGGTATGGTGACCGACCATCAGCTGAGTATCCGCGGTGGCGGCGAACGGACCAACTTCCTGGCTTCCGCTACTTACAATAAGAATAACGGTATTTTCAAAGATGAAGATTATGAACGTTACTCTATTCGTTTGAACCTGAATCATGAGATCAACAAGTATGTGAAGATCGGGGCACAGACACAATATTCACACGCTACTCAACAACGCGGTTCCGGACTTGCCAGTGGTTGGCGTTTAAGCCCCCTGGCCCAGTTGTGGGATGACAAGGGAGAACTTATCCCGTTACCAGGTTCTTACAATGTATATAATACGATGATGGACCTTGTTCCGGGAGCAGTTGACCGCCCGTTGAAAACGACCCGCTACTTGGGTAGCTATTTCCTGGATATCAAATTACCGGTCGACGGTTTGAAATTCCGTTCCAACTTAGGTATCGACTCTCGCACCGTGCAAGATTACGAGTTCAGATCGGCGAAAACAAGTAACCGGGGTATGGGTACTTCCTACGCTAAAAATGCCGTAGACAAGTATACGATGTTTACATTGGAAAATATGCTTTTCTATGATAAGACCTTTAACGATAAACACACATTGGGTGTAACCTTGTTGCAATCGATTCAGGAAGATAAAAAGGAAAATGTCAATGTCGCTATGGAAAACCTGCCGTCGGATAATCTTAAATATTACGATTTAGGATCAGGACTGGTGACCAACACGATCGGTAGCTCGATGGTTAAATGGAATATGGCATCGTTCATGGGACGTATCAATTATAACTATTTAGGACGGTATCTGTTAACTGTATCTGCCCGTTACGACGGTTCTTCCCGTTTGGCAGACGGACACAAATGGGTTCTTTTCCCTTCTGCCGCCCTGGCATGGCGTATTAACGAAGAATCTTTCATGGCCAATACATCCGGTTGGCTGGATAACCTGAAACTGAGACTCGGCTTTGGTAAGACAGGTAACTCGGCTGTAGATCCTTACCAGACAAAAGGCCGTTTGACATTGATCCGGTATCCATTTGACAACGGCGCTTCGGAAACAATCGGTTATGCACCCAATATCATGGCAAACAGTTTGCTGACATGGGAAACGACCGACCAGTGGAACCTCGGTTTGGATTTCGGAATTTTGAAAGGACGTGTCAACGGTACGATCGACCTATATATGCAGAACACACACGATCTGTTATTGGAACGCCAGTTGCCGGTTGTTTCCGGTTTCCCTAACGTGCTGTCAAACGTGGGCAAGACCCGCAATAAAGGTATAGAAGTTTCTATTAATACAATGAATATTAACACGAAAGACTTCCAGTGGAGCACGGATTTGATGCTGTCCTCAAACAAAGAAGAAATCGTCGAATTATACAACGGTAAAAATGATGATATAGGAAGTAAATGGTTCATCGGCCAGCCGGTCAATGTACATTATGATTATAAAAAGGTTGGAATCTGGCAGAACACCGAAGCCGACCTGGCTGAAATGGCAAAATTCGCAGCCAACGGTACCGACTTTGTTCCGGGAGATATCAAAATCGAGGATGTGAACGGTGACCATAAGATTACGGATGCCGATAAGCAGATACTTGGAAATCCGCGTCCGAAACTGATTGCCAGTATGGTAAACACCTTTAATTATAAGAATTTCGACCTGTCGGTCTTTTTGTATGCCAGTATGGGAGCCATGCTGTATAACGATATTTATGCAGTGGAACATTGCGGACGTAACGGTGGCGTAAAAGTAGATTATTGGACACCGAATAATCCGACGAACGCTTATCCTCGTCCCAGCATCGATGAAGAACGTCCGATCTATATTACATCCACGTATTATGAAAAGGCCGATTACCTGCGTGTAAAAACTATGACACTGGGATATACATTACCCAAAGACCTTACCAAGAAGTTCATGGTAGAAAAGCTGCGTGTATACTTTACCGCCCAGAATCCGTTTATCTTTACCAATTACACAGGTATCGATCCGGAAGCAGCCAAGGTAGACGACTCCGGCAATCCTAAAACAGACGGTAGCGGCTTCGGTACTCCGAGTGTAAGTTCCTGGGTATTCGGTATAAACATGACTTTGTAATTTTAACCTTATAAATAAAGAATGAAAATGAAATCTATATATTACTATATGCTGGCAGGCTTGACACTCTCTACGTCAGGTTGCAGCAGCTGGTTAAGCGAAGATGATGCTCCGGTAATGTCGTACGACTATTACGAAACGGAAGCCGGAGTAAATGCAGCCATTACGGCCGCATACGGCTTTCTTCGCTGGGGAGTCGGAGGTGAACGTTTTGATGTCCTGACCGAACATGGTACGGACCTGTTCACAGAAGGGGAAGACGGTAGTCACCGCGAATCATATAACAAGTATGCGACACAACTGAATCCGGATGACGGTATTTTATATGAGATGTGGGAAAACCACTATAAAGGGATCAGTGATGCCAATATCGCCATGCAAAAAATTCTGGATTCACAGGATTTGCTTGAAAATGTGAAATCGCAAAGCTATGCAGAAATGCAGTTCATCCGTGCTTACCTTTATTTCGACCTGGTACAACAGTTCGGACGCATACCGCTGGTAACAGAAGGTAGTTTCGATATCCGTACGAATTTTAAACGTGCTCCGATAGCCGACATATATAATTTAATTATAAGCGATTTACGCAACGCCGCAGAAAACCTGCCGGTAAAAGTTGCGACCAAAGGACGTGCCACCTGCTATTCTGCCGCACATTTATTGTCGAAAGTTTATCTGACCAGGGGCAGTGCTATCAACGACCAGCGCGGCCAACAAACGACAGACATGGACAGTACGTTATATTACGCTGAAAAAGTAATCAATAGCGGAGCCTTTACTCTTCAGGAAAACTTCTCTTCCCTGTGGGATATCAGTAACCAGGGAAATTCGGAAGTCGTATTTGCCGTACAGTTCACGACAGAACCGATGTTTAACGGCGATGGAAACAAACAGCATCTATTCTGGCTGTCATGGTACGAAGACCAGCCGGGCATGTTGCGTGATATTGCTAACGGCCGTCCGTATCGTCGCCATGTAGCAACGAAGAAAACGATGGACGACTTGTTCGACCGTCTGCACGATTCACGTTTTTACAAAAGTTTTAAATGGGTATATTATGCCAATAACGTAAACACGCTGCCCGTATGGGAACCGCTGTCGTATGATGGTACTGTTTATTTCAACCCGGACCCATCCAAAGGACAGATCGCCGGCAAACTGAAGTTCCAGCATGGTGATACGGCTATCTATTACACAATGGAAAAGACCGGATTCGAATCCAACAGCGATAACATGCGTAAATTCCGTGCCAACTATACTTACTCTTACTTCCCCCGTGAAATGCATTCGATCCGTTATTTCCCGTCATTGGTCAAATATTTGGACCCGAACCGTCCTTCTGTTTCGGAAGAAAAAGGTTCACGCGAATGGGTTCGCATGCGTCTGGCTGAAACATATCTATTGGCAGCCGAAGCAGCAGGCCGCAAAGGTGAGTTCGACAAAGCTGCCGAATACATCAATGTGATCCGTAAACGTGCCGCATGGGCTGAAGGAGAACAGAAAGAACAACAAATCTGGCTCTTCGAAGGAGGTGCAAACGATACTAAAAGTACCTATGAGGAACTGAAAGTTACGGCGGCAGACCTGAAAGACGATTTTATCACATTCATCCTCAACGAACGGGGACGCGAATTGCTGGGAGAAACAAATCGTTGGGAAGACCTGGTTCGTTGCGAATTATTATATGACTGGGTGAAAAAATATAACCCGGAAGCTATTCATATAAAACCATATCACAAACTTCGTCCGATCCCGCAGAAACATATCGACCGCCTGAACTCGGTCGGAGAGATCAGCGAAGAGCAAAATGAAGGTTACTATTAATCAGTTGTGGTCTTAATATAGAAGGCGAGGCAAAAAAAATGCCTCGTCTTCCACTAAATAAAAGTCAAAAGTATGATCTCTAAAAAATAAAAGATACTTTTGCATATCATAATACCATACAGTCTATTAATATTAAATCTGTTATGAACAACGAATCAATCAACAGAAGAGATTTCCTGAAAAGAATTGGAGCGATAGAGGGAGGCTTATTACTACTTTCCAGTCCCTGGTTCTCCGCTTTTGCCGATGTAGAACACACGACGGGTAACAAAGCCCGAATAGGATTCATAGGACCGGGATCACGCGGATGCTTCTTATTAGGATTCCTTGCCAAAAATCCGAAAGCGGATATCGTCGCAGTATGCGACATTTATCAACCTTCAATCGATAATGCATTGAAGATAGTACCGAAAGCAAAAGTCTATAAAGACTATAAAGCTTTATTAGAGAATAAAGAAATCGATGCAGTCATCATCGCTGTCCCTTTGTATCTGCATAAAGAGATCGCTATCGCCGCATTCGAAGCCGGCAAACATGTCTTCTGCGAAAAAGCATTGTCCATGACAGTAAAAGATTGCTGGGATATGTATATGAAGCATAAGGAAACAGGCAAGGTCTTTTTCACCGGCCAACAGCGCCTGTTCGATCCCCGCTATATAAAAACGATGGAAATGGTTCATTCCGGCATGTTCGGAGAGATCGAAGGTATCCATACATTCTGGTACAGAAACGGCGACTGGCGCCGCGAAGTTCCCTCCCCGGATATGGAACGGTTTATCAACTGGCGTCTCTATAAAGAATATTCCCGCGGCCTGATGACAGAACTGGGCTGCCACCAATTACAGATAGGAAGCTGGGCCATGCGCTCCATCCCCAACAAGGTGATGGGACACGGTGCTATTACCTACTGGAAAGACGGACGGGAAGTAGACGACAACGTCAGTTGCATTTATGTGTTCGATAACGGCGTAAAATTGACGTTCGATTCCATCATTTCCAACAAATTCTACGGACTGGAAGAACAGATCATGGGGCACTTGGGAACTGTCGAACCCGAAGCAGGAAAATACTACTTCGAGACGCCCGCTCCGGCTCCCGGATTCCTTCAACTCCTCAATCAGATGGAGAACAGTTTGTTCGATTCCGTTGCATTTGCCGGAACCAGTTGGGAACCGGAAACGGCCAAGAGCAACAGTGGCCAATTCATTCTCGGTAAACGTCCCGAAGGCGACGGAACCTCCCTCCTGCTTGATGCGTATGTGGAAGCAGTCATTACAGGTAAACAACCGGAACATATTGCCGAAGAAGGATATTATGCCAGTGCAATGACACTTCTGGGTTATCAGGCGATCGAAGAAGGGCAGATCCTCTCCTTCCCCGACGAATACAAACTGGATTATTTGAACCATAAAAGCCCGAGGTCATGAAAGATACCATCATTACAGCAAGTAGAAAGCGGAGCGAGTTGCTGGCATTCTTAGTTTGTTTTATCATTGCCAATCTCGTAAACATATATTCTATATATACATTCAAAACATCGTGGGCGGAACTCGTCACATCCATCGGATTCGTTACGATCTGCTCCGTCGTACTTTATGTCATTTGGGCCATTATCCGCCTGGTATTCTTCTCTGTCAAACGAATATCGAAACGATAAGTCAACAAAATAACGATTAAACTTACAAGTAAATTATCATGAAAAAAGGATTCATCTATTTAGCTCTGATGAGTTGCACTTTAGCTCCTATCAGTGCTTTTGCACAAGCAGACAACGTATTGACCAGCCAGGAAAAGAATGAAGGCTGGGAACTTCTCTGGGACGGAAAAACAACCAACGGCTGGCGCGGTGCCAAATTGCAGGAATTCCCTAAAAAGGGATGGACGATCATCGGCAACGAACTGGTGGTAGAGAAAGCCAAAGGAGAAGAGTCGGGCAACGGAGGTGATATCGTCACCATCAAAACATACAAAAACTTCGAACTGGTTGCCGACTTCAAGATCACGGAAGGGGCCAACAGCGGTATCAAGTATTTCGTCGACCCGGAACTGAATAAAGGAAAAGGATCGGCTATCGGTTGCGAGTTCCAGATCCTGGACGACGACAAGCACCCGGATGCCAAACTGGGAAGAAAAGGGAACCGGACAGTCGGTTCATTATACGACCTGATCCCGGCCTGCCAGGAGAAACCATTCAAGAAGAATGAGTTCAACACCGCCCGTATCGTAGTGAAAGGCAATCATATCGAACACTGGCTAAACGGCATGCTGGTAGTAGAATACAACCGTAACGACCAAATGTGGAGAGCGCTCGTAGCCGGAAGCAAATATGCCGATTGGCCAAACTTCGGAGAAGCGGAAGAAGGTCATATCCTTTTGCAGGATCATGGCGATGAAGTACACTTCAAGAATGTCAAGATCAAAGAACTGAAATAATCCGTCATTTTCACAGAATGCCTGATATATTCCGACAACTGAATGCCGATAACGGCGTACTATACACATGGTATGAGGCTATGCACACACGCATCGACCTCATACTGTGTGATCGGTCGGAAAACCATTGTCATGAGACCGCCCAACAGATCAAACAGGAAATAGCCCGGCTGGAAAAGATAGCCGACCGCTTCAACCCTGACAGCGAACTATACCTCCTTAACCGGACAGCCTGCCTCCATCCGGTTGTTGTAAGTGAAGAGCTTTTCCATATTCTATCCGATTGTTTTAATTTATACGAACGAACCTGCCAGTGCTTCGACATCACAGTCCAGTCGACAATACAGCAGGAAGACAGGGCCGGTTGCGTCATTATGGATCAGAACCAGCAAACCGTTTACTTCAGCAAGCAGGGTATCACTCTCGACTTATGCGGATATATCAAAGGATATGCATTGGATAAAATCCGGACGATACTGAAAGAACAATCTATACAAGACGCATTAATCAGCCTCGGAACCAGCTCCGTACTTGCTGTCGGTAATCATCCGGCAGGAAAAGGCTGGATGGTAAATGAGGTACTGCTTACCGATGAGGTACTGACCACCTCAGGCAATAACCGTACCGACCGGCAACACATCCGCCACCCCCGCAGCGGAGAATTTATAACAGGACTGAAAGAAATATCCGTCATTACCCCGACTGGAGCAGAAGGCGAAGCGCTATCGACCGCCCTGTTTGCCGCCACTCCGGCAGAGCAATCATGCATACTCACAAACTTTCCCCAAAAATACGTAACTACCTGCAATTGCTGTACGAACAATCATGATAAACACTAATCCCCTTTACAATCTCCATTAGCTCATTATTGACAATAACTAAAGCTCTGATTACAGGAAATATTGGACGAATTGACGGTAGACAATACTTTCCATACATAGTATCAGGATAGAGTGATATACAGATATACATTGACTCTCGGATTGGAGTTATTTATTACATATCAGTCAATTACAGTTTCCTCGTAGTTCTACAACTTGGAAACTCTAGTTTCCTGACAACTCCCCTCTCTGGAAACTCCAGTTCCCTCCGCAGGAAACTGCAATTCCCCGGGCAGGGAACGCTAATTTCCTCGGCAGGAAATTAGAGTTTCCTAACGAGGAAATTAGCGCCACCTCTGCATCGGCATTTCATTACATGCCGAAAATACAATAAGAAAAATGAGTCATTCATTTATTCAGCTGCTTTATCATCTACCATCTGCTTTAAAAGATATTCTACATTACAAACATGACGGGTGTATTCCGCCTGTATCTTTCTTGCAACAGAGCAACTGGATGCCATCTGGGCAAGAAACTGTAAATGTTTTCCCAAAGAAGTATTCATTTCCAACCGCTCCTTCTTTTGTATGTTATCTTGTACGGAATAGACTCCGCAAGCTATTTGTATCTCCAACATACCTTCATCCCAGGCATGTTGCGTATACTTGCAAAGTATTCCGAGGTTTCTCTTCAGATCTTTGCGGAGGATGCTTAATATTTCAAAATCACTGCGATTAGAAGAACATGCATTCGGACTAATCAGATGAGCTAGTTTGAGGTAAAAATCTTTCAGTTCTTCGTCGGAAAGAAAGGAGGGGTTTCCATTTGTCTTTCGCATCTCCTCACCTTGTTGAACAGTTAACAAATCTGTTTCCATAAGTATTAATATTAATAATGGATGTAAAGGCGAAGATTTTCTGAATATAAGAGCGGTTCCGCCTGTCCCGTTGCATTTCATCTCTCAAAAGACAGTAGATGCATTAACATTCTACACGGGGGTACGGAACCGCCATATAGAATGATCGCAGGCGGGCATAAAAATGCCCGCTACGAACTGAGGCGGGATTTCCCGTCTTTTGAGAGAATATGAAATGCACGACAAATATACGATAATAATTAAAGCCTGCAATAAAAAGCCTGCGTTATCCACATTATCCGCATCAAGAAATGAATCAAAAAGATTAAATAGATGTTATACTTCGCGGCTATGCAATATCTAATCAGCAAACATTCAGAAATATAACATTTCAATTATTATCAAATATGAGCTATCTCTCTTTACAAGGCAATGCCTTGTGCCGCAGGCTCTATTTTGCCGTCGGTTTTAACCGACGGATATAAAGACAGGAGGCAAAGCCTTTTCCTCTGTGGGCTTAAGCCCCTTTAAAACAGAGACTACCATTATATGTCTAAAGGGGGTTAAAACCCACAGAGGAATCCGGCAAAGCCGGAACATTTAATCTATCCGTCGGTTAAAAACCGACGGCAAAATAGAGCCTGCGGCATGAGGCGAAGCCTCATAAAAAAGACTCACCTTTTTCTATATTCGAGACTCAATTCTTTCTGTCTATTGATATACACTAACGAAATTAAGGAATATATCCTTCACCTTCTTATCTATCACGAAAGATAATTGTATCCCATATATTTATGCAAGTGATGCCACTATAGCTAATAAAACTTATAACACCGGTAGTTACTTTATAAATGGAAAGAACTTTTCATTAAATAATGTGACAGTGTCCGGTACTACCAATTTACATGTAGAGCCGACCGGAACTTTCGAAGCAACCGGAACTTTGTCCATAAACGAAAATTCAATATTTAGCATCGAATAAAATACAATTGAATATGAAAAAGAAATTATTACTATTTACCGTTGCATTAGTGTTAGCAGCAAATCTTTCGGCACAGGAAACCAGCATAGAAGTTGGCTTTCTCTCAGAAGATATATAATAATTAAGTTTCGCTTATCATTTGTATTTTCTCGAAACTCCGCTCTTATAACTATCGTAATCAAACAGGTCTATAAAAAAACGAGGATACCCGCAATGGGTATCCTCGTTCCTAATTATATAAGCTTGTTATCTTCCGATAATTCCCAGTTTCGACTCATTGATAAAATCAATAATATGCTGGATCTCATCGCTCATCGGAACCTGATCCTTAATCATCAGCAAGGCATCGAAAATACTTGTATTGCCCTGGTAGATGATACGATAAGCATGGCTGATATGCTTAATGATCTTTTCACTTACTCCCTGATGTGACAGGATAACGGAGTTAACGCCATAATAAGTAGTCGGCTCCAAAGCAGCCACGATATAAGGAGGAACATCCTTACGGAAACGACAACCGGTCTGTGTCATCGACCAGGTTCCGATACGGCTTCCCTGGCTTGCCAATACATTACCTCCGAAGATCGAATAATCTTCAAAGAAACAGTTACCGGAAATCTTACTGCCGTAACCGAATACGCAATGGTTGCCGACATGGGTATCATGCGAAACATGTACGCCTTCGTGCAGGAAACAACCATTACCGATAACCGTTTGTCCTTCCGGATTCGTAGCACGGTTGATCACAACATTTTCACGGATCACATTGTCATCGCCGATAACAACCAGCGTAGTGTCACCCTTATATTTGAAATCCTGAGGCTCTGCTGCAATCACTGCCCCGTTGAACACGCGATTGTTCTTACCTAAACGTGCACCACTCATAATGCTGGCATGAGGCATGATCTCGCAACCATCACCGATCTCTACATTCTTATCGATGTAGGCAAAAGGATGAACAGTAACATTCGCTCCCAGTTTGGCGCCGGCATCTACATAAGCTAACGGACTAATCATAATAATCTAAGTTTTAATGGTTATTACTCTCTCCCACCACCAACAGCACTGTACAGGTTGATAACAGCCTGCATACGCTGAACGTTGTCGGATACTTCTGTCAATTGTGCACTCAAAAGGCTCTGCTGAGCCGATAAGATCTCCAGATAAGTGGACTGAGCAGACTGGAACAGGGCTTTTGTATATTCTACCGCTTTTTCCAGTTGTGCGATCTGTTCTTTATCCTGAACCAGCATCTTATTGGTTGCATCATACAAATGCAGTGCATCGCTAACTTCCTTACCGGCTTCCAGAATTTTCTGCTGATAATTCATCTGGGCGATCTTCTCTTCCGCTTTCGATACTTTCAGGTTAGCCATCAGCTTGCCGTTGTTGAAGATAGGCTGTGCAAGAGAAGCCAATGCCTGGAACATGAATTGTCCCGGATTAGATACTGTGATACCCGAACCGTTTGTCCAACCGGCTGTTGCCGTAATGTTCAGTCCCGGATAGAAGGCAGCACGCGCTTTGTTTGTCGTATAATAAGCACTTGCAAGCGACATTTCTGCGATCTTCACGTCCGGACGGTTTTCCAGCAACTGCAAAGGAACACCGGCCATCAGTTCATCCGGAATATATTGATCTTCCAGTCTTCCACGCTCGATCTGCTGAGGTGCTTTTGCCAACAGTACCGACAATGAGTTTTCTACTTCACGAACCTGACGTTTCAGGTTTATCAGTGACGAGGATACCTGATGGTATACAGCTTTCATCTGTACAACAGCTGCTTCAGTGGTCATACCAGCCTCCTTCATAGCCTCCATCGCGCGTACATTTTCTTTATAGATATCGACAGTTTCAGTAGTGATTTCTACCTGACGGTCGAGCATCAGCAAAGTAAAATAAGTATTGGCAATACCGCTGATAAGCTGTGAACGTACTGCCTGCTGCGAATACTGGCTTTGCAGATAGATCGTTTTCTGATCACGGCTTGCATTCAACAGTTTGCCGAACAGATCGACTTCCCAGCTTGCAGCTGCCGGCAAAGTATATGCCTTGGCGTAGCTGGAATTTCCGATTGTCGTAGTAGATCCTTGCGGGGCAAGGTTCAGCGACGGCAGGAACGACAGACGTGCAGAAGTCAGCAATGCTTTCGCTTCTTCCACACGAAGAACGGCAGCCTGCATATCTACATTATTCGCCAGTCCTTCTTCAATCAGAGACTGCAACTTCGGATCACGGAAAATCTCCTTCCAGGATATATTCCCCATATTGGTCGTATCGGCAGCCAAGGTGTCCGCAGCCGAAACCGGATCGCGATAGATACCGTCTGTACTGATCGTATCGGGACGGTCGTATGCCTTATAGATGTGGCAACTGCTCAATAGAGCGGTTGCACACATCATATATATAATTTGTTTCTTCTTCATTGTCTTCTCACTTATTTTTTAGCGTACTGTTCTATTTCCGTATTCAAATCGCTGTTATCCAAATCTTCCCACTCGATCGGCTTAACCTTTTCCTGCAGGTACTGGAACACGACGAACAGAGCCGGAACGATCAGGATCTGGAAGATCATACCGATAAACATACCGCCGATAGCAGCAGTACCCAATGTACGGTTACCGTGAGCACCTACTCCGAAGGCAAACATCATCGGCAACAAACCGACTACCATCGCCAGGGAGGTCATCAGGATAGGACGCAGACGGGCAGCGGCTCCTAATACGGCAGCCCAGGTAATACTCATACCCATACGGCGACGGTCGAGGGCGAACTCTACAATCAAGATAGCATTCTTTGCCAACAGACCCATCAACATGATCAACGCGATCTGCATGTAAATGTTATTTGACATCGTTCCCAGTATCATCTTCAAAGCCGGAATGTTACCCAAAGCAGCCCACCCCTGTACGAACAGGAAGCTACCCATCAAACCGAACGGAATAGAAAGCAATACAGCCAACGGCAATACATAACTTTCATACTGTGCACTCAGCAACAGGTAAACGAACACGAAACAGAGTACGAAAATCAAACCGGTTGTACTACCACTGGTTTCAGCCTCTTCACGCGCCATACCTCCCAATTCGTAACCGAAACCGGCAGGAAGCGTTGTGCTGGCCACTTCTTCAAGAGCTTTCAGTGCCTGGCCGCTGGTAAATCCTTCAGCCGGGGCAACCATCAATTTCATAGAGGTATACATATTGAAACGGCTAATGATATCCGGACCGTATACTTTCTCTATCGTAATGAACTGGGAGATCGGAGCCATTTCATTACCGTTACGTACCTTGATATTCTTCAATGATTCCATGTTAGCTCTCATAGAAGGATCGGCCTGCACCATTACACGGTACATCTTACCGAAACGGTTGAAGTTGGACGCATACAAACCTCCGTAATAACCCTGCAACGTCATAAGGATATCGCTCGGGCTGATACCCACTTTCTTACAAGCTGCCGCATCGATATCGATCATATACTGTGGGAAGTTCGGGTTGAAAGTGGTCTGTGCTGACTTGATCTCCGGACGGGCCGTCAATGCAGCCATATAGTCTTTGGAAACGGAGAAGAATCTTTCCAGGCTACCACCTGTCTTATCCTGCATGTTCAACTCGATATCGCTGGATGCCGAATAACCCGGGATCATAGGCGGAGTAAAGAATAATACCTGTGCATCCTTAACCACTTTCTGGGCACGCATGAACAGACTGGCATAAACCACATCCGAACTTTGTGTCATCGAACGTTCATCCCAGTCCTTCAACTTGATGATGAATGAACCGTAAGAAGGTCCTTGTCCACCGATGAAGCTGAAACCGGTAATAGCTGTGCGTGACTTAACGGCAGGATCGGAAGCGATCAGGCTGTCTACACGCTGCATAATTTCCTGTGTACGTTCCTGTGATGTACCGGGAGGTAATGTAACGGCACCCATGATCGTACCGGTATCTTCATTCGGCACCATACCGGTCGGCGTTACCTGCATAAAGAATATCAACAGGGCAATAGAAGCAATAACAGTTCCGAATGTTAACCATTTTTTCTGGATAAAGAATAAGACACGTTTCTTATAGCTCTTCAACAATGAATCATAAGCGACATTGAAAGAAGTATGGAAACGAGTAACAATAGTCGTTTTCTTTTCACCGTGTTCATCATGAGGTTTCAGGAAGATGGCACACAAGGCCGGACTCAATGTCAACGCATTCAACGCAGACAAACCGATTGCAATAGCCATTGTCACACCAAACTGACGATAGAACACCCCGGCTGTACCACCCATAAAACTTACAGGGATAAACACGGACATCATCACCAGCGTAATAGAAACGATAGCACCACCAAGTTCGCTCATCGCATCGATAGACGCTTGTTTGGCCGACTTATACCCCTGGTCCAACTTGGCATGGACCCCTTCGACGACGACTATCGCATCATCGACCACAATCGCAATGGCAAGTACCATAGCACAAAGTGTCAGCAAGTTGATACTGAATCCGATCAACGACAACAGGAAGAAAGTACCGATCAAGGCTACCGGAATGGCAATAGCCGGAATCAAGGTAGAACGTAAATCCTGCAGGAATATATAAACTACGATAAATACCAGGATAAAAGCCTCGATCAGGGTCTTTAACACCTCATGGATAGAAGCATACAGGAAGTCGTTGGCATTCATGGAAACTTCCACCTTCATGCCCGGTGGCATTGTCAGTTCCGATTTTTCCAACAGGTCCTGAATGTTATTGATTGTTTCTGTCGCATTCGTTCCAGGCATCTGGTAGACGATACAAGCAACGGCATTGTGTCCGTTTACCTTATTAACGAAGTTATAGGTCAGACGGCCCAACTCGATGTCGGCTATATCTTTCAGACGAAGCACTTCACCATCGGCCAATGCCTTTACAACAATATTTTCAAATTCTTCCGCAGTCTGCAAACGACCTTTGTAACGGATCGTGTACTGGAAGGTCTGGTTTCCCTGTTCACCGAAAGAACCTGGAGCTGCTTCCACGTTCTGTTCTGCCAATACATTGGATACATCGTTCGGAACCAGCTTGTACTGTGCCATAACATCCGGCTTCAACCAGATACGCATAGAATAGTCGGTACCCAACACGTTCGCATCACCTACCCCCGGTACACGCTGTACTTCAGGAATCAGGTTGATCTTAGCATAGTTTTCAAGAAACTTCTGGTCGTAACGGTCTTCCGCATCATATACGGCGAAAACAACCAGCATGGAGTTCTGGCGTTTCTGGGTTGTCACACCGACCTTCGTTACTTCGGCCGGCAACAGACCTTGCGCCATGGAGACACGGTTCTGGACATTTACCGCAGCCATATCCGGGTCTGTTCCTTGTTTAAAATATATGGAGATATCGGCAGAACCATTATTAGAGGCATTGGAGGTCATGTACATCATGTTCTCCACCCCGTTGATCTGGTCTTCCAAAGGTGCGATCACACTATTCAATACAGTCTGCGCATTGGCACCTGTATAGGTAGCTCTTACCGACACGGTAGGAGGTGCAATATCCGGATACTGGGTTACAGGCAAGGTGAGCAAGCCCAATATACCCAAGATGACAATTACGATGGAGATCACCGTAGAGAGCACCGGACGGTTAATAAATCTATCTAATTTCATATTCTACTTTTTTATATACGGATGTAATCAGGTACTCCCTGATTCATTCTATACCTTTAATTAATTAAAAGCTGTTTTTAAATTTCCTTCGTTCTGATCTTTCATCGCCTGCTGGAATTTAGCATCTTGTTCAGCTTTAGTGATCGGTGTGATCTCCTGGCCGTCATGCAGACTCTGAACACCTTCGATAACGATCTTATCGCCGGCCTTCAAACCTGCGGTTACCAGGTAAGTCTGTCCGTCACTCAAAGAAGAGATCTGAATTTCCGTATTCTTGATCGTATTATCCGGTTGCAGTACATATACGAATTTTTTGTCCTGGATCTCTATCGTTGCAGACTGAGGGATCATGATGATACCATCCATAGTGTAAGGGAATACAACATTACCTGTACCACCGCTTCTCAGGATATTTTTATTGTTAGGGAATACGGCACGCATACTTACCGAACCGGTTGACTGGTCGATCACACCGCTCACAGCATCGATCTTTCCTTTTTCTTCCAGCATGGTTCCGTCTGCCAGTTGTAACTGAACAGCCGGCATCTTATCTAATTGCTCTTTCAAAGTGCCTCCGGCTTTTGTCAGTTGCAGCAATTCCTTTTCCGTCATTGAGAAATAGACATAAACATCTCCGATCTCAGATACGGTAGTCAACGGCTCCGCAACAGACGGGCTAACCAAACTTCCGATACGATACGGAAAAGTTCCGACAACTCCATTAGACGGACTCGTTACCGTACAAAAAGATAAATTCTGATTAGCGCTCACCAGAGAAGCCTCTGATTGAGCCAGAGTTGCCTCAGCCGATAAAAGCTGATTCACAGCTGTCTGGTATTCGAAAGAACTGATGATAGCTTTATCGAACAATTCTTTCTTGTTCTTCTCCGTTAATTTCAACGTATTAACATTTGCCTTAGCCATAGCAACGGCTGCTTTGGCCTGATTTACAGACGCTTTATACTGCGTCGGATCAATTTCAAACAAGGGCTGCCCTTTACGGACTGTTGCCCCTTCATCTACACACAACTTAACAATAAACCCTGACACCTGAGGACGTACCTCAATATCCTGCGTACCTCTGATAGTTGCCGGATAAGAGGTTGTCTGATTACTGGAAGACGAATTTACAGCTAAAACAGCATATTCGCTGTCGCCTAATTTCATACCACTCTGGCTGTTTCCACAGGCGGTTAATAAAGACATTCCCACTGCAAATAACGCAATTTGCCTAAATTGGGTAATAGTAGTTTTCAACATTTGTCTATTCATATTCATAATTTAATATATTTTCTGCCCACTGTCATTGTATACATCCTATTCGAAGTCTTGTTTTATCAGGCTTGATAATTGAAGGACTCATATCTAAAAAGCGTACAAATTTAAAATCTTTTTGTTGTACTTTCCCCGTTTATACATTCTTTTATACTAAAAAACAGCTTATTTATCTGTAGAGATCAAATAGATAGCTTATTTTTTGACCGTTCGAAAGTAAATTAGTCCAAATTGCTATACAAAGTCAGGACATTATTTGTTTATTCAATAATTTACCTTAAATTTACCGCTATCTTTAAACTTAATAATCTACAATCTGATGGGACCTAAATTTTCAATTTCCGAAGTGTGTAGTACTTCATGGCAACGGACCAAAGCTCAGATCTGGGTTTTAGCCGGACTGATAATAGGTATGAGCATCATTTCCTTTACATTAGGGGCATTTGCTATGCCTATACAAAAATCGGTAACGGGAACGATCATTATCAATCTGATTAGTTGTATTATTTCTTCAATTTTCGCTTTAGGATATATGAAGAACATATTCCAGGCTTTGGACGGAGAAGAGCCGCAATTCTCGGCTTACGGACAGCAGGCTCGTAAAATCATTACTTACCTTGTAGCCAATATATTCATGGGAATTATCGTCCTTCTCGGAATCTGTTTGTTCGTTATCCCGGGAATCTATCTGGCCCTCAGATTGCAATTTTATGCAGCTCTGATCGTTGAAGATGATGCAGGTATAATCGAATCGCTCCAACGCAGCTGGGAAATAACCCGTGGGCAGGGAATGTCGCTCTTTATGTTGATGCTGGCTATGATCGGTATCTGCATTTTAGGGTTTATCCTGTTAGGTATAGGTATTTTTGTGGCCATGCCACTTATATATATGATGTATGCCTATGCATTCCGTAAATTGAATGCACCTTTACAAATAACAGAAGAAATATAACATAATAGTAAAACGAAACGGCCCGCGGTTTTTTATTACTGCGAGTTATTTATTATAATAAAAAGCCCTATGGGGAAGACTTACAGAATAAAAGATATTGCAGAGTTATCCGGAGTTTCTACCGGAACAGTCGATCGTATCCTGCACAATCGTGGCAAAGTTTCTGAGGAAGCTCAGAAAAAGGTCGAAAAAGTACTAAAAGAGATAGACTATCATCCGAACCTGATAGCGCGTTCATTAGCTTTAAAGAAGAAATATCACTTCATTACACTGACTCCCTCTTTTGCTGAAGGAGAATATTGGGCCAAACTATCGGAAGGTATCGATAAAGCCGAGCAGGAGTTGTTTAGTTATAATGTCGAAATCGAACATCTGTGTTTCAACCAGTATGACAAAAGTAGTTTCGATAACCTGATACCGGTGATTGAAAAATCAGATTGCCAGGGAGTAATCATTGCAACCTTGTTTAAGGAAAGTGTCTTGCAGCTTACCCAGCAACTCGATAAACTGGAAATACCTTACGTACTGATAGATGCATTTATCGAAAATACGAATTGTATCGCCTATTATGGTACTAACTCTTATGATTCAGGATATATCGCCGGTCGCCTGTTATTCGAACAAATCCAGCCCGAAGACAATATTGCGATTTTCCGCTTTATCCGGAAAGGCGACATGCATTCAACCCAGGTCATGAAACGTGAAGAAGGTTTCCGCGATTATCTGTATGGGAACGATTTTCTGGGTAAGATATTCCCGGTACATATCCATGCAGACGAATCGAACGAGAACAAGGACATTCTCGATTCATTCTTTGCCACACATGAAGAAATACAAGCCGGCATCATCTTTAATTCGAGAGCACATGTATTAGGAGATTATTTTCAACAGCAGGATACCGACAAACGTTTCAGACTGATAGGTTATGATGTGATCGACTCTAATCTGAACTATCTGAATAGCGGGCACATCACCCACCTGATCGCCCAACGACCGGAAGTGCAGGGATTCAATTGCGTAAAAGCCTTATTCCGTCATCTGGTACTGAAGGAGAAAGTCGAACAAATCAATTACATGCCTATTGATATACTTATAAAAGAGAATATTAAGTATTACAATAATTATATTTAATGACATAAACAGTCATTTTTATCCTCTATTTTTTTTGTTTGACAAATAAATAGTATACATTTGCACCCATGTGTGTTCGCGCACAGATTGTGCATACAAATGAAAATATCACAATAAAAACATATAGAAAATGGCTAATTTATTTTGTATTAAAGACAGAGTTGTCATTATTACCGGAGGAGCCGGTATTTTAGGTAGCGGAATCGCAGGTCACCTGGCTGAAGAAGGGGCTAAAGTTGTCATCCTTGACCGTGCCGCAGAAACCGGTGAAAAAATCGTTGCAGACATCAAAGCAAAAGGCGGAGAAGCTTGCTTTTTTCTGACAGACGTCCTGAATAAAGAGCTCCTTGAACAGAATAAAAAAGATATCCTTGCTAAATATGGCCGTATCGATGCATTATTGAATGCTGCCGGAGGAAACATGGCAGGTGCAACGATCGGACCCGACAGTAATATTTTCGATTTACAGATCGATGCATTCAAAAAAGTTGTCGACCTGAATTTGTTCGGAACAGTTCTCCCCACTATGGTATTTGCGGAAGTTATGGCTCAGCAGAAAGAAGGTGCAATCGTCAACTTCTCTTCCGAATCAGCCCTGCGCCCGTTGACACGTGTGGTGGGATACGGCGCTGCCAAAGCTGCTATATCCAACCTGACAAAATATATGGCCGGTGAATTGGCAATCAAATTCGGTGAAGGTTTGCGTGTAAACGCGATTGCTCCGGGATTTTTCCTGACAGAACAGAACAGAACATTAATGACAAATCCGGACGGTTCTTATACAGACCGTGCCAAATCAGTTATCGCTCATACTCCGTTCAGACGTCTGGGTGCACCGGAGGAATTGTTTGGAACCATTCAATATTTAATAAGCGACGCATCTAAATTCGTTACAGGCACAATTGCTATCGTAGACGGTGGTTTCGATGCTTTCTCAATCTAATAACCCGATAAACACGACACATAATATGTATTTATGCGAACAAACATGGCGTTGGTATGGTCCGAATGACCCTGTCAGCCTTTGGGATATCAAACAAGCCGGCGCAACCGGTATTGTAAATGCTTTACATCATATTCCTAATGGGGAAGTATGGACGGTAGAGGAGATCATGAAACGTAAAAAACTGATCGAAGAGGTCGGATTAACCTGGTCTGTCGTGGAAAGCGTGCCAGTTCATGAGCACATTAAAACGCAAACCGGAGAGTTTCAGAAATATATCGACAACTATAAGGAAAGTCTGCGTAACCTGGGTAAATGCGGTGTGAATGTCGTAACATACAATTTCATGCCAGTGCTCGATTGGACACGTACCGATCTGGCCTATACCATGCCGGATGGCTCAAAGGCTCTTCGCTTCGAACGGGCTGCTTTCGTTGCATTCGACCTTTTCATTCTGAAACGTCCGGGAGCAGAGAACGATTATTCCGCAGAAGAAAAAGCAAAAGCAAAAGCCCGCTTCGACTCGATGAGCGAAGAAGACCGTCATCTGCTTACCCGTAACATGATTGCCGGCCTACCAGGATCGGAAGAAAGTTTTACGATCGAACAATTCCAGGAGGCATTAGACCGCTATAAAAATATCGATGCAGAAAAATTGCGTGCCAACCTGATCTACTTCTTGCAGGAAATTGCTCCGGTTGCCGATGAAGCCGGTGTAAAACTGGTTATCCACCCGGATGACCCTCCTTACTCCATTCTCGGATTGCCGCGTATCCTGAGTACGGAAGAAGATTTCAAGAAGTTAATTGAAGCGGTACCCAATAGGAGTAACGGACTGTGCTTATGCACCGGTTCATTCGGAGTACGCAGTGACAACGATCTGGCAGGAATTATGGAACGTTACGGCGACCGTATCGATTTCGTTCATTTCCGTAGCACACAACGTGATGAAGAAGGAAATTTCTACGAAGCAAACCATCTGGAAGGAGATGTGGATATGTATGGCGTAATGAAAGCCCTATTGGAGTTACAGCAAAGACGCGGCTGTTCCATTGCTATGCGTCCGGACCACGGCCATCAGATGATAGACGATCTGAAAAAGAAAACAAATCCGGGTTATTCCTGTATCGGCCGCCTGAGAGGTTTAGCAGAACTCCGAGGCCTCGAAATGGGTATAGCCAAATCATTATTTAAGAAATAAACAACGTATACATTTCATTTCTTATCGATTTATAGAAGAAAGGCGCTAAACTTCGGTTGGCGCCTTTTTGTATTATTGCCTTCGAAAATCGTCCTACAATTCTCAGAAAAGCATAAAGAAATGAAAAAGAACTATAAAGTATTCCCAATTAAGACTTTAGACTGGATAGTTTTTTCTATTTTTGTTCGTCAAAAATATTTTTTATAATGTCTAATATCCATAGTTATATATTATCATTCATTACAATACTGACACTAAGTACCTGTTCCACAGTACAAACGTTGCCCCCTACTCTTGAACCGGAAGCAGTTATAGTACCTCCATCAACAGATATTCCTCTACCTGCAGTAGAATATATATTTCTTCAACCGACACCGGAATTAGAAAAAACGGAATATGCCCGTAAAGATATAACAGAGAACTTCTCTTCCCGGGAAAAAGCAGATATAGCCGTTCCCGATCCTAAATTACTGGCAAACGAAAACTCATTGATCATAGACCTGGCATTAATATCTAAAGAAGATTACGCATTTCCTCTGCCGGGTGCAAAAGTAATATCTCCTTATGCCGGTCGTAGAAGACATCATTCGGGAGTCGATCTGAAAACATGTGCCAACGATACGATTGTTGCCGCTTTCGATGGAATCGTTCGCATGGCCAAATCGTATGCCGCTTATGGAAACGTCGTTGTTATACGCCATTATAACGGATTAGAAACAGTCTATAGCCATAACTCTAAGAACCTGGTAAAGGTAGGTGATCGTATAAAAGCGGGAGAACCCGTAGGATTGACCGGACGTACGGGAAGAGCCACTACTGAACATTTACACTTTGAAGTTCGTATTAACGGTCAGCATTTCAATCCTGAGAAAGTTTTCGATCTGGAAAACAGAAAGCTACATAACACATGCCTGGTAGCAACTAAGACAGGAAAAAACATAGCTGTAAAATCAGTGAATATACTTCCTCACCAAAGTGCAGGTGATTACCAATACTCCTATACAGGAATTACCCAGCCGGAAAACAACAAACGAATAGGTTTATAATTATATAAATAACAAAAAAGGCTCGCAAATAAAATTGCGAGCCTTTTTTGTTGTGGAGATGGAGAGATTCGAACTCTCGTCCAAACGAGGAACTAATCTGCTTTCTACATGTTTATCTTCGCCTTCGATTGTCGGGATCAAGCAAGACCGAAGCCACCCACTTAATCCTTATCCTCTTAATTTTCGCCTGAGACCCGAGGCTCATTTCAGACTATCTCCGATATTGCTGCACCACCTGATCGGAAAGCTTCGGAGCCACAGCATCCGGGTGATGTCACGTCCCCACAACTTTTGCAGGGATTAAGCTTGAATCTACTATACTTCGATTAAGCAGCGTAAGCGTAATTGTTTTCGCCAGTTAATTGTTCGTTGT
Source organism: Parabacteroides timonensis (assembly GCF_900128505.1). NCBI lineage: Bacteria > Pseudomonadati > Bacteroidota > Bacteroidia > Bacteroidales > Tannerellaceae > Parabacteroides > Parabacteroides timonensis. The sequence goes on from NZ_LT669941.1 coordinate 2,491,565, forward strand.
CTGAGATTTAAGTGCAAGCCAACCACGCACTACATGCTTACAAACCACTTCTACCCGCTGTCTAAACCGGTCATCCCCATGATTTGTGAGTACAAAGATACAAAGAATCTCTGTATCCCCGTACTCTATTTAGTTTTTTTATTCTATCACGCCTAACTCACGGAACCAGTCTTCTGCTCTGTCCGGCCATTCATTCACTGCAGCTCCCGTATCTCTCAGGCCATAACCATGGCCTCCTTTACTATATAAATGCATCCGTGCAGGAACACCGGCCTCCTTCAATGCATAATAATAAAAGAGACTACTATTGATATACGATTTATCATCCTCTGTCTGAACGAGCATAGTCGGAGGTGTAGCTGCACCCACTTTAAGCTCCGAAGCCAGCTTGAAGTTTTCACCATCCAGGTAAGCCGGATAAACTAAAAGACAAAAATCCGGACGACAGCTGACCTTATCGGCTGCATCCACTGCCGGATAGGTACGTTTATCAAAGTTATTGCTTGCCATTGCCGAAAGATGTCCACCGGCAGAGAATCCCATTACTCCTATACGCTGCGGATCGATATTCATTTCTTCTGCATGAGCCCTGACATAACCGATTGCACGTTGAAGATCCTGTAAAGGGGCTGTATGCTTTTCCAAACCTTCCCGGCGGGGAACACGATATTTTAGCAATACTGCGGTTATACCAAGATTGTTCAACCATTCACAAACTTCATCTCCCTCCAGGTCGTAAGCCAGGATATTATATCCACCACCAGGACAAACAACCATCGCCGCACCCGTTGCAACTTCATCCGGAGCCGGATAAACGGTAATTGTGGGTTCACTTACATTGGTTATACGTAATACGGTTTCACCTCCCGTTTTCCCTCCATCGTTATCAGCTTTCTCTATCAGCTGGGTTGTCTCACCAGGTGCTCCCTTCGGGAACAACAGGATCGGATTTTCTTGTGCCATAACTGATCCAATTACACAACTCACTCCTACAAGCAGGAATATCCATTTTCTGACCATACACTATGCAGTTTAAAGAATTTATAAGAATCATATTTTTTGAGGGAAATTAGGACTATATAGTATAGTCTTTCCCAAAGTAACTAATTCGCCATTCTTCACATAATCATCTCCACGCTCTGAAAGATGGTCAACCATCGCTTTACGGAGCTCCTTCAGTTGTTTGGCATAAGACTTTTTCCCTGAACAATCCGTTAATTCCCCCGGATCTTTTTTCAAATCGAATAATTGCTCTTCACCATTATGGAAATTCCATATATATTTCAACTTTCCATCTGTCAGTGCACACCAGTAATTGTCGGCACTATAACAGGTGGCATGTTCCAGATCAATGTATTTACGCCACTCATCCGAATGTCCCTGTACCAGTTTCAACAACGAGTTTCCATCCATATCAGGAGGAACAGTTCCACCAGCCAGGTCTATAAAGGTAGGAAGAAAATCGCGAAGTTCAACCGGCTGTTCTATTTTCACTCCATTCGGAACTGCTTTTTTAACAAACGACGGCCATTTCACAACATAAGGAATATGGGCAGAACCTTCATAAGGATATGTTTTTCTCCAATGATAATGATCGCCCAGCATATCACCATGATCGGCCGTAAAACAAATAATCGCATCATCATACATTCCTTTCTCTTTCAATGCTGCAATTATCTTTCCTATCTGATCATCAATAAAAGTGATATTCGCATAATAATGTCTCCTAGAATTTACGGCATAGTCATCACCAAAATTCCCGAACGGAGCATCCGAAGCTGCTTTTTCAGGATCCAGGCGTTCTGCATACTTACCACACCAATCACCAATAACAGGTTTAGGGATATCAGCATCTTTATACATATCCAGATAACATTTCGGTGGATCGTAAGGACTATGAGGACGTGCAAAAGACACTTTCATAAATAATGGTTTATCATTATTATAATTACGGATCAGTTCACAGGCAGTCTGTCCCGTCCAGGTAGTCGGATGCAATTTCTCATCCAGTTTATAAATACCTGCCCCATGATCATTCCAACCGATACCCGTCAAATCAGGATTTTGTCCGGGAGCATTCAGTTGAAACCATTCACGATAATCGCTGACAAAATCTTTTGATTCGACTCTTCCACTTTCATCTATCAATGTAGCATGGAAACCATGAAGTGCTTTTTGAGGGAACCAGTGCATCTTTCCTATACCAAAAGTAAAGTAGCCCAGATTACGAAGCATCTGCGGCATTTCATATTTGTATTGTTCAGCCATTCGTCCATATCCCAGCATACCGTGATGCCAGGGGGATAACCCCGTTAATAAACCGGCACGTCCGGGAGTACTACTAGGAGCCGACGAATAACCGCTTACAAATAAAGTACCTTCTTCTGCCAACTTATCAATATTCGGAGAAATAACAGCCTTATTACCCATACAACCCAAAGCATCCCCACGATGCTGATCAGTCATGATAAAAATAACATGAGGTTTCTTTTTTGTTTCTTTTTGTTCCTGAGAAAATATTGCGGACCGTACAGAATGGTCGACTCCAACACCCGCACCAGCCAGAAGCGATGATTTTAGAAAAGTTCTTCTTTTCATAATATGTTTTTCTATGAATACAGATTTAGATAGCGAAGATATATATCTTATTTGATTCGTGCAAAGAGAAGTTGATTAATATTAATTCCAAGGACAATGGTTTTGACAAAACAAAAAAAGGAACCAACCTTTCGATTGATTCCTTTCTACCTTTTCAGTCTTTCGACCTGACTAAAACGGCGGCTATCTACTCTCCCACTTTTACGCAGTACCATCGACGTGGTTGGGCTTAACTTCTCTGTTCGGAATGGGAAGAGGTGGATCCCCAACGCTATAACCACCTTAATTTCTTTTTAAGATGTTTGACCTTGGACAACGCTACTCTAATAGTAACCTTTCGCTATATGGCTTTGTTGTTACACTCTACCACATCTGCTGATATATCAATCCTTCCTTCCAGAAAAAGAAAGTCTCGGGCTATTAGTACTACTCGGCTTCGACATTACTGCCCTTACACCTGTAGCCTATCAACGTCGTAGTCTACGACGACCCTCAGGGATATCTAATCTTGAGGCTGGCTTCGTACTTAGATGCTTTCAGCACTTATCCAATCCAGACTTAGCTACCCGGCGGTGCACCTGGCGGTACAACCGGTAAACCAGTGGTCTGTCCAACACGGTCCTCTCGTACTAGTGTCAGAGCCTCTCAAATATCCTACGCCCACGATAGATAGAGACCGAACTGTCTCACGACGTTCTGAACCCAGCTCGCGTGCCACTTTAATGGGCGAACAGCCCAACCCTTGGGACCTTCTCCAGCCCCAGGATGTGACGAGCCGACATCGAGGTGCCAAACCGCTCCGTCGATATGAGCTCTTGGGAGCGATCAGCCTGTTATCCCCGGAGTACCTTTTATCCTTTGAGCGATGGCCCTTCCATACGGAACCACCGGATCACTATGCTCTAGTTTCCTACCTGATCGACTTGTATGTCTCCCAGTCAAGCACCCTTATGCCATTACACTCTACGACCGGTTACCAATCGGTCTGAGGGTACCTTTAGAAGCCTCCGTTACTCTTTTGGAGGCGACCACCCCAGTCAAACTACCCACCATACAGTGTCCCCACATTTCGCGGGTTAGAACTCAAACAACCAAAGGGCCGTATTTCAACGATGACTCCACAAATACTGGCGTACCCGCTTCATAGTCTCCGGCCTATCCTACACATTAGTTGCCCAAATTCAATGTAAAGCTATAGTAAAGGTTCACGGGGTCTTTTCGTCCCATCGCGGGTAATCGGCATCTTCACCGATACTACAATTTCACCGAGCTCACGGTTGAGACAGTGTCCAGATCATTACACCATTCGTGCAGGTCGGAACTTNTTTCCACGAGTTAGAACTCAAACAACCAAAGGGCCGTATTTCAACGGTGACTCCACAAACACTGGCGTGCCCGCTTCATAGTCTCCGGCCTATCCTACACATTAGTTGCCCAAATTCAATGTAAAGCTATAGTAAAGGTTCACGGGGTCTTTTCGTCCCATCGCGGGTAATCGGCATCTTCACCGATACTACAATTTCACCGAGCTCACGGTTGAGACAGTGTCCAGATCATTACACCATTCGTGCAGGTCGGAACTTACCCGACAAGGAATTTCGCTACCTTAGGACCGTTATAGTTACGGCCGCCGTTTACTGGGGCTTCAATTCAAACCTTCTCTTGCGATGAGCTCTCCTCTTAACCTTCCAGCACCGGGCAGGTGTCAGGCTGTATACTTCATATTTCTATTTCGCACAGCCATGTGTTTTTGTTAAACAGTTGCCTGGACCTATTCTCTGCGCCCTACCTTTCAGTAGGGACCCTTTATCCCGAAGTTACAGGGTCAATTTGCCTAGTTCCTTAACCGTGAATCACTCGAGCGCCTCAGTATTCTCAACCCAACTACGTGTGTCCGTTTACGGTACGGGTACTTTATAAATATGCTTAGCGGATTTTCTAGGGAGCCTGCTTACATCCATATTACCTTGTACAAGTACTCGGTATACTGTCAGGTTCGACTCTCATGGCGGATTTGCCTACCACGATCAACGTCTACACCCTTTAACCAACTATTCCGTCAGTTGGCAGGATTGTCACTTCTCCGTCTCCACATCGCTCTATAAAGTAGTATGGGAATATTAAACCATTCTTCCATCGGAATCGCCGTTCGGCTTATCCTTAGGTCCCGACTTACCCTGATCCGATTAACGTTGATCAGGAAACCTTAGTCTTTCGGCGAGGAAGTTTCTCACTTCCTTTATCGTTACTTATACCTACATTTGCTTTTCCAGTCGCTCCAGCAAGGGTTATCCCTCACCTTCTACGCTGCTGGAATGCTCCCCTACCATGTCTTACGACATCCATAGCTTCGGTAAACAGTTTATGCCCGAGTATTATCCACGCCAAACTCCTCGACTAGTGAGCTGTTACGCACTCTTTAAATGAATGGCTGCTTCCAAGCCAACATCCTAGCTGTCTCTGCAGTCTGACTTCGTTAGTTCAACTTAACTGTTATTTGGGGACCTTAGCTGATGGTCTGGATTCTTCTCCTCTCGGACGCGGACCTTAGCACCCGCGCCCTCACTCCAGGGCAATATATAATACGCATTCGGAGTTTATCTGGACTTGATAGGCGGTGAAGCCCTCGCATCCAATCAGTCGCTCTACCTCATATTATACTAACCCTAGGCTGCACCTAAATGCATTTCGGGGAGTACGAGCTATCTCCAAGTTTGATTAGCCTTTCACCCCTACCCACAGTTCATCCGAAAGCTTTTCAACGCTTACCGGTTCGGTCCTCCAGTTAGTGTTACCTAACCTTCAACCTGACCATGGGTAGATCACTTGGTTTCGCGTCTACTCCCTCCGACTATACCGCCCTGTTCAGACTCGCTTTCGCTTCGGCTCCGTATCTGAAATACTTAACCTTGCCGGAGAAAGTAACTCGTAGGTTCATTATGCAAAAGGCACGCCGTCACAGCTTACGCTGCTCCGACCGCTTGTAGGCAGACGGGTTCAGGGTCTATTTCACTCCTCTGTTCGAGGTTCTTTTCACCTTTCCCTCACGGTACTGGTTCGCTATCGGTCTCTCGGGAGTATTTAGCCTTACGGGATGGGCCCCGCTAATTCACACAGGATTTCTCGTGCCCCGCGCTACTCAGGATACTACTAAGCTTCGTCAGTAAGTCGTATACCGGGCTATCACCGTCTATGGCCGTTCTTTCCAAAACGTTCTACTTTACTAAGTTCTTGCTACATCGTAGTCCTACAACCCCGATATTGCCTAAACAATATCGGTTTGGGCTCTTCCGCGTTCGCTCGCCACTACTTGCGGAATCATTTTTATTTTCTTCTCCTATGGGTACTTAGATGTTTCAGTTCCCCACGTTCGCTCCTCTTACGAGGTGACAGATCTTCAATCTGACGGGTTGCCCCATTCGGAAATCCGAGGATCAAAGATTATTTGCATCTACCCCCGGCTTATCGCAGCTTATCACGTCCTTCATCGCCTCCGAGAGCCAAGGCATCCACCGTCTGCCCTTGCTTACTTTCTTTTTTCCGGTCACATCTCTGTGATTCGGATTGATATATCTTCAGCTTGCTCTTGTTACTTTATTTTACGTTGTCCATCATGTCAAAGATCTTTTACTCATTGCTGAGTNAATAGAAAATACTGCCAAAAAGGAAAAACGACGGATACAGTCTACATGTTTCGATTCTGACATAAGTTTACCCTGGTGTTTTGTCAACTTATTTCAGGACAGGACATCCCTTACTTTCTTTCTTTTGACTATTATCAAACGAATAAAGTATAATCATCAAACGAAAGGAATATATATGTCATTTATTCATTTGATATATATCAAACGAATAAATCTACAGGAAGGTTACGGGATTTCAATACGTTATATATAACAAAAGTCAAGCAAAAGTGTTATTTAATAACTAGATGTCTTTATAGCTCAAATTAATCAACGCAAAAGAAAGGTTAGTATCAAGAAGTTAACTATATTTGCTGTCTGATAAAAACTTACGAAATATAGATATGAAACAATTTTTTAAAATGATGTTTGCCTCAGCATTAGGTGTATTTGTTGCTGTTGGCCTGATTTCCATCGTATTTATCTTCACAATAATCGGTATTGCAAGTAGCATAAATAGCACTCCCGATTACAGTCCGAAAAGCAATACCGTCTATAAACTAACACTTGACGGTAGTTTATCTGATAATACAGAAGAAAATCCTCTTGCCATGCTGATGGGAGAAACAGAAAAAGCTCTTTCCTTAAAAGATATATTATCAACAATTCAAACAGCCAAAGAAAATAAAAACATCAGTGGTATATATATAGAAGCAAAATCACTTAGTGCCGGCTCCGCCAGCCTTGAAGCAATCCGCAGAGCATTGACAGACTTTAAAGAAAGCGGTAAGTTCGTTATTGCTTACTCCGACAATTACAGCCAAGGATGTTATTATCTATGTTCAGTGGCTGACAAAGTGTTTCTTAATCCACAAGGGACATTAGGTCTTGTAGGTATGGCTTCACAGACTATGTTTTATAAAGAATTACTAAAAAAAGTCGGCATAGACATGATGATCTTTAAAGTTGGTACCTACAAAGGAGCCGTAGAGCCCTTCATGCTCGACAAATTAAGTGATGCTAATCGCGAACAGATACAATCATATATGAGTACTATCTGGGATAATGTTACTAGTGGCATTGCCGAATCGAGAAATATCTCCACCGAAGACATTAATAACTTTGCAAACCAAGGCTATGCCTTTGCTTCTGCAGAGAAAGCTGTTGAATGTAAATTGGTAGATGAATTAAAATATCGTCCGGAAGCAGAAGAATATGTTAAAGAACTAGCGGGACAAAGCGATAAACGTTTGCAAACGGCCGATATAACAAAAATAAAAAGTATAAAAACAATCAATCGGGAAAAAGCTGATCGTATTGCGATTTTGTATGCCGAGGGTGAAATCAAACCCGAAGTATCCTCTTCTCCTTATAATGTAGAGCAAGCAATTACCGAAAAGGTTGCTACCGAACTAATCAAGTTGAAGAACGACAACAATATTAAGGCCGTAGTCTTCCGTGTAAATTCTCCCGGAGGAAGCGCATTCGTATCAGAACAGATCTGGCGTCAGGTCGTAGAATTGAAAAAAGTAAAACCTATCGTTGTTTCCATGGGTGATGTTGCAGCTTCCGGAGGTTACTATATTTCATGTGCTGCCAGCAAAATCATAGCAGAACCTAACACACTAACCGGATCGATCGGTATCTTCGGTATCTTTCCGAATGTAACTGGCCTGTTCAACAAACTATCATTAACAACAGATATTGTCAAAACCAACACATACGCCGACCTGGGAGACATGAGCCGTCCAATGCGCGAAGATGAAAAAGTTCTTATCCAATCCTTCGTTGAAAGAGGATATGAAACTTTCCTTACTCGTTGTGCCGATGGCCGCGATATGAGCAAGGACGCTATCAATGAAATTGGCCAGGGACGCGTCTGGACCGGTGAACAAGCCAAGGAACGTGGGTTGGTCGACGAACTGGGCGGTATAAACAAAGCGATTGAAACAGCAGCTTCACTAGCCGACTTGAGCGATTATAGCCTGACTTATGTTTCAGGGACGAAAGATTTCTGGAAAGAATTCATTGAAAAACAATTAGGAGAAGTAAAAGTATCCATTGTAAAAAGTGTTTTAGGTGATGAATACGAATATTTTAAGAATCTGAGCAATATAAAAACAACAACCGGAGTTCAGGCACGACTACCTTATGATGTTAAACCCTTATAATCCGAGATGCCGACAGAAAGCAACATAAAAAAGCACTCACTGCTCTCTCCTTTCTCTTTTCTATATGGGATAGGAGTCCGTTTTCGGAATCAACTGTTTGATTGGGGGGTATTGCCAACAGAGTCATACCCTATACCTATCATTTGCATTGGAAACCTGGCTGTGGGAGGAACAGGAAAAACTCCTCATACGGAATATATTATCCGCCTGTTAAAAGACAGCCATAGAATAGCTGTACTCAGCAGGGGGTATAAACGAAAAACATCCGGTTTTATCCTGGCAAACAATCAAAATACAAGCATCGAAATCGGTGATGAGCCTTATCAAATGAAACATAAGTTTCCCGATATACTTGTCGCTGTTGATGCCAACCGCCGACGGGGTATCAGCAACTTGCTGGCACTACCGAATGATCAACGTCCGGAAATTATTCTCCTCGACGATGCCTATCAACACCGTTATGTAACTCCTTCGCTTTCGATCGTACTGACAGATTATCATCGTTTGTTCTACATCGACAAATTATTACCAGCCGGCCTGCTCCGCGAACCAGTCAACGGAATACGGCGTGCAGATATAGTTATCGTAACGAAGTGTGAAAAAGATATGAAGCCGATCGAGTACCGTATCATAGAAGAAAATATGAAATTACTGGCACATCAATCCATTCATTTCACACATATTACTTATGGCGAAATAGAGCCGGTATTTGCTTCACAAGCAAAACCTCTTACACGAAAAGCCATACGTCAGGGTGAAGAACTTCTGGTTCTATCAGGTATAGCCTCTCCCGGAAGCTTTATTAAAGAGGCTAGAAAACTTTCAGAAAAAGTTACTCCATTGATTTTTCCGGATCACCATGATTTTGGAAAATCCGACATCAGACGGATAAAAAGTGCATTCGAATCAATGAGTTCATCCAAGAAATATATCCTGACAACAGAAAAAGATGCAGCCAGGTTATCAGATAATCCATATATTCCCGAAGAATGGAAAGCTTATATGTATTATCTACCGATCACCATCGAATTCTGTCTGGAGAAAAGATTCGACGATGAAATCCGAAAACATATTACAACCTTTCAAAGAGATCATATTTTACGATAAATAAAATGAGTAAAAGAACAGAAATAGCAACATTAGGTGAATTCGGTTTAATCCGCCACCTGACAGAGAAAATAGAGTTAAAAAACGAAAGTACAGTAAAAGGTATTGGCGACGATGCAGCAGTTCTGGACTACAAGGAGAAACAAATCCTGGTAACGACTGACCTCTTACTTGAAGGCGTTCATTTCGACCTGATGTATGTCCCGTTGAAACACCTAGGATATAAATCAGCCGTAGTCAATTTCTCCGATATCTATGCCATGAACGGCAAACCGAAACAGATTACTATCTCGATCGGAATCTCTAAACGATTCTCTGTAGAAGACCTGGAAGAGTTTTATTCAGGGCTTCAGCTCGCATGTGACATTTATGGTGTCGATATCGTAGGAGGCGACACATCTTCCTCTTTAACCGGAATGTGCATCAGCATCACTTGCATTGGCGAAGGAGAAAAAGGGAAAGTTGTAACCCGTAATGGAGCTAAAGATACTGATCTGGTTTGCGTATCCGGAGACTTGGGAGCCGCATACATGGGCCTACAGTTACTAGAACGTGAAAAGAGCGTATTCAAAGGAGAAAAGGATTTCACTCCCGATTTTTCCGGAAAAGAATATCTACTGGAACGCCAACTAAAACCGGAAGCACGCAAAGACATCATTGAAATGTTGGAGAAGGCAGGTATCGTTCCCACCTCCATGATGGATATTTCCGATGGTCTTTCCTCCGAGTTATTACACATTTCAAAAGAGAGCAATGTCGGCTGCCGTATTTACGAAGACCGAATTCCCATCGACTATCAGACCGCAGCCATGGCCGAACAGTTCAGTATGAACTTGGTAACAGCGGCCCTAAATGGCGGTGAAGATTATGAATTATTATTCACGGTTCCTTTGACTGATCATGACAAAGTATCTGAAATGAAAGGAGTTAAAGTAATCGGCCACATCACAAAACCAGAATTAGGCAACTATCTGGTAGGCCGTGATGGCGGAGAAGTTGAATTAAAAGCTCAGGGCTGGAATTCACTCAGTGAATAATTTTAATCACTTTTTCCACAAAACTGTTGCATATTAAAAAAAAGTCCGTATCTTTGCACCCGTTAAACAAAACAACGGTGCCATAGCTCAGTTGGTAGAGCAAAGGACTGAAAATCCTTGTGTCCCCGGTTCGATTCCTGGTGGCACCACTGAAAATCAAGCAGTTATCTAAAAGATGACTGCTTTTTTTATGTCTTTTCGGTGGTTTTTACCTCAAAATCCTGTTATTTTTTGTGTTTTTCGTGTCAGTTTACAGATGCCATGTAAACCGAGATGTAAACCATGAGTATTACAATCAATGTCGTATGTTACAAGTCTAAAGTTCTAAAAAACAATGAATCACCTTTAATGTTACGTATCTGCAAAGATGGCAAACGGAAGTATGAAAGCATTGGAATTTCCTTTGCCCCAAAATATTGGGACTTCAAAGTGAATAAACCTACCGCCAAATGTCCTAACAGAGAGTACATTGAAAAGGTGATTACGGAGAAAACAAAAGCCTATACGGATAAAATTCTGGAATTAAAGGCTATGGAGAGGGAGTTTACTGCAACCACATTGGCGGAGAAAGTGAATAACCCTGTAAAACTAAAAACCGTCGGGGATGTCTTTCTGGATTATATGGAGAGGCTGACAGCGGAGAAACGCACAGGCTACATGCTTTCTGTCAAACAAGTTTATAACTCGCTTATAAGGTTTAACAAACATCTGAATATCTATTTTCCTGATATTGATACAGCATGGTTGCGGAAATACGAGACCTGGTTACGTTCCTGCAATATCAAAGAAAATACGATAGGCATACGTTTCAGAACATTACGAGCGATCTATAATCTGGCTATTGAGGAAAACATCGTCAAAGCAGAATATTATCCTTTCAATAAGTATAAGGTATCTAAGCTGCATGAGGAAACAGCCAAAAGAGCAATCACGAAAGAGGATATAAATAAGGTTCTCTCTTACAAGTCCAGCAACCCATTTACGAGACTACCTATCGACCTGTTTACTTTCTCCTACATCATGGGTGGTATCAACTTCGTGGATATGGCATACCTTACAAAAGAGAATATCATTGACAATCGGTTGATCTATTCCAGACGCAAAACAAGTAAATTGATAAAACTGCCATTACAGCCGAAAGCCATTGAACTGATTCAGAAATACGCTGATCCGGACAATCCCTACCTATTCCCTATCCTGTCTACCTTTCATAAAACAGAACAGCAGCAACGGAACAGGATTCATAAGGTGATTACTAAGACGAATAACCGCTTAAAAGTTATCGGCAAAGAGTTTAACTTGCCTATCGAATTGACAACATACGTTGCAAGGCACAGTTTCGCAACTTCGTTAAAAAGGTCGGGGGTGAACACCTCTTTAATCAGTGAGGCTTTAGGACATAGCTCGGAGAGAGTAACACAAATTTATTTGGATAGCTTTGGCAATGATCAAATGGATGATGCAATGAAGAATTTGCTCTAAATAAAAATAATCTCATTGGCAGCAATGCTGGTGAGATTATTTTTTTACTTTTACACGCAGAAATTGAATCACAATGACTGCGAAAACAACGCTCATACCAATAAATCTACCAGATTTCAGACGGCTTGAACCGTTAATGACTAAATATTACGGTTTTGACAGATATATGTTACATCATGAAATAGAGGCATTATATCAAGTACATAAATATAAACTTGATGATTTCGCAGAAGGTAAGGACTTATCACCATATAAAAGAGAAAGTTCCCTGATGTATGAATCTTTTGGAGCAACAGCTTTCGATATTGAGCGATATACTCCCAAAAAGAAAGATGAATACATAAGCTATCAAGATGTCATATTTGATTCTGACTCTACCTTATACATATCCGTTTCAAATGATAAGCTGGTAGATACCATACTAACACTCGCTGATGGTTATGGCTTAACCAAAGAAATTGATGATGATGTGGTAAATATACTTCTTTGGATGGCTGCTATTTATGAAAAATATACTCGCAATTCCTTTGTTCGACCTGATGATATTGAAAACAACTATGATTCTTTGGCTTATGCCAAATCAGTACGTCCAGAAATGCTGCAACTATATGAATTTCTGAAAACAAGCAAATTAACCAATTTGCAAATCAAAAGTCCAAACGGTTCTGTCACAATACCCAATTCAGAAGCATGGTTCACAACCCTGTTGGAGGACTATCTGAATATATATTTAGGTGTGAACGATCTGGAAGAAGCGCAAAACGAGCTTAAATTTACCTATGGTAAAAAGTCCGGCAGGAAATTTGATGATCCAGCTTTCAATATCATGGCAATGGGCACATTCAATATACTGCAACATTCCAGTATTGCCTCTACAAAAGCAGGAACAATCACAAATCAACAATGTGAGTTCATTCTCGAGTATTTAGAAACAATTGGCTGCTTCAAAAATGATGACAGGAAAAATGATATGAACTACATACGCTCCGCTATTTCCATAATGAAAAAGCAAAACTTTACTTCGAAATGGGATTATCTACTTAACTTCACACTCAAACGCTCACCAAACAATCCAACAGAAGGCTATTATTGGTAATTTTTTTCCAAAACATAAAACCATTTAATGACATAAACCACAACCACATAAAGAATACCCCATTAAGTCGTATTTATTGTTTATACCCCAGCTCCCGCCAAAATCAGATATTTGCAGTGTAATCAACTACGAGAGGTGCACATCTCGATCAGTTGATTACCTGAACTCCCGAACAGGAAAGAGGGAACAATAAAAACATTTACAATCATGGAAGCATTAAATATCAACACTGAAAACCAATTCGTTAGAAAATATAACAATATGGGTGCACACAATGCAGCCAAACTGATGATGCGGAAGTACGAGAACCTGACTGTTCAATTCAAGACAGGCAAAGACAATTTCCCTTATGCTTGGTTGGAATCCAAAAGCATGGCAGGCTTTAAACTAAACTTGAACCAGAAAGAACTTACCTGGCTGATGGGTTATCTGAAAGAAGGAAAAACGGAAGATTTCGGAACTGAACCGGAAAATGTGGAAGCCTACGAAAAGGATAAGGACTATGATTTGCAACTCGCAATGTTCAAGCACTTGGTCGAAGGCGGTAAAGTCCTGCAATTTGTTCCCTTGTTCCGCGAGACCAACGGATATATAACCGCTTATGCCTCTTACAAAAAAGGGAAGATCATATTTCGACTGAAAAGAACAGATGACTTGATTGAATACCTGGCAGAAAAAGAACTGATCTGATAATAACCAATTGAGTGGTAGTCTACAAAACTATCACTCCTATTCCTATAAATCATTAAAACACAAGAAAGATGAATACACAGACTATATATATTAGCAAAAAAGAAAATGGTAAAATCCAGTATCTGACAGAGGTACTACCAATGATTCCGACCAATACTATATTATATAAAACGCTTACAGGCTTGGGAGCTACCTATGGAGAGTTAAAAGCAGACCGTAATTCAATCATTATCGAACCGAACGTCCCTGTTATCGTTGGTAAATGCAGTGATCCGAAACATAAAGAAGATAACCTGTTTGGCGTGTACGAAGGTATTTATGCGGAAGATATTATCAAGTATCTGGAAAAATCTATGGATAAGCAAATAAAAATCCTGACTACTCCCGAAAGTTTTCACAAGGTGAAAGAAGCTTTTGAAGCAATGGATATGGATATATACGGTACATGTTTCCTCTTGTTCGACGAATGTCATAAGATCGTGAAAGATGCAGATTACAGATCGGATATAACTCTACCGTTTGATGATTTCTTCTTGTTCAATGAAAAGGCATTGGTATCTGCAACTCCCATTTCTTTCAGCGATCCCCGGTTCGAAAAGCTGAAATTCCAAATTGTTAAAATCGAACCTACATTTGAGTATAAACTCCCTGTTAGATTGATCCATACAAACAACGTATTGGAACAGTTGAAAAGGACACTTGACAAACTGGATGCAACTAACATTTGTTTCTTCGTCAACTCTACGGATATGATCTATTCTTTTATCAAGCAACTGGATATTGAAAGTGAATCGACTGTGTTTTGCGCAAAGAAGAGTGTGGAAAACCTAAAAAGTCAGAAATTCAAACACGCATTCGAGCAATGGAGCAAATCCAGAATGGAGAAATACAACTTCTTCACCAGCCGTTTTTACAATGCACTGGATATTGAATTGGATATAAAACCAACGGTCATTATGATTTCAGACGTATATTTTTCTGAATACTCCATGATCGATCCGAATACGGATGCGATACAGGCAATCGGAAGATTTCGTAATGGAGTAGACAGCGTATATCACATCTTCAACACAAATGCGAATTTACCCGTCCGCACGAAAGAAGAGATCAATATCTACCTGCAAGTGAGCAAAGAGGTCCATAACACAATAAAGAAGTTTTATGATTGCGCAACTTCCGGAGAAGCAAGAAACGCCTATCGTGAAGCATTGAAAGTGTTGCCATTCAATAAAATGTTGGATAAAGAAGGAAAAGAGAATTTCTTTGCTATCGACAACTATGTGGATGAAGCCCTGCTCAAATCAAGTTACAATGAGAAAGAAAAACTGATTGCAAGTTACAGGTGCAACCGATTATTCGATTTGGATGTGGAATCCGCCTATTTCCCTTTCGGAGATTTCGAGCGATTGAAAAAGGACAGCAAATATGCTTCTTTGAAGGATAAACGCAAGATGGTTGTCTGCCAGTTGGAATTACTGAAAAGTGATGATGAAACCGAGATGATCCGCGACTATAAAAATGAATTGCGACAGGCTGATCCGTTTATTTACGAGGCATACGAAGTGATCGGAAAGGAGATGATCGAATCTCTGGATTATTCCGTAAAGCGAATTAAAGAGGCTATGATTTTAAAACAATACAGGGAGAGAACCGAAGGAACAGAATTTATCCAGTTGATAAAGAACTCCTTCAAGGTAGAACAAAAATATACGATGAAATACATTAAGGAGGAATTAACCCGTATTTATACACTTACCGGAGTAAGACCTCAAAAGGCGATCACGGGGCAATCCATAAAGGAGTTTTTCCATGTGAAGGAGATTAACACGGGTAGAAAACGTAAATTTCTATTAGTCGAGGCTAAGATATGACAGTACAACATTTTTGAGAAAATAATGGTTTTATAGACCCTGTTCAAAAAATGTTGCGTGATTTTCCAGAAACATACTTCAACTTTGAAAATAAATCCTTTGGTTATTTGACTAGAGGATTTTTTCATTTATAACCATTTAAAGAAGAAATGCCAGCTTAATCCGGTGTGTTCTCTTTTAAATGGTATGATCTTCTATAAACACAAAATGGATGCCTTGATTTCTCAAAACATCCATTACACACAATTTGTAATTAAGTTGAAATATTTAATACAAAGAGATTTAAGTCATTATAATACAATCGTCTTTAGCTTTTTCATTTGATTCTGGTATATCAAAATTTAAAGCCTTTATGAAGTACATGAGACTGCTTATTTTTTCCTTTGGATAATTACGATTATTCATTTTATCAACGAAAAATTCAAAATTGGGACAGTTATTGTAAATAATTTTCATCAACTCTTTGTCATACTTTGGTGCTTTCATTTCCAGCCTCTTACAGTAAGACACAACCCTGTTGTAATAATCAACCAGAAGTTGTTCCGTTGGAGAATCCGCTTTTTGCTCTGGGAGATCTTCATAAATAAACTTATCCGTTATGACATATCCCGTTTTAGCTTTGCTTATTACCTGTAAAGAGATACCTAAGCGAGTCAATTCCTTGATTTTATTCAAACCTACATGGAGCAATTTTTGCTTTCCTATTTTGTCCAAACTATACAAAACCGTATTGCTCCCATTGATTCCCAAACATTTTAGCAAAAGTAAGAATCCTTTCATGTCACTAGAAATTTCTTCTTTCAAAAAATCATAGTTCAAACGAAACCAATTTTCACCTAGATTTGAATCTGGTATTTTGATTGAATAGGTATTTCTGTCAAAAACACCCAATTCCCCTTTTATCTTTTCTGTTTTTATATCTATCAATCCCAATTGTTTAAACTTCTTGATATAAGTAACAATCGTTCTAGTTGTGCATTCTGCCATTTCTGCTAGTGTCTTTTCTTTTATATGGGATATATACATCTTTCCGTCATTGTTAAGATCCGTATTCAGGACAATACTACAAAATACAAAAGCCTCTTTATGAGTCAATTTTAAAAGTGAATCCTTTGAGATTATGCGATAATTCATCAGGGACATGAATAAAATAAAAATAAATCGTATCTGTGAGATTGATATTTCCGCTTTTGTTAGAAAGCGTGAAATCATTCATTAAGTATTTAGTTTGTAAGTAATTAGTAAGGGAGTGAAAAAAGTAAACTACCCTATGGAAAAAATTAAACCGCCTATTTATTAGACTTGAAAATTAAATCTTCTTTATTTATTGGGATCAAAATACCCAACTTCATCAATTTTTTATATTGAGAGCTACTTAAATTCAATGATTTTTTACAAGTCAATCTATTTGGATATAGATTATTAGTTCGTATATGCAATACCATTTTTGAGATAACTATTTAGTGAGAAAGTTTGTATCTGGGATTATCTCGTGAAATTTTGGAATATCAGTATCTGATTCTATTGTAGAGATATACAAAAGTATAAAATTGGCAGATTGTAAAAAAATGAATCTTTTACAATCAGGATTATGAGTGTAAGAGATACTTACTGCTTTAAAATTTACTTCACCGGTCAACACATATATGTAATATGCGCTAGAGTGCTGTATCAATTAAATCCCCCACTACCCATCATTAGGGAAATGAATTTATTCCGAGCAGTGGAGCACACAAAAATGTTTTATATCTCTCTGGTATCACCTATGTTAATCCGTATTGAAATGATATTTGGGGAGAAAGAGATTTTTAGCCTAATCCTTTTTGATACAGTTAGCTATTTATCTGAATTTCTTCCTTTATATGGCTTGATAATTAATATGCAAGCTATACAAAAAAGAGGAAACACATTTTCACACAAATACAAATCCCAAAAACATCTTATCATGAAAGGAAAATTCAAAATCGGTATTTTATTATGGCTATTAGAACAGGTTTCATCTATTAATGTAAGAATAGTATGAAGGAACTGTTATTCATTGTACTAGCCGCATTAGGTATCTATGTAGGCTACGCATTACTTGTACCCCTTATTCTAGTGTTCATACTTTACCTACTTATTAGCAAATTAATAGGAAGAATAAGACGCAAGTGAAAATAGATGTTTAATATTTTAGTCGCAACGATTGGATAGTAGAACACTTTTCGTACATTTGTTGCAATCTCATACGCCTAAAGAGATAGGATGACATGAGAGGACATACGTTTAACGAAAGGTGTTATTGAGATTATCTTCTATTGACAAATTCTCGCAAAATTTGAAAGTAGTATGAAGGTGATAGCAATAGCACCCGCATCATTTGTATTAAACTTACCTGAGAGGGTAAATTATATACGAAACTGGTGTGGGTTGCTGTTGCTTTATCCATACTACAGGCAATGCGAGAAGCCGGTCAATAGGATAAAGCAAATACAGTTCCCACACCTTTTATTTTATAATCCAACCGGAGGGAACAGGGAGGGGAAAATTTAATTGTTATGACTAGAAAATTACTTTTTATGCTTATTGCTGTATGTACTTTGTTCAGTTGTGGAGGTGATGATCCTGTAACTGATGATCCGATTAAACCGGAACAACCAGAAAACCCACAAGATCCTGAGAAGCCAGAAAAGCCAGAAAACCAAACGAAACAGATAAAAACAATGACTGTTTTTTCTCGAAGTGGATATTTTGTAGAAAATAATCTTTCTTATGATGAAAAGAATCGGATTTCTCTGATAAAGTCACATGTTAAGTCCTCCTACTATAAAGGACAAGATGTTGTTACAGACTTTTCGTATAAAAATGGTTTGATTATGATGGAAACTAAGTACAATGGAGCTACAGATAAACTGGAAATGTTCTTGAATAGACAAGGCTTGGTTGAGAAAATTAAATATGCATGGGGAGGATGGAGTACTTCTGCTGAATCTTTTGAATATGAAAACGACTATTTGGCAAAGCAAAAAGACGTGAGTGAGGACTCTTATGTTTATAGATATATGAATGGAAATCTTACTTCTTATTCATATTTTGAAGATGGTATTTATGAAAGTGTATATCAAATAACCTATACTAATAAAGAAAATAAGCTTGGTGTCTCACCGTTGCATCTGAGGAAATATGACAAAACAATAGACATTCAATTCCCTTTTGAAGACTTGAATGACAGATATTTGTATTATGGATTTTTCTGTTTTTATGGAGGATTATTTGGTAAACCGTCTAAAAACATGGAAGAAAGTGTAACGTGGGGTGGATCACCCATTTCTTATGAGTATAAGTTTGACAAAGATGGCTATCCAATAGAAATCACCAGCAAATATTTTAACAGGGATGGTGAATATATTCCGGATAATGAAGAATCCTTTACTACAAATATCGAATATTGGGAAGATTAAATTTTCTGCATAGGAATAAGGTACGAGTTTGAACCTATCAAATGATGAGATTCAAAAATGTGTCTTATTCTTTTATATGGTATAATATTATAACTGAGATAATTAACTAATTTATTAATCAATGGATCACGTAAACTGAGATGTAAACCAGAAAAAGGATAATGAGAAAACAACAAATAAGACTACTGCTAAAACACAATAGCTCAGTTGGTTGCTTACGAAGCCGAAGGCTTTGAAAGCCTTGAGAGCAAAGGACTGAAAATCCTTGTGTCCCCGGTTCGATTCCTGGTGGCACCACAAAAAATCAAGCAGTTACATTTATTTGTAATTGCTTTTTTCATTTCAGCACCACACATCTTTAATTTAAAACTTATAAGATTGTTACAATTTCATTCTTATCTTTTCGAGTCGTAAAGCGTTCCGGTTGTTCTTTAATATACCCT
Organism: Parabacteroides timonensis; assembly: GCF_900128505.1. Taxonomy (NCBI): domain Bacteria; kingdom Pseudomonadati; phylum Bacteroidota; class Bacteroidia; order Bacteroidales; family Tannerellaceae; genus Parabacteroides; species Parabacteroides timonensis. The sequence goes on from NZ_LT669941.1 coordinate 2,511,126, forward strand.
AACGAGATTATAGCTACCGGATATTCTCCTGATGATAACTGGAAGTTCGTTTTAAATAAATTCAAGTCAAAGTTACAAACCCAGCAGCTACCTAGTCCTACTGCTGTTGCTGCCAGACAAATATGTTCCGTAGCAATGGCCGCATCAATATCAGCATGATTCTTATTATCCGATTTACGTACCCAAGCCTTCGTTTCATCAGTACAAACAACAATATAAGCAGGCGCATTTGCAAACCACTCTCTATCATAGCACTGACGGAGCTTCTGTTTCTGCTCTTCACTAACGACAACCATAAAATGCCATGGTTGATAATTAACTGCAGAAGGAGCCAATCGCGCACATTCAATGATATAATCTATTTTAGACTGTTCGATCTTATCTGCACTATAATTTCTTGCAGAAAAACGTTTTTTAGAAAGTTCTAAGAAATCCATATCTTACTTATTTTCTTTAATGCTTGGAACAAAGTTATACAACTTAAATTTCATCTCCCGGCTCTGCATAAATCTCATACTTAAAATAATCTTTAAAATATTTGTCATAGCATTTTAGTAATACTATTTTCGACTTTGGAGTCAACCAAATACATTGAGGATATGCATTCTCTTTTTTGTAAGTAAATATTTTATTATATTTTTCTACAAGAGTATCATCCGTAAGATCATAAATGGGAGATGAATATAAAGAACTTATATAATCGGAAAGTATTTTCTCACTTTTCAATATAAATGCCTGTTCATCCTGATTACCGTTTAACAAAAGAGACAATTCCACAGATGGAGTATCCTGATGCATATCTTGAAAGGTCACAATATCCCTATCCTTAAAAAGAACATCTACATAGCCAGTGCCATGTCCGATAGAACCTTTTATATCTTTCCAATTGTATCCTAAAAAGTCTTTATCATCTGTTATTTTTATAGGTAATGTATCACTTTTGTAAATAAGTTTATCCTCCTTGTATCCTAACAGGAAAGTTTCATATTCACCAGGAAAGAAAAAGTTATGAGACCATTTAAAACTAAAACTAGAACTAAAATCTGTTCTTTCAAAAATTTTATAACTACCATCCAAGCCCGAAACCTTCCAGACTACAGAGTCATAATGCGCACGTAAGTCCGAAAGCATAACAGTCCCTTCTGTCTGTATCTGAAACTCCATTAAATCAAATATGTTCTTCTGGTCCGTATTCACATACAGATTCAATACAGGCATATCGTTTTCATTTTCTATATTATCTTTATCGCCATTATTATCTTCATCATTATTGTCTGGAATATTATCATCTATCTCAGAACAAGAAAAGAAAAACAATGCAGTAAACACTAAATAAAGCCACTTTTTCATACTCAAAATATTATTCAGATTACAATACAGATGATAAATGTAGTAAATATATTCAACAAAGACACACAAGTCAACTATTTTGACGGAGAAGAGAATATCCAAGAGAAATGGAAAGAACTGCTATAACACCTTTTCTTTTAGAATATAGTCTATCAGGGAGTCCACTCTAAACTATTTACCAAAGGATTATCCACCCGGTATTGTATAAGCTCCCGATAGTTTTTTACCCCTCCAGTGAAAACCGCATGATAAATCTCTATACCGGGAATATTTACATTATCCGGCATATCATATTTGATCTGCAGAATCGTCCTTCGGATATCAGATGTCAAATGCCGGATAATGGCATCTGTCACCTTTTCTACCACACCATCGTATTTGGAGCCGTTACGAAGATGAATCATATCAAACTTCCATAAATTCTTCTCTTTATCTTTATACAAAGCATGCCATTCGATACATTCTTCCTCAGTATTGACCAGGTTCTTATATTGAATTTCTTCCAAAGCTAATTTTTCTGCCAGTTTACCCATTACAGCAAAGCTATCAGCAATAACCAACTCATCGGTATAGATATGCATGTCAATATCTTTGTTCTTCATTAACAGGCCAGTCTTCAGTGAACCTACAATATTAACCTTGGCACCAATACTCTCCCAAACTGAAACAATATGAGTATTCTCCAGAATATCCCAAGCTAGTTGCTGATTGTGTTTTGAAAGTTCAATTATATCCATTACAATCGATTTAGGGCTACGAAAATACAAAAACGAGCTTGATATATAGCTATAAATAGCTATTTAATACCTCAGGAGACCAAAGTAACTTTGCCAACCTAACAACAAGTATAGCATTATGATATTTAATCAAACAGAAAAACAAGAGAAAGAATATTTGCTACAAGTAATCGACATTCTAAAAGATTCGATAAATAACACGGATACATCAGTCAAAGAACATGTAGAAACATTACAAGAGTATAAAAGTTATATATGGTCAAACAAAGATATCGACCCTCACGAGATCCGCTCCATGCGTGAAAGCATTCTCAACCATTTTGCACTAGGAGAAAAAGTTATTGATAAACGCAAACGGCTAAGTAAAATACTGGATATCCCCTACTTCGGACGAATAGATTTTTCAGAACTTAATAATCAAAAGAACAACCCTTTACCCATCTATATCGGTATACATACTTTCTACGACATCCATACCAAAATGAACCTGATCTATGATTGGAGAGCCCCCGTTTCAGGTATGTTCTATGATCATGAGTTAGGAGAAGCTTCATATATGTCTCCGGCAGGTGAAATTAAAGGAGTCGTTTCCCTGAAACGGCAATACCGCATCCGGAATGGGAAAATGGAATATATGCTAGAAAGTTCCCTGACTGTTCACGATGACATTCTACAAAAGGAACTCAGTGCCACTACCAATGATAAAATGAAAAATATCGTCGCTACCATTCAACATGAACAGAACAAGATTATCCGCAATGAAGATGCACAGGCATTAATCATACAAGGAGTTGCCGGATCAGGTAAAACATCCATTGCCCTGCACCGCATCGCCTACCTGCTTTATGCTTTTAAAGGAAACATTTCTTCAAAAGAGATCCTGATCATATCTCCTAACAAAGTTTTTGCTGACTATATATCGAATGTACTTCCGGAGTTAGGCGAAGAAACTGTTCCTGAAACCAGTATGGAACAGCTCCTTTCAGGAGTACTGGATAACAAATACAACTATCAGAACTTTTTCGGACAAGTAGCAGAATTAATGGGTGAGTCAGTTCCAGGCTTTACTGAAAGAATACAATATAAATCTTCCATCTATTTTATTTCACTACTTGATAAATTCATATTATATATCGAAAACAACTATTTCAAAGCCTCAGATATTCAATTGAATAATCACATAATTATTCCCGCCGAGTTTATTGATGAGCAATTCCGTCGATTCAATCGTTATCCCATGCGTCAACGTTTTGAAACCATGACCGATTACATTCTCGAAATGATGAAAGTCCAATATGGTTTCAATATAACCACAGCTGAGCGCAACAGGTTGAAAAAAGAAATAAAGAAAATGTTTGCCGGTAATAATGATTTACAAGTTTACAAAGATTTTTTTAGCTGGATCGAAAAACCGGAGTTATTCAAGTTACGTAAAAACCGCATGCTTGAATACACCGATTTAGCACCACTTGCTTACCTACATATTGCATTGGAGGGATACAATAATCAGTCACATGTTAAACATCTTTTGATCGATGAAATGCAAGATTACTCTCCCATACAGTATAAAGTTATCCAAAAACTCTATACTTGTCGTAAAACTATACTGGGAGATGCAAACCAGTCAGTCAATCCCTATGGATCATCCACTGCAGAAATGATCAAAAAAACAGTTGTTACAGGAGAGGTGATGAAACTCTGCAAAAGTTACCGCTCAACTTACGAAATTACGACATTTGCTCAAAGTATCCGGACTAACGAAGAACTAGAACCTATAGAACGACATGGTGAACAGCCTGCCATACTAAAATTCACAAATCCAGAAACAGAGATTAAAGGTATTATCAATCTAATCTCCACTTTTGAAAGGTCAGATTACAAATCATTGGGAATCATCTGTAAAACAGAACTGCAGGCAAAAGAAATAGACAAACAACTGAAAATTTATACCGATAAAGTCCATTTCTTGTCCAATCAAAGCTCCGCTTTTGTAAAAGGTATTATCATAACATCTTCACATATGGCAAAAGGACTTGAATTTGATGAAGTAATCATTCCCCTGGTAAATAGTAAAAATTATCTTTTGGAAATCGACAAGAGCATATTATATGTAGCAGTAACAAGAGCAATGCATAAGCTTACACTGACTTATTGTGGTAAAAAGAGTACATTTATCGATTATAACGCAGAGTTATAATCGATAAATACGCTCCACAGAAACCATTCTATCCGAGGTTACAACATAGCTTTAATATTAGGAAATCCTTCCTGGTCAACTAAACCAAGGATAGCAATTGTTTGTCGACAAGGGAGTTGTTTTTCGATCATATTACCATACGATGAAGAATTAAATGCTTAATATCTTCCAGTAGGCAACGTAAAAGTCTCTTTATCTGTCAGATAACCATCTGAGGATTTCAGCCGGACAGAAAGACTAATTTCTCCGGCTTTCAATTTCGGTGAAGCATGCAAAGTGACAGTGTAACTCATCCGTTTGCCAGGTTGCAACTGACCGATCGTAACCGGATTGGACAGCTTCACATACTTACCACCTTTCTCCACTTTAATAATAGGTTCTAGATTGTAAGCAGTCTGTTTACCCTCATTCGAAAGAATAAACGAAATACGGCAAGTTTCTCCTGCATCCACGATCTGGTTATTATTCCGGTCTTCCAGATAAATATCTTCTATAACTATGTATGGAAGTTGGTATACCCTGGCATTGGTTGTATTTCTATTGCGCTGATTCTGCGAAGAAGCTGCAGTTGCCCCCAAAACGGTTCCCCCGACCGAACCTACAAACGACCCGATCGCTTCTCCACGATAGCCACCGGCCGCATGTCCGATTACACCTCCGGCAACCGTTCCGGCCAGCATTCCAACCTGTGACCCTACGATCGTTCGCGATGTCGGATCCATCGTTGCACATCCCGTGCCAAATACGGGAATCATCAGAAACAGGAACCAATTCTTCATTCTCATATTAACAAGCCATTTTATTATCCGCTAAAATACAACTATTTAACGAGTAATATCTGATCAAAAACGTATAATATTCGTCTAAACTGAAAACGCTGCTTTAGCTGCAACCGGCATCAATCCAGCGTCAGGTTAAATTCATCTTTCAGTTTTCCCAGAACCGGATTGACACTCAACAGATGTTCAAACTTTTCTGAGGATGTGTAGGCCAAATGTTTCTCATTTGTTTCAATGATACGAATACGCATCTGGATTCGTGTATTTTTAAGTTGCACACGCAAATAATTGAGCAGATCGACACATCCGTTACTCAACTCATCCTGCTGTCCCGGATTATGCACTCCAACTTCAAAGAAGTAATTTTCCTGTAAAACAGGCTTACAGTTTATCATCGTATTCTTCAGATACACCTTCTTATCAATCACTCCGCTTGCGGCATAAGCATCCCAACACCGAACCAGATCCTCTTCTGAGAAAGAGTTTACCATTTCCTGCACAGTTCGGGAATCCTGTTGGGTCATTTGATTCTTCGGTTTTTCCACCCCAATCTCTTTCAGGGAAGTTCCTAAATGGGGAGGGCGAAATGTTTTTTTAGGAGAAGAATCCGGAGGTCCTTGTGGAATATTTGTTGCTGATGAAGGCATATTGGTCGTTATCACCTGCCCGTTATTGCTGTTTATACCAGCAGGTTGTTGGGGTATATGGCTACCTGCTTGTCCGGGTTGACCCGACTGACGGATCGGCTGCCCTTGCCCCATTGGCTGAACGCCCTGAGAAACAGGTTGTCCGGGGGCTCCTGAAACGAGAGGTTCAATTACTCCTTTTTTTTTATCTTCAACAGCTTGTCCGACATTACTAAGCTGGCATAGTTGAATAAGCGTTAGTTCCAGCAACAAACGTTTATTCCGACTGGCACGATAATTCAAATCACAGGTATTAGCCAGTTCGATTGCCTTAAACAACAACTGATCCGGACAACGTTTTGCCATCTCCTTATAACGCTCACGAATGGAAGCTCCCACCTCAAATAAGATCAGCGTAGCCTCATCTTTGCACACTAACAGGTCACGAAAATGAGCAGCCAGACCGGTAATTATATTTTGTCCGTCGAACCCTTTACTTAATATTTCATTCAATATCAGTATAGATGAGCGCACATTTCCAGATAAAATAGCATCCGTCAGACGGAAATAATACTCATAATCAAGTACATTCAGATTATCGATAACAGCCTGGTAGGTTATATTTCCGTTAGTAAAGCTGACTACCTGATCGAAAATAGACAAGGCGTCACGCATTCCTCCATCGGCTTTTTGAGCAATTACATTCAGCGCTTCCGGCTCAGCAGTCACATTCTCACGGGAGGCGACATATTCCAGATGTTCTACCATATCGGCTATCGAGATACGAGAGAAATCATATATCTGGCAACGCGACAGGATAGTCGGCAGCACTTTATGTTTCTCGGTAGTAGCCAGGATAAACAAGGCATGATGAGGTGGTTCTTCTAATGTTTTCAGGAACGCATTGAAAGCGGCCGAACTCAACATGTGCACCTCATCGATGATGAATACCTTATATTTACCGATAGCAGGCGGAATACGCACCTGGTCGATCAGTGAACGAATATCATCTACCGAGTTATTCGATGCAGCATCCAGCTCATGTATATTATAGGAACGTTGTTCATTGAAAGCCTGGCACGATTCACATTCGTTGCAAGCCTCTCCGTCGGCCGTTGGATTCAGACAGTTAATCGTCTTTGCAAAGATTCGCGCACACGAAGTTTTCCCGACACCACGTGGTCCGCAAAACAGATAGGCATGAGCGAGCTTGTTACTTTGTATTGCATTTTTCAGTGTAGTGGTAAGAGACTTCTGCCCTACGACACTACGGAAAGTAGAGGGGCGGTATTTTCTTGCCGATACAATATAATTGTCCATTCTTTGCTTTTTTTTTGACAACACAAAGATATACAAAATAATTCATTTATCTTTGCGAAAACGAAGTTCCATGTCACGCATAAAAGACTTTTATAACAAGTATCTTTCCCGGATAAACGCCTACTGGCTGGTTGTCATCGGATTCTTGATCCTTACTTTCACAGTGGGCGACAGCAACTTGTACAAACGTTATACGTACGACGAAAAGATCCGTAGCCTGGAAAGAGAAATCAAACATTACCAGAAAGAGATTGAGATAAACAGTAAGAAACTGAATGACCTTCATACCGACAAAGAAGGTCTGGAACGCTTCGCACGTGAAGAGTATTTCATGAAGAAGCCGAACGAAGATGTCTATATCATCAAAAAGAAATAATGAATCAAAAAGCAAGAACAATCATTTTTATTATTGCCGGTCTACTGATACTGGCAGGTGCAATCCTGTTCCTGTCCAAGTGGTTTCTGGCTCCCTATATGTTTGCAGTAGGAGCTGCAGGCATGGCGGTCTGTTTCCTGACATTGCCAACCAAAGAGATGGAGTTTCGTGAACGCCGTCTTCATCGTTTCAACATAATCGCCTCTGTCCTGATGATCTGTGCCTCCGGACTAATGTTCAAAGATATGAAAGAATGGGTGATCTGCCTGACGATTGCCGCCGTCCTGTTACTTTACTCATCATTCGTATCCGGAAAAAAGAAATAAATCTCCAACTTTTTCTCCATAATTTCCCCACAATATTTTCCCTTGTGGGGAATTTATCCCACAACCGTGGGGATCCCCCCCCTTATGTATGGGGAATTTCAGGTAAGCACATAAAAAAAGCTGTTACAATACTGCAACAGCTTCTCTGTATCACATTTTATTTTTTACTTACTTTCCGGTTGAATAACTCTTATTTAATAAATCGATCAACTCACCTGTGATATCGTATGAGTCGCCGGCTAATAAAATATTGTCTTCAGCTGTATTACTGAAAATTACCTGATATCCTTTTTCTTTATTATATACTTTCAATTTAGAAACTACAGTGTCGCGAAGTTGTTCATTCAGCTTCTGACGTTCCATCAGCAAATCCTGTGATAATTTTGCATCCAGATCTTTTAACTCCTGTTCTTTCTTCATCAAACGTTCTTGTTCCTGCTGAGCTCTTTCACGGGTAAGGAATGCATTATTTTCCACTTTACGATAGAATTCCTGTACTTCGGTTTGCAGGTTACGTGCTTGTTGGGTAACATTAGCACGTGAATTTTCTTCTTTTTTCAAGAGCTGTTCATTCAGATCCTTGAAGTAGTTATAATTAAGTAAAAGTGAATCGACATTGACATAAGCGATAGGAAGTAAGTTTATGGAATCACCTTCTCCAGATGCAAATGTTTTTGTAACTGTTGATTCTTTCTTGTCGGAGAATTGCATAACGAACAATATCACGACAGCCACCGCGAGCACACCATTAATTACGTAGTTAATGTTCTTCATAAAGTGTAAATTAAATCCTTATTTTATTCTTCTATTTCTTTTACTCTATCATACAGATTCTTTTGCTTCGCTTGTTCACGATCTTGTGTTTTAGCACAATGTATACCTTTTTTACCCAGTGCTCTGTTACCTCCGACATGTGTATTCGGGAATCTTCCCCCCTTCTTGAATATCACTTTTACAGCTAGTAACACAACACAAATAACAAGAATTATGACCGTAAGCAATATCGTTGTAAGCATTTTCTCTATATTTGTGGACGCAAATATAAGAGTTTAAGTGATTATAAAGTATCTTTTTGGTATTTAATTCTACTTTTTTTCATACACAACTCAGAAAACGATCACATTATTAACTATATAGTAACAACTATAATATATTGTAACATTATGAAGATTACTGACTTAAAGCCTGAAATCGTTTGGAAGTTCTTCCACCAGGTAACACAAGTGCCCCGCCCTTCAAAGAAGGAAGGCAAAATGATCCAATATCTGGAATCGTTCGCAAAAGAGTATAAAATCGCTATAAAAAAAGATGCAGCCGGAAATATTCTGATGTCGAAGCCTGCAACGCCCGGAAAAGAAAAGCTCCCGATTGTCGTGCTTCAATCGCATATGGATATGGTTTGCGAGAAAAACAATGGAACAGTCCATGATTTCGACAACGATCCAATCGAAACGATTGTAGATGGCGACTGGCTACGTGCAAACGGAACCACTTTGGGGGCCGACAATGGTATCGGTGTAGCAGCCGAACTGGCTATTTTGGCTTCCGATGATATCGAACACGGTCCAATCGAATGCCTGTTCACTGTAGATGAAGAAACCGGTCTGACAGGAGCCAAAGCCCTTGAAAAAGGATTTATGACAGGCGAAATCCTGCTGAACCTGGATAGCGAAGACGAGGGTGAAATTTTTATGGGCTGCGCCGGTGGAAAAGACACACAGGCTGTGTTCCATTACGAACCGCTCGCAACCTCTCCTAACCTGCAATACTTCCGTATCGATGTAAAAGGTCTGAACGGTGGACACTCAGGCGGTGAAATCCACAAAGGTTTGGGTAATGCCAATAAGATCCTGGTTCGCTTCCTATTCCTGTTGCAACAACAGTTCGACTTTACATTATGCTCTATTGATGGTGGAAACCTGCGTAACGCCATCGCTCGCGAAGCACACGCCGTTATCGGATTGTATCCGGAAGATAAAGAAAAGGTACGTGTTATGCTGAACCATTTTGCAGCAGACATCGAAAACGAACTGAAACATGTCGATCCCAACGTACAGTTGGTTATGGAATCGGCCGATCAACCGGAAACACGTATCGACAACGAAACGACCAAAAAACTGATCTACGCGCTGCATGCTTGCCCGCACGGCGTGATCGGCATGAGCCACGATATCGAAGGCCTGGTAGAAACATCTACCAACCTGGCATCTGTCAAGATGAAAGAAGGCAATACGATCGTCGTAGGAACTAGCCAGCGTAGCTCTATCGAATCATGTAAAATAGCTGTTGCAAACCAGGTAGCCTCCACTTTCTTGCTGGCAGATGCCCAGGTCACTCATGGTGACGGTTATCCGGGATGGGCTCCAAATCCGGATTCCAAAATTCTGAAAGTAGCACAGGAGACTTACAAACGTTTGTTTAATAAAGATGCTAAGATCATGGCAATCCATGCCGGATTGGAGTGCGGACTGTTCCTCGAAAAATATCCTAACCTGGATATGATTTCTTTTGGACCGACATTAAGAGATGTTCACTCTCCGAACGAACGGATCGAAATTAAGACCGTTGGTTTATGGTGGGATCACCTTTTGGAATTATTAAAAAGCATCCCGGCAAAATAAACTTTAATATTTCACGTTATAGAAAGAGGATTAACACTTTGACCGTGTTTTTCCTCTTTTTTTATGTTAATGCCTGAAAACTTTCTTTATAAATATTTTGTTTATTGAGAAACAAGAACACAAAGGCATATATTTTAACATTCAGAGAAAATGAAAAAAATTACCGCGTCGTTGCTCATAGTATGTACCATATTACTCAACCTGTTGGCTGGATGCGACGGGCTGGACGAAAATTATTCGACCAATCCGAACCACCGGTTGAGTTTCTCGACAGATACTTTATCATTCGATACCGTATTCACGACTATTGGTTCAGCAACGAAACAATTCATGGTTTACAACAGAAACGACCAACCACTAAACATCGAGAAAGTATTACAAGCATCACCAGCCACCAGTGGATTCCGAATTAATGTAGATGGCCGTAAAGGAGACAACTTCGATAATGTTAGAGTAGCTGCAAAAGATAGTATGTACATTTTTGTAGAAGTGACAGTCAACCCCAACGGAAAAGACCAGCCGTTATTAGTCCAGGATTCGATCGTTTTCTTCTTCAACGGAATAAAACAATCTGTTCTGCTGGAAGCATGCGGACAAGATGTTCATTTGATAAAGGGAGGAAAAATACTGACAGAAGATACCAAACTGACGGCTGAACGTCCTTACCTTATATATGACAGCCTGACGATCGACGATGGTGTAACTGTCGATATTGAAGAAGGAGCGACTTTCTACATGCACGACAAAGCAAAAATAATCTCCAAAGGAACAATTATAGCCAACGGAACAATCGAAAAACCAATCACATTCCGTGGCGATCGCCTTGATTTCATTTTGAACGATCTATTACCCTACGACCGCACACCGGGACAATGGGAAGGCATTACCTTTAAACCGGAAAGTTTTGGTAATGTATTTAATAATGTAATAGTGCGCAACGGGAACAATGGTATTTTGTGTGAAGCATCCGATCCGGAAAATTCCAAACTGAAGATCAACAATTCACAGATCACCAATATGGATGGCTTTGCATTCAAAGCAATCAACTGTAATATAGAAGCTACAAACAGTGAATTTACGAATGCAACAGCAGATGTGGTGTTATTGGCAGGAGGAAAATACAATTTCACACATTGTACGATAGCCAATTACATGACTTTAAAACAGCGAACCGGCGGTACATTAACTATAAAGGATGAAGATGCGGATACAAAAGCTATCTCCTACAATCTGGAACAAGCCTATTTTGACAACTGTATAATCGATGGTAATCATTCTGCAGCTAAAGACCTGACGAACGGAGAACTGGTTATCAACCTTAAAGCCACTCCGCTGAATGGTAAATTGAACTATCAGTTTAATCACTGTGTGATCAAACTGCAGGAGATAAAAGACGACAAGTTTCCAGATGTCATCTTTATCACGGAGAAAGATACAAACAAGATGGAATACAGAATGACCGGCGGTGAAAAAAATAAATATATGTATGATTTCCGTCCCGACAAGGAGACAACGCCGGGTGTTGGTAAGGCAGACCTCTTTATAACACAGAAGTATCCTATCGACCGCAACGGCGTTAACCGTCTGACAAACGATGGACCGGATATCGGAGCTTATGAATATGTCCCCAAGGAAGAAGAAGACAAATAAAAACAATTAGATATGATCAAAACCTTAACTATCATTATTTACGTTTTATCATTCATTACGCTGCCAATCGAAGCCCAGCTAGATTTCAGAGTAATGAGTTATAACGTCGAGAATCTGTTCGATACCGAAGACAATCCGAATAAGAACGACAATGATTTTCTCCCAACCGGCAACCGCCATTGGACACGCGGACGTTATTACCATAAACTCCAGCAGATAGCTAAAGTAATCAGTGCCGTCGGAGAATGGAACACGCCCGCTTTAGTCGGACTCTGTGAAGTAGAAAATGACTCTGTATTGATCCACCTGCTCAAACGAACACCCCTCAAACTGCAACAGTATCGCTATTGTATGACACATGGCTCCGACATCAGGGGCATTAATACGGCACTCCTTTACCAGCAGGATAAGTTCAAATACATAGGACATGAAGAACAACCGGTCGTTTTCACCCGCAAACGACATAAATATACCCGCAATATCCTCCACGTCTGGGGAAAGGTCCTGACCTCAGATACTCTGGATGTATTCGTCTGTCACCTACCCTCCCGCTACGGAGGAGAAAAGGAAAGCGAAGCTGATCGTTTCGATGCCGCCCGCACCTTACGACACCTTTGCGACTCTCTGATACAGATACGCACAACACCTCAGTTACTTATTATGGGAGATTTCAACGACACACCGGAAAACGCCAGTATCACCGAGGTATTGGGGGCTATGTCTGTCTGCACAAAAGCTGAGACATCCACCCTTTATAATCTTTTTGCAAATCCACACACATTAAACTTCCCCGGAACACACAAATATCAGGGAGAATGGAGTCAACTGGACCAGATCATTGTATCGGGCAATCTTATTAATAAAGACTCACGAATGCATATCATCCCCGAAAGCATACGCATATTTGCACCCGATTTCCTCTTCACCAAAGATAAAACCTGGCATGGTAAACGTCCCGCACGCACATATTACGGTTTCAAATATGAAGGCGGCTATAGCGATCATTTACCCCTTATTACTGACTTTTTACTATCTTTGCCTACCGAAGATTGAATTAAATGAGGATATGCAAATACATCATATACTGGCAGGAATCTGCCTTTTAGCCGGAATTACATCCGCTACTGCGAACGCGCAAGAATTTCGAAAACCGTTGGACATCCCTATTCTTTTAAGTGGAAACTTTGGAGAACTGAGAAGCAACCATTTTCATTCCGGAATAGATTTTAAAACACAGGGTGTGGAAGGGAAGCCGATCCACTCCGTACAAGACGGATATGTTTCACGCATTTCTGTCAGTCCGTGGGGATATGGAAATGGGTTATACATCACTCACCCCAATGGAACAACGACCGTCTACGGACATTTACAGAAATTTTCCTCTAAAATAGCAGCTTACCTCAAGGAAAAACAATACGAACAGGAAAGCTTTAATGTAAACCTGACGCTGACTCCGGACGAATTGCCGGTAAAAGAAGGAGAAATCGTAGCCCTGAGTGGGAACACCGGAAGCTCCGGAGGGCCGCATCTTCATTTCGAAGTGCGCGACACAGAAACAGAAGAACCGATGGATCCTATCGAATACTACAAAGACCTGATAGAAGACACCCGCCCTCCGCAAATACAGGGGATTATGATTTATCCCATGCTTGGCAAAGGGGTAGTAAACGGTAGCACCCGAAAACTGGAACTCAAACCCGTGACACCCAAAAACGGCAAACCTACACTGACAGGAAAAATCGAAGCCTGGGGAGAAATCGGCCTTGCAATAAAAGGATACGATTACATGGATAACACCAGCAATATATACGGTATTAAAGATATCACACTGACAGTCGACAGTCAGGTTATCTATCGAAGTGACTTAAATCGTTTCGCTTTCGATGAAACCCGTTACCTGAACAGCTTTACCGATTTCGAAGAATGGAAAGAACACCGTTCATTCTATATAAAGAGTTTTGTCGATCCGGGCAACCGCCTTCGTTTTATCGAAAGCATCAAACGAGGAATACTGACGATCGACGAACCGCGCACTTATCACCTCACCTACCGGGTGGCAGACACTTTCGGTAATTCGACACAACTATCCATCCGGATAGAAGGAAAAGAGCAACCCATTCCGGAAATCGACACCGACAATACGGAATTGTTCCATTGGTGGAGCGATAACCGTTTCGGGGCCAAAGGTATTCGCCTGACCATCCCCAAGGGAAACCTCTACGACGACTTGTATTTCCGTTATTCTGTAAAAGAAGACAGCACCGCTCTCGGAGCTACACATACACTGCATAACAAACCGGTTGCCTTGCATAAATCGGCTAAACTTTCCTTACGCTTACAGAGCGATACGCTTGAAAATAAACAACAATACGGTATCGTACGTATACAAAACGGACGCCGGTCATGGACAGGAGGCGTTTACCGTAATGGATGGATAGATGCTGATATCAAAGAAATGGGCACCTATACACTCGGGCAAGACCTTATCCCTCCAACCGTTACACCACTCAACCCGGCTACATGGGTTAGTAAACAAGCGATCTCATTCCGACTGTCGGATAACCTGAGCGGTGTACAGACATATCGAGGTGAAATAGACGGACAATTCGTTCTTTTTGAAATGAATAACAAATCTGTCATCACTTATCAGTTCGATAAGGAGCGACTGACAAGAGGAAAACATACATTAAAACTGGTCGTAACAGATGCCTGTGGAAATCAAACATCTTATACATATCCGTTTACATGGTAAAAAAGATCTTTTCTTTTTTCTTGAAAATAAGGACGCGAGCCATTGTTTAAATCAATTAATTTGTATCTTTGTTTTCTCGATAAATTAGGAAATAACATATATAATAAATGCAAGATATTTGGGTATGGAAAACAACGAACTGCTAGAAATGGTAAGAAGCAAAGCGCAAAGCTGGCTTACTAAAAGTTATGATGCCGAAACAAAAGCGCAGGTTCAGGCTTTATTGGACAACGAAGACCCGACCGATCTGATCGAATCGTTTTACAAAGATCTTGAATTCGGAACCGGAGGTTTAAGAGGTATTATGGGTGTAGGAACCAACCGTATGAATATTTATACAGTAGGTGCTGCTACACAAGGATTGTCAAACTACCTGAAAAAAGAATTTTCAGGACTTGACCAGATCAAAGTCGTTATCGGCCATGACTGCCGTAACAACAGCCGTAAGTTTGCTGAAATCTCGGCAGATATCTTCTCTGCTAACGGTATCAAAGTATACATGTTTGAAGATCTTCGTCCGACTCCGGAAATGTCTTTTGCCATCCGTAAACTGGGATGCCAGAGTGGTATTATCCTGACAGCCTCCCACAATCCGAAAGAATACAACGGTTACAAGGCTTACTGGGACGATGGCGCACAGATGATTGCACCGCACGACCGTAACACGATTGCCGAAGTAAACAAGATCCGTAATGCCAGCGACATCAAGTTCAAAGGCAATAAGGAGCTGATCGAAATCATCGGTAAAGAAATTGACAATCTGTATATCGACGCTTTGACAACAATCTCCCTTTCACCGGAAGCTATCAAACGTCACCACGATATGAAGATCGTTTACACTCCGATCCACGGAACAGGCGTACGTATCATTCCTGATACACTGAAAGCATTCGGATTTACAAATGTTATCCATGTTCCCGAACAAGATGTTGTAAGCGGCGATTTCCCAACTGTTATCTCTCCCAACCCGGAAGAGCCGGCTGCTTTGGCAATGGCTGTTGAGAAAGCAAAAGAAACAGATGCCGACCTGGTACTGGCTTCCGACCCGGATGCTGACCGCGTAGGTGCTGCCGTTAAGAACAATGAAGGCGAATGGGTGTTGTTGAACGGTAACCAGACTGCTTTGATGTTCGTTTATTATCTGATTACCCGTTGGAAAGAACTGGGTAAGGTAAACGGCAAAGAATATATCGTAAAGACAATCGTTACAACAGAACTGATCCGTACGATCGCTGAACGCAACGGCGTTGAATTATACGATGTTTATACCGGTTTCAAATGGATTGCCGATGTAATGAAGAAAAACGAAGGCAAGAAAAACTATATCGGTGGTGGTGAAGAAAGCTACGGTTTCCTTTGCGAAGATTTCGTTCGCGATAAAGATGCAGTTTCTGCATGTGCTATCCTGGCTGAAATTGCTGCATGGGCAAAAGACCAGGGCATCACAATGTTCCAGTTGCTGCAGAACATCTACGTACAATACGGTTTCTCAAAAGAAAAAGGTATTTCTGTCGTAAAGAAAGGCAAGAGCGGTGCAGAAGAAATCGAAGCAATGATGAAGAACTTCCGCGAAAACCCATTACAGGAAATTGCAGGTTCAAAAGTATCTTTGTTCTACGATTATGCTTCCCTGAAAGGCTACAGCTATATCGACAAAGAAACAATCACTTTGGATATGCCGACAACTTCCAACGTTCTGCAATATTTCACTGAAGACAATACAAAAGTATCTATCCGTCCTTCAGGAACAGAACCGAAAATTAAATTCTACTGTGAAGTTCATTCAAAAGTAAAGAGCCTGGAAGATCTGCCGGAAGCAGAAAAAGCTGCCGAAGAAAAGATCAATCAGATCAAAGCTTCCTTAGGAATCTAACCGGATAGCTGAATTATAATTAAAACGGGACAGGAAATTGAACATTCTGTCCCGTTTCTGTTTTCTACCGGTCTGCCTAAAACAAGGCTTTCATGCATATCCGGAAAAAAGGGGATTAAAGGTTACCTTTCCCGAAACAAAGAGGCAAAAGCGAAACTGCGCTCGGAGCGACCATTACCTCTTTAGTTCCGCAAAGCAATACTTTCACCGATTTGTCATATCGTTGTTCCGTTTCCAGCAAAACCTGGCGGCAAGCGCCACAGGGAGAAATACTTTCCACCTGTTTCCCTCCCGTTGCCGCAGCAATCGCCAGGGCTACCACAGGAATATCCGGATACCGATGTCCGGCATGAAACAAAGCGACCCGTTCGGCACACAAACCGGATGGATAAGCTGCATTTTCCTGGTTACTTCCCGTCACAATCGTTCCGTCGGCCAACAATGCAGCCGCACCCACATGAAATTTAGAATAAGGTGCATAGGACTGTTCTGTCGCTTTCAACGCGGCATGAACCAAAGGCAATTCTTCATCCGGAACTTCGTTCAACGGATAAACTGTTATTTTCGTTTCCAGTCTGATTTCCTTCATACAATCAAAATATTAGATAAACAAAGATAGTAAATTTGTATCTTTGCCGGATAAATTACAAATAAATCCATCTCAGGATATGCAAATACCCCTACTCACACCCGATAAAGACCCGATGGGCACGGCAATCGCCGATTATTTCGCGAACGGAAAAGCGACAAAACTTCGTGTATTCTCTTCTATGTTCGATGAAGATGAAATACCGGTAAAACAACTGTTCCGTAGTTTTGAGGAAATGCCGGAAACAGAACAGGAGGCCCTTCGCATGAGTACGGGTAAAATACTGGATGTTGGTGCCGGTAGCGGATGCCACTCACTCGCCTTGCAGGAAATGGGTAAAGAGGTGAAAGCGATCGATATATCTCCTCTCTCCATAGAGACGATGCAAAAAAGAGGAGTGAAAGAGGTCGCATTGCAAAACTTCTTCAATGAACAGTTCACCGGTTCATTCGACACGATCCTGTTGCTGATGAACGGTTCGGGAATCATAGGCAAAATAGCCAACCTGCCGGAATTCTTCCGGACAATAAAAAGACTGCTTGCTCCGGGAGGATGCGTCTTGATGGACTCGTCCGACCTACGCTATTTATTCGAAGATGAAGACGGCAACCTCGATATTGACCCTGAAGACGATTATTATGGCGAAGTAGATTTCCGCATGCAATACAAAAACACCAAAGGCGACAGCTTCGACTGGCTATACATAGATTTTCAAACGCTCAGCCTGCACGCAGCCAATAATGGATTCAAAGCGGAGATAATAAAAGAGGGAGAACATTATGACTTCCTTGCCAAAATCAGCAGAATATAGACGAGTATTTTATAGATTATTTAGAAGAGAAATATCTCCAGCTTCATTATCTTTGCGAAAATAAATACTTTAGAGGACTCTTTTTATGAAATTAATGATACGAATTTTTTGCCTATTGTTTTTTGTTACAGTATTCGCAGATGCTGCTACCCAGCGTAAAATCCCTTCCTACGAAAAGTATATAAAAACATACAGCGACCTGGCCATACAACAGCAAAAGAAATACAAGATCCCTGCCAGTATCACCCTGGCACAGGGAATACTTGAGTCCGGAGCCGGACAAAGCGACCTGGCACGGCGCTCGAACAATCATTTCGGCATTAAATGTCATTCCGACTGGCGTGGCGGACGTGTCTATCATGACGACGACCTGCGCGGAGAGTGCTTCCGTAAATATAAACGGGTGGAAGATTCATATGAAGACCACTCCAAATTCCTGAAGCGCTCGCGCTACGAATCGCTGTTTCGCCTTAAAATCACTGACTACAAAGGTTGGGCGAGAGGCCTCCAAAAGTGTGGTTACGCAACTGACCGTGCTTACGCGAACAAATTAATCAAAGTAATTGAAGATTATGAACTTTACCGTTATGATACCGGAAAAGTCCACAACCTTACACGCAAGGAAAAGAAAAATCTCAAATTCCCGACAGTCAGATATACGATCTACAGAACTTACGGATTGCTGTATGTTTATGCTAAAGAGAACGACAGTTTCGACCAAATAGCACAGAATCTGGACTTTCCTGTAAAAGATTTGAAAAAGTTCAATGAAGTGCCGGAAGACTTTCCGCTACAGAAAGGCGATATTGTCTACCTGGAAAAGAAGAAAAAGAAGGCAGACAAGCCTAATTACGACCATGTTGTACAAATCGGAGAGTCCATGCACAGCATCTCCCAAAAATACGGAATACAAATCAAGAGCCTGTATAAGATAAATAAAAAAGACAAAGATTACGTTCCTGAAGAAGGAGATGTATTAAAACTTAGATAAGTAAGATAAAAAAATAGTATCTTTGCGGCCAAATACGTAAAAACAATGAGTGACCAACGTTACAACCTGCGCGGTGTATCCGCTTCAAAAGAAGATGTTCACAATGCAATAAAGAACATCGATAAGGGAATATTCCCTAAAGCATTTTGTAAGATCATCCCCGATATATTAGGCGGTGATCCTGAATACTGCAACATTATGCACGCTGACGGAGCCGGAACAAAATCATCCCTGGCTTACATGTACTGGAAAGAAACCGGTGACCTGTCTGTGTGGAAAGGTATTGCACAGGATGCACTGATCATGAACATCGACGACCTATTATGCGTAGGAGCTGTCGATAATATCCTTGTTTCATCCACCATCGGACGAAATAAACTGCTGATCCCGGGAGAGGTAATCTCCGCCATCATCAACGGAACAGACGAACTGTTGGCCGAACTGCGTGAAATGGGCGTCGGTTGCTATGCAACAGGAGGTGAAACAGCCGATGTCGGCGATCTGGTTCGCACAATCATTGTAGACAGCACCGTAACCTGCCGTATGAAACGTGCAGACGTTGTAGACAACAGCAAAATACAAGGTGGCGACGTCATTGTCGGCATGGCCTCCTACGGACAGGCTACCTACGAAAAAGAATATAACGGCGGAACAGGCAGCAACGGTTTGACCTCTGCTCGTCACGACGTATTTGCCAAATACCTGGCTGAAAAATATCCGGAAAGCTACGATGCAGCAGTTCCTGACGAGTTGGTTTATTCCGGCGGTCTGAAGCTGACAGAGAAAATCGAAGAACTGGGTATCGATGCCGGTAAACTGGTATTATCCCCTACCCGCACGTATGCGCCGGTAATCAAAATGTTACTGGATAAACTACGTCCACAAATCCACGGAATGGTACATTGCTCCGGCGGAGCACAGACTAAGGTTATGCACTTCGTAGAAAACAAGCGTGTTACAAAGAATAATCTGTTCCCGGTTCCTCCTCTTTTCCGTATCATACAGGAACAGAGCGGCACCGATTGGAGTGAAATGTATAAAGTGTTCAACATGGGACACCGCATGGAAATCTATCTGTCGCCCGAACATGCAGAAGAAGTGGTCAACATTGCCAAGAGCTTCAACATCGATGCACAGGTGGTCGGCTTCGTGGAAGAGGCGGATAAGAACGAATTGATTATTGAGAGCGAAAAAGGTCGCTTCATATATTAATCTGATAAATGGCTGAAAATAACTTATTAGGAAGATTAGACGGACTGGTAAGCCGTTTTGAAGAAGTCGGAACACTGATTACCGACCCGGCAGTGATTGCCGATATGAAACGGTTTGTAAAACTCAATAAAGAGTATCGCGATCTGGAGAAGATCGTGACTACCCGCAATGAATATGTAAACACGTTAAACGGGATAAAAGAAGCCCGGCAGATGCTGGATACGGAGCAAGATCCTGAAATGAAAGAAATTGCCCGCGAAGAGTTGGATTCCTGTAACGCACGTGTTCCGGAACTGGAAGAAGAAATCAAGCTGTTGCTTGTACCCAGCGATCCGGAAGACGACAAAAACGCGATCGTTGAAATACGTGGAGGAACGGGAGGCGATGAAGCCGCCCTTTTTGCCGGCGACCTGTATCGTATGTATGTAAAATACTGCGAAACAAAAGGCTGGAAAATAGCTCTCTCCAGTTGCAGCGAAGGCTCGTCGGGCGGATACAAAGAAATCATTTTCACCGTCAGCGGCGAGAAGGTGTACGGCACACTCAAATATGAGTCGGGAGTACATCGCGTTCAACGTGTACCTGCAACCGAAACCCAGGGACGTGTACATACATCTGCTGCAACCGTAGCCGTACTCCCCGAAGCAGACGAGTTTGATGTTGAAATTAACGAAGGTGAAATTAAGTGGGATACTTTCCGCTCAGGAGGTGCCGGCGGCCAGAATGTGAACAAGGTCGAATCGGGCGTACGTTTAAGATACGTCTGGAAGAATCCGAACACCGGCATAAGCGAGGAAATCCTGATCGAATGTACGGAGACACGCGACCAACCGAAAAATAAAGAACGGGCCCTTACACGCCTGCGTTCTTTCATATATGATAAAGAACATCAGAAATACCTCGACGACATTGCCAACAAACGTAAGACAATGGTTTCGTCGGGCGACCGATCCGCGAAGATTCGTACATACAACTATCCGCAAGGACGTATCACCGATCATCGTATCAACTACACGATTTACAATCTGTCTGCTTTCATGGATGGCGATATACAAACTTGCATCGACCAACTGACCGTTGCCGAAAATGCAGAACGCCTGAAAGAAGCAGAATTATAACAATTTCATTATTTGACACGAAACAAGATGAACAAGCAACAATTATTCGAGAACATCAAAAAGAAACAATCCTTCCTCTGTGTCGGATTGGATACTGATATAAAAAAGATTCCGCAGCATTTACTTTCTGAAGAAGACCCGATCTTCGCTTTCAACAAGGCAATCATCGATGCTACTGCCGATTACTGCGTAGCTTACAAACCGAACCTGGCATTCTACGAGAGTCTGGGTGTGAAAGGTATGCTTTCTTTCGAAAAGACAGTAACTTATCTGCGCGAAAACTATCCGGACCAGTTCATCATTGCCGATGCAAAACGTGGTGATATCGGTAATACATCCGAAATGTACGCCCGTTCTTTCTTCGATCATATCAAGGTAGATGCCGTAACAGTGGCTCCTTATATGGGTGAAGACAGCGTAAAACCGTTCCTGATCTACCCGGAAGCATGGGTTATCCTGTTAGCTCTTACGTCAAACAAAGGTTCACAGGATTTCCAGATGACAGAAGATGCCAACGGCGAACGTCTGTTCGAAAAAGTACTGAAGAAGTCGCAGGATTGGGCTACCGACGAACAAATGATGTATGTTGTCGGTGCTACGCAGGGAAAAATGTTCCTTGATATCCGTAAGTATGCCCCCAATCATTTTTTGCTGGTTCCGGGTGTCGGAGCACAGGGAGGCAGCCTTCACGAAGTGGCTCAATACGGTATGAACGACGAATGTGGCCTGTTAGTCAACTCTTCCCGTGCGATCATTTATGCTGATAAATCAGAGAATTTTGCTTCGTTCGCCCGCAAAGCAGCAGAAGAAGTACAGCGTGAAATGGCAGGATATCTGCATGATAAGGGAATTATTCCCTGCAAAGCATAGGCAATCCCAATTATTTTCACCATTTTTGCAAACTGCTTTATTCTTAGTGGAGCAGTCTCAATTCAAATACAATTAACAAAATAAGTAATGGAGTTATCAGCCCAACAAATAGCGGACTTTCTTGGCGGAACCGTTGAAGGCAACCCAGAAGTGAGAGTCAGCAACTTCTCAAAAATAGAAGAAGGACAACCCGGAACATTATCATTCCTGGCCAATCCTAAGTACGAACATTATATCTATAATACAGAAGCTAGCATTGTTCTGGTGAATAACGACTTTTCTCCGGCTGAACAAATTACTGCCACCTTAATTAAGGTTGAAAATGCTTATGCTGCGCTTGCCATGTTACTCAATTTGGTAGAACAGTCTAAACCGAAAAAGGCCGGGGTATCTTCGGCTGCCTTTATTGCAGCCTCCGCTACATTGGGAGAAGATTGCTATGTCGGCAATTTCGCTTATATCGGCGAGAACGTAAAGCTGGGTAAAAACTGCCAGATATTTCCTAACGTATATATAGGCGACGGTGTTACCGTTGGAGATAACTGCCTTCTTTATCCTCATACAACCATATATAACGGATGTAAAATCGGAGACAATTGTATCCTGCATGCCGGTTCTGTGATCGGTTCGGACGGTTTCGGTTTTGCTCCCGAAGGAGATAATTACAAAAAGATCCCGCAATTAGGAAACGTTGTGTTGGAAGACAATGTAGAAGTCGGAGCCAATACTACGATCGACCGTGCAGTAATGGGTTCAACCATTATCCGCCGGGGTGTAAAACTGGATAACCTGGTTCAGATCGCCCACAATGTGGAAGTAGGCGAAAATACAGTAATGGCTGCCCAGGTAGGTATCGCCGGCTCTGTAAAGATCGGCAGCCATTGTATGTTTGGCGGACAGGTGGGTCTGGCAGGACACATCCATATTGCCGACCATGTAATATTCGGTGCACAGGCTGGTGTGATCAGCGATATTAAGGAAGCAAAAACCGTATTAGGGGCTCCTGCCATCGATGCGAAAAACTTCATGCGCTCGAGTGCGATATTCAACCGTCTGCCGGATATGTACCGCACCATGGGACAGTTACAGCGCGAGATCGAACAATTAAAGAAAGAAATCAATAAATAATATACGTATGCAGAAACAAAAGACGCTAGCCAAGAGTTTCTCGATGCAAGGTAAAGGCTTGCATACCGGACTGGATATCCAGATAACATTCAATCCGGCACCGGAAAACCATGGTTACAAAATTAAACGTGTTGACCTGGAAGGACAACCTGTTATTGATGCATTGGCAGAAAACGTAGCCAGTACACAAAGAGGTACTGTTCTCTCTAAAAACGGCATTCAGATCAGCACCGTTGAACATGCAATGGCAGCTTTATATGCCTACGAAATCGATAACTGCCTGATCGAAGTGAATGCACCCGAATTCCCTATCCTCGACGGTAGTTCACGTTTCTTCGCAGAAGAAATCCAAAAAGCCGGGATTGTTGAACAGAATGCACCGAAAGACTATTACATCGTAAAACATAAGATCGAAGTAAAAGACGAAGAAACCGGTTCCTCACTGATCATTCTTCCGGACGATAAATTCAGTGTAAATGTACTGATCTCTTTCGACTCTCCCGTATTGTCGAATCAGTTCGCTACACTGAACGACCTGAGCGAATTTCCGACAGAGCTGGCCGCATCACGTACATTCGTCTTCGTTCGCGAAGTGGAAATGCTTCGCCAGAACAACCTGATCAAAGGGGGCGACCTCGACAATGCAATCGTAATCTACGACCAGAAGATGCCGCAAGATGCACTCGACAAACTGGCAGACGAATTAGGCATTCCTCATAAAGACGTACACGAACTGGGTTATATCAACAATAAGCCGCTGGTATTCGATAACGAACCGGCACGCCATAAACTGATCGACGTATTGGGTGACCTTGCACTGATTGGCAAACCTATCCGTGGACGCATCATCGCTACCCGTCCGGGTCATAAGATCAACAACCAGTTGGCACGTATGATCCGCAAAGATATTAAACTGAACGAAGTACAGGCTCCGATTTACGATCCGAATGCAGAACCGATCATGGATATTAACCGTATCCGCGAATTGCTTCCTCACCGTTACCCGTTCCTGTTGGTCGATAAGATCATCGAAATCGGCGGAGATTACATCGTCGGAATAAAAAATATTACGACAAACGAACCGTTCTTTACCGGACACTTCCCCCAGGAACCAGTGACACCGGGTGTATTGCTGGTAGAAGCAATGGCTCAGACAGGTGGTTTACTCGTTCTGAATTCAGTAGACGAACCGGAACGGTATTCTACTTATTTCATGAAGATAGACGGAGTGAAGTTCCGCCAGAAAGTGGTGCCGGGAGATACTTTGATCCTCCGTCTGGAACTGCTGGCTCCTATCCGTCGAGGTATCTCTACGATGAAAGGTTATATCTTCGTGGGCGACAAGCTGGTATGCGAAGCTGAATTTATGGCTCAGATTATAAAAAATAAATAATAGAAGAAGGCAATGAATCAATCCCCTTTAGCAGTCGTACATCCCGAAGCAAAGATCGGCCAGAATGTAACGATAGATCCTTTTGCAGTGATTGAAAAGGATGTAGTAATAGGCGACAATTGTCACATTTATTCACACGCAGTCATTCTCGACGGGGCCAGGATCGGAAACAATTGTTCCATCTTCCCGGGAGCTGTAATTGCCGGTATTCCACAAGACCTGAAGTTCAACGGAGAGCAGACAACCGCCGAAGTAGGAAACAATACTACTATCCGCGAATGTGTTACGATCAACCGTGGTACAGCATCGAAAGGCAAGACCGTAGTCGGAAGCGACTGCCTGATTATGGCATATTCCCATATTGCCCACGATTGTGTACTGAAAGATCATATCATCATCGGTAATGCTTCCCAGATAGCCGGAGAAGTGGAGATTGACGACTTTGCCATTGTCAGCGGCGGTAGCCTGGTTCACCAGTTTACCCGCATATCCAAGCATGTAATGGTTCAGGGCGGTTCACGTATCGGAAAAGATATTCCTCCTTATACGTTGATCGGTCGCGACCCGATCGTTTATTGCGGTATCAATATCGTCGGTTTACGCCGTCGCGGATTCACCAACGAACAGGTATTCCTGATCCAGGATATCTATCGTACTTTATATACTCGCGGGCTGAACAATACAGAGGCACTGAAAGCGATCGAAACGGAATATGTACCCAGCATAGAAAGAGACTTGATCTTAAACTTTATCAAGACTTCCGAACGGGGTATCGTAAGAGGTTCCATCGACGAGTAAACGATAAGAAAATAAACAATTTTGAAGGGCTGTCAACTCCTTGCGGGGTTAACGGCCCTTTTGTTTTATATAACTGAATCCACAGGCCGCTTTTTTTATATCGTTATATGTTGGTATTGATATTTTTTACTACTTTTGAACCAACAAAAAACTAAAAAGACTATGGTATTTAGATTCCTCATTCTATCAGATGAAGTAGATGACTTCAAACGCGAGATCAAGATTGACGCGGAAGCTACTTTCCTCGATCTCCACGACGCCATCCTGGACTCGGTTGGTTACACAAAAGATCAGATGTGTTCTTTCTTTATTTGTGACGACGACTGGAGCAAGAATACGGAAATAACATTGGTTGAAATGGACACCACTTCAGAAGTGGATAGCTATATAATGGGTGACACTCGTCTGGAAGAATTGCTCGAAGACGAACACCAGAAACTTATGTTCGTTTTCGACTATATGACCGAACGTGCCTTCTTTATGGAACTTCGTGAAATAGAGCCGGGCAAAGACCTCGACAAAGCAATGATCAGCAAGTCTATCGGTCTTCCTCCCGCACAAACGGTCGACTTCGACGAGTTTGATACCAAAAGTACAACAACAGATATCGGCGAAGATTTCTACGGCGATTCTGAATACGACATCGACGAACTGGATAAAGGTGGTTTCGAAGGCTTAGGCGACGGACCGATGGAAAATCCATACGACGACGAGCGTTTTTAATAAATGAATTCCCTTGTCATATTATTAGGGCCGACAGGAGTCGGAAAAACAGAACTGAGCCTGCGTGTAGCAGAGCACTTCGGTTCGCCTATTATCTCATCCGACTCCCGTCAGCTATATAAAGACCTGCCTATCGGTACTGCCGCTCCTACCCCGGAGCAAATGGCAAGAGTAAAACATTACATGGTCGGCACACTCGAGTTGACCGATTATTACAGTGCCAGTAACTTTGAAGAAGATGTTATTTCCTTATTAAATACACTTCACCAGACAACTCCGACAGTGGTTATGACCGGAGGTTCCATGATGTACATCGACGCCGTATGCAAAGGGATCGACGATATCCCTACTGTCACTCCCGAGATACGTGATGCCATCTACGCCCAGTTCGAACGTGAAGGGTTGGAACCTATCCTGGCAGAGTTAAAAGAAGCAGATCCGATTCATTACGATGAAGTAGATCGCATGAACTACAAACGGGTTATCCATGCCGTAGAGATCTGTCGGATGACGGGAAAGCCCTACTCCTCTTTCCGTACCAATATAAAAAAAGTACGTCCTTTCAATATTATTAAAGTTGGATTGACCCGCGACCGGGAAGAGTTATGCGAACGTATCAACCACCGGGTCGACCAGATGATGGATGACGGACTGCTTGAAGAGGCACGTAAAGTGTATCCTTACCGCCACCTTAACTCGCTTAACACAGTCGGCTACAAAGAACTATTCAAATATTTTGATGGGGAATGGTCTTTAGACTTCGCAGTTGAAAAGATCAGACGCAACTCACGTGTTTATGCCCGCAAGCAAATGACTTGGTTCAAACGGGATACGGAGATCGAATGGTTCCATCCGGAAAAGGAAACAGAGATTATGAATTTTATAAAAAAACAACTATAAAACCTGATATCTATACCTAACAAACTTATACTCATAACAATCCACAACCTCAATATGCCTACCTAAGATTAAAAAACAACCTTTCTAATTAAATAAACACAGAAATACCAATAGCGAAAACGGCTATAAAAAGAAACTCTTCTTCTAGCCTTAAGGCAATATAATAGATACAATAGAACTCATACTCCTATCTTCTATTGATATTTTAGTGAACAAATGATAATTCAGGGATAAGTCCTAAATGGACTATGGTTTATTTGTGACAAATATATGAAATATTTATTTAATCATGTTTTGTTATTAAAAAATATACACATACCCAAGAATGTTTTTTAACACATCCTTATCTATAACCTCGAAAAAAGCCCTCTACAGCCTTATTCTTCACCAAATATTCATTAGCTACACCAAGAAAAATATTGTCTAAGAAAAATTCAACCATAGTCCATTTAGAACTATGATTTAACACAAATCCTACATGCCAAATCTAAAAAGTAAAATCTGTTTTGGTTCATGGGATAGAAAGATTTATACATCAAATATTATTTTTAATCTAAATTTCCATGCGAAAAAAATTAAATTTAGTTAGCTTTATTCTACTGGCGGGAACACTAGCTTCCCCAGGAACAACTTTTGCAGGAACTACACCAGCAGAGCCTAGTACCAGTATTTCCCAACAAACGGGAAGAGTGACATGCGTTGTGGAAGATGCTCTAGGCCCAGTAACCGGAGCATCTGTGATTGTGAAGGGGACAACTACGGGTAATGTATCCGATACCGACGGTAAGGTTGTTTTAGAAGGTTTGAAGCGCGGAGACATCATTCAGGTTTCTTTCGTCGGTTATATCACACAAGAAATCCCCTATACCGGACAGTCTACTATCAAGATCGACCTGAAAGAAGATTCTCAAGCTTTGGAAGAAGTTGTAATCGTTGGTTACGGCGTTCAGAAAAAAGAAAGTTTAACGGGTGCTTTGCAAACCCTGAAAGAAGAGAAACTGACCGACATCACAACACCTTCAGTTGAAAACATGCTAAATGGTAAGGTATCAGGAGTGTACGTAGCCCCGGGTTCCGGACAACCGGGTTCAAGCGGTGCAGTTGTGGTACGCGGTAAAGCGACATTAAGTGGTTCGACAGCTCCACTTTGGGTAATCGACGGTGTGATCGTTGGGGACGGTGCCGGATTACTGAATCCTTCGGACATTGAAACTATGACTATCCTGAAAGATGCTGCTTCTACCGCCATCTATGGTTCGGAAGGGGCAAACGGTGTTATCCTTATTACAACCAAAGCGGCCAAGAGCGGCAAGATACAGATAAACGCTTCTGCCAAACTAGGTATCAGCACGTTGAACAACGGGAAACTGGAAATGATGAATGGAGCGGAACTATATGACTACTACGCCTCTTTCAACAATCCGGAAATGGTTGCTTTCCCTCGCTGGAACTCGGAATTGCGCAACTCCAATTTCGATTGGTGGGATCTGGCCACTCAATCCGGCTTTACACAAGATTATAACATATCACTCTCAGGAGGAAACGACCAGCTTAGTTCATACTTCTCTGTCGGATACTACGACGAAGAGGGAGCTGTAAAAGGATACGACTATTCGCGCTACACCTTCCGCTATCGTTCAAACTATAAACCATTCAAATGGTTGACTATTAAACCTTCTGTTTCAGGAGCAATGCGTACGGTAGAGGATGCACAGTATTCCGTTACATCTATGTACTCCATGTTTCCGTGGGACAGTCCTTATAAAGAAAACGGCGAATTGGTTCCCGACCGTTACCAAGGATGGGTCAACAGCCAGCAGACAAACTACCTGAACGATCTTTCGTATGGCAATCATACTGATTATAAGACTTACGAGTTCCTTGGTAACTTGGATTTCGATATTAAGATTACAGATTGGTTGACATTCCGTTCAGTAAACAGTTTCCAATACACAAATTATTATTATCAATCATATAGCGATCCGCGAAGCAATGGAGCCTCCGGCGTAAATGGTCGTATCGAAGAATACCAAAGCAATACGAGCCGCCGCTATACCAACCAGTTGTTGAACTTCAACAAAATGTTTGGCAAACACTCGGTAGATGCCGTATTGGCTTACGAGTTCAAAGACTATCAAGGAAAAGCCATCAAGGCTATAGGAACAGGGTTCGCTCCTGGATTTGAGGTGCTGGATGTAACTGCCTTACCTGAAAAAGTGGGAGGAAGCCTAACTGAATCGGCAGTTCAATCTTACTTCTTCCGTGGAAACTACTCATACGATAACCGTTATGTGGCAGAGCTATCTCTTCGTCGCGACGGAGCATCCAACTTCGGTTCAGACGCCCGTTATGGTAATTTTTATTCAGTTAGTGGTGGCTGGAATATCAGTCGTGAACATTGGTTCAATGCAAAATGGGTAGACGCACTCAAAGTTCGTGCTTCATACGGTATCATGGGTAACCGCCCGGGTGATTATTATCCGCAATATGCCCTTTATTCAATTTCAGCCAACTATGATGGCATACCGGGTACATTGATCAGCCAAGTCGGCAATCCGAACTTAACTTGGGAAGAAACAGCCACATTCGGTATCGGCGTGGACGCCAACTTGTTTAATAACCGCCTGCGCATTGTATTCGATTACTATAATAAGTACACGACAGACGTACTTTACAAGACCCCGCTATCTGGTCTTACAGGTGTAACCAGTCGTTGGCAAAATATTGGTGAAATCAGTAACAAAGGTATCGAACTTACTATAGGTGGTGACATTATCCGCACTAAAGACTGGAACTGGAGCCTCGAAGCCAACGTGGGACACAACAAGAATACAGTAGAAAAGCTGTATGGGGACGATCCTAATATGGAAGTCGTTATTGGCGGTGGTATAGGTATTGCCGGTGAAGCATCGAAAATTCTGAAGGTAGGCTATAGCAGTGACGCATTCTATGTAAAAGAATGGGCTGGCGTAAACCCGGAAAACGGAGCTCCGCAATGGTACACTACCACAGAAGACGGCAGCCGTGTCATAACAGATGATTACACAAAGGCCGACCTTGTGATCAGCAAACCATCTACACCGAAACTGTTTGGTGGATTCAACACCTCATTAAGCTGGAGAAACATTGATCTGAATGCCGTATTCGGTTTCTCTCTCGGTGGTAAGATCTATAACTATTCCCGTCAAGAATATGATGCCGACGGTACTTACACCGACCGCAACCAGATGAAATTGAAAGATGGATGGAATCGTTGGGAAAAACCTGGCGATATCGCAACACATCCTGTTCCATCTTATAATAATCAATCAAAAGCAAACAGCCCTTCCAGCCGTTATCTGGAAGATAGCGATTATCTGAAACTGCGTTCGCTTACTATTGGCTATAACCTAAGTCTGCCCAAGTATTACATCCAGAATATGCGCATCTTCTTTGCTGGTGAAAACCTGTTCACAGTCACCGGTTATTCGGGTGTAGATCCGGAAATACCAGCTAAAGCCAATGACGACGGAACAATTTCTGTTATCGGCTCTGCCGGTCCTTCAGTTTATCCGTCTACACGCAAATTCATGTTCGGTCTTAATTTAACATTCTAAACTAGCTAAGTAAATATGAAAACTAATATAAAGAAATTCTTTCTGGCAACTGTTTGCATAGGAACACTGTTGACTTCCTGCGATATCGAACGATTGCCTAATGGAAGCATGGCGGCCGAAGACATAACTTCGGACCCGAATAAAGCACTCGACGGCTTAGTGCGTGGCGCCTATGCCCAATTGAAAACATGGTCTGACCCGATGCACCGCCTCGGTGAATATGCGGGCGACAATATGATGATTCGAGGCTCATCCACGGATGCATTCTACGAATTCATCTCTTTCTCTCGTACTGCCGAGAATTATCGACTGGATGCCTTCTGGAATTCAGGCTACAAAGCCATAGCCCAGACTTCCAACATCATCAAAATGATTGAAGAAGGACAAAGCGAAGACATAGACAACAAGTTGGGCGAATGCTACTATATCAGAGGTATGATGTATTTCTACCTTACTCGTGCCTACTCCCGCCCTTATTATCAAGCGCCAAATAAAAATCTGGGGGTACCTATCGTCAACGGAACACCAGATGATCTTGAGAATTTACAATTACCAGACCGTTCAACGGTTGAAGAAAGTTATGCACAAGCTATTGCCGACTTGCGCAAAGCAGAAAGCATGCTGACTATCAACGAAGGTCCGGCCTACGCATCCATCGGAGCTGCTCAAGCCATGTTGTCGCGCGTATATTTATATATGAGCGGTACTTATTCAAATCCTAACACACAATATGCAGACTCGGCTGTTTACTATGCTACGCAAGTAATCAACTCCGGTGTTTATCAGTTGTTACCACATAACGAGTTTATGAACTACAACACCTATACACCGGAAAACAATAAAGAGTCTATCTTCGTTGTAAAACGGGTAGCTTCCGAATTCTCTGGCTTCGACCATTATTACGGCATCGGTGGTATGTATGCCAACATCGGCGGTATGGGTTGGGGCGAAATGTTCGCCAGTGCCAAATATATTGACTTGCTGAACGAAACAGGCCGCAACGACTGGCGTCCTGACCGGAAGAAGATTGTAGATGCACGTGCAAACTTCATTGAGCCACAGTATGTGGTTGATGATAACGGCAAATACACAGAAGTTTTCCGCTTTATCAAGAAAGTATACAACGCAAGTGGTGAACACACAAACTTCAACTACGTGCAAGCAACCTTAAACAAGAACGGCAACCAATACAGCTGTACGGAAGTTGTTGAAGGAGAAGAAAAAACTTATCCGATGACTGTAGTAGACGAAGCACAGCAAATCTACTCGATATCTTATTCTGACGGAGAAACCTACACAGGTGTTATCGACTATCAGATGTCATTAAACCGTGTTTATCCGGAGTTTTATATCACAAAATGTTCGCGCGAAGGTGAAGACTCACATCTTCATTCTCCAATCATCTCCCGTTTGGGCGAAATCTATCTTAACCGTGCGGAGGCATATGCTAAGCTAGGACGTTACAGTGAAGCATTAGCCGATCTGAACACTATCCGCGAGCGTTCTATCCCCGGTGCCGGTTATTCATCTCTGGATGCAAACAATGCCTCCACGTTGATTGACAAAGAGCGTCAACTTGAATTGGCTTATCAGGCCGAACGCAGCTTTGATGTATTCCGCAACGGCGATACATTGTACCGCCGTTATCCCGGTCCTCACGAAGCAACGAAAGATATACCGGCTACCGACTACCGCGTTACGTTCTATATCTCGCAGGATGCCATTAACTCCTACCCAAGTGGTAGCACGTTGACACAAAATCCGACAGACAATAGTGGAGTTATTTTAAATTAATCAACAAAAGAGAGTATGCCAATATGTGACATACTCTCTTTTGTTATTTTTATGTTTCTATTAAGTCAAACGATTAAAATCATGAATAAATTATATTACATTTTTTTCACTCTATTACTGACACTGTTCGCTTGTGATAATACGGTTATTATAGATCCTGAACCTGAT
This sequence comes from Parabacteroides timonensis, assembly GCF_900128505.1. Lineage (NCBI taxonomy): Bacteria > Pseudomonadati > Bacteroidota > Bacteroidia > Bacteroidales > Tannerellaceae > Parabacteroides > Parabacteroides timonensis. Next base: position 2,543,824 of record NZ_LT669941.1, read on the forward strand.
CTTACGACTCGCTCATCTGTTAATTCGTTTTCTCTTTTTAAGGATATAAAGACATATACACTTTCTAATGGCGATAATTCAATTTCCGGACAAATATATTGTACAGAAGAGGCTGAATATACTTTTATCTTTGCATTTGAAGGAACAAACGGATGCCATTATCAAGCAGGTATAGGAACCAATGTTCGAATTTATCCAAATAACGGAGGTTCTTTTCGTACCATCGCTACAGTACTTAAGCCTGGTGTTCACAACTGTTTCGTAGATATAAAGTTTACCGAGTCAGACCAACAAGGTTATGGAAGATTAGCCATAACCAAAATCAATAATGTTCCTTTAAATATGGCATATGAAGGAAGTGTTGACTTAGTTGCCTCCGGAAGCAGTAACCGAACACCAGATATCGGAACAATACCGGAACATTGGAGATGTTCAACTTGTGGGCTATTGAATTCTTGGATTCCTAAATGTGCCGCCTGCGGAGCAGAAAACAAAGAATATAAAAATTAATCAGAAAGATTATCGATCGAGAAAATCACCTTTCAAAGCAAAGTGATTACATCTCAACAAATTACGCTGAAGCTCCGTGTTTTGAATAAATGATATTCTTATATGGAACTTCAGCGTAACTATTTGGATTCAACAAAAGTTTTTCAAAATAAATCCTTCATTCCTTCAGCAATATAACTAAACAACTGATAATACAAAATTTACCACTGAAGGATTTATAAACAACATGAAGGAAACGGTTCTACTTTTAGAATAATGCTTCATATTCATACCTAATATCAACATCTGTTTTTAGTTCACTCCTTCAAGCAAAAGTAAGTCAGGGACAGTAGATAATAACAGGATAGATAACGACTTCTTATTATGAAAGTTAGCATCTCTTTCTTGTTTGTCAGTCATCGAACGCTTGTTTCACAGTTATCGAATAAGCGTTTGACAACTGACAAACAAGCGTTCGATAGCTGACAAAAAGAAAAGAAGATAGGATTATTGAACTAAAAGGTCAGTATTCATGCGTTAGGATACTCAAATTAGACTAAAACTGAACCACTGATGCCAATTATTTCTTAAACACCAAATAGACAGCTGCAACCAACAACAAACAAGCCAGTGCATGATTCCATTTGAAGGATTCTCCCTTAAAAGCGATCGTGCTGAAAGCGATGAAGACCACTAAAGTAATAACCTCCTGTATCACTTTTAATTGTATCAGGTTGAACGGCCCCCCATTCTCACGGAATCCCATCCGGTTGGCGGGAACTTGAAAACAATATTCAAAGAAAGCAATCCCCCAGCTAAACAAGATAACACCGATCAACGGTAAACTCTCAAACCAACTGAACTGTTGTTTCATCTTCAGATGACCGTACCATGCCAATGTCATAAAGACATTCGATACGACTAATAACAGAATTGCATAAAATCCCTGCATAATTTATTTCTTTTTTTGAGGAAGATAATCCGGTTGTATATTTGACATACTGTTCCAGATGCTGTAACGCGCCTCCGGGTTGATAGCCTCCAACCGTGCCAGCACCTCTTTCATATCCGAACGGCTGGAGCCGGATTCGTAAGGGCAGTTCTTGATCTGTTTCCGATACCCTTTCCAGGCAGCGATACGGATCAAATCCTTTTCTTCGACCAGACACATCGGTCGGATGATCTCCATATCGAACTTATCCATCTTCAGTCGCGGAGGCATCGTCCCGATCGCCCCCTGATGCGTCATGTTCATCAGCAACGTTTCAATAATATCATCCTGGTGATGCCCTAGCGCGATCTTGTTGCAACTATGCTTCTTAGCAATATCGAACAATGCTTTCCTGCGTGTCCAGGAACAAAGGAAACAAGGCGATTTACGGGTATCCGTCGAAGCATCGAAACTCGTTTCGTGGATGAAAAACGGCAAGTTATGCTCGTCGGCACAACTCTTTAGATACTCCATATCCGAATGATAAGGGATGTTGGTCATCACAATATGGGCAACCACCACTTCGAAGCGGGGATTATATATTTTAGACCGACGTCCCAGCAGGTCGACCAAAGCAAGCGAATCCTTCCCTCCCGACAATCCGATCAGGATACGATCGCCGTTAGCTATCAGGTCATATTCGAAAATAGCCTTCTTCACCTTCTCTTCTACTTTCCTGAACAGGAGCTCTTCTGGAGTCAACTTTGCCATATTTATCTTTAAATCGGGCACAAAAATAGATATTTATCCAATGAATTGTATGCCTAACTAAAAATATTATTATCTTTGAATCAGTATAATTATATTACAACAAGAGAAAATGAGCCGGTTATCTAAGAAACTGTTTTACACAATTGGAATTACGTTACTTTGCAGCGGCCTGCAGGCTCAAAGCCTGGACCAGGCAAAAAAACTATACAACGAAGGGCAATATGCCGAAGCTAAACCCGCATTTGAGAAGCTGGTAAAACAAGCCCCCAGTAATTCATCCTACAACCATTGGTATGGCGTCTGCTGTTTTGAAACAGGCGATTTGGTCGGTGCGGAAAAACACCTGAAAGTGGCAGTGAAACGTAAAGTACAAGACGCTTACCGTTACCTGTCGGATGTCTACTTTCAGACCTATCGTTTCGACGAAGCAGCTGAAACGCTTGAAGAATACATAGAACTGCTGACTAAAAAGAAGCTGGATACACAGGCTTTCGACGACAAACTATCATTGGCTGAAAATGCACACCGCATGATGGAGAAGACGGAAGATGTCCAGATAATCGACAGCCTTGTAGTCGATAAAGAAGACTTCCTCGCCGCCTATACCCTGAGTGAAGAAAGCGGTACGTTGGCTTCGTTCAAAGATTTCTTCCAGACGAACGAGCCTGTTGCCTCAACAGTCTACATGAATCAGAAGGGTGATAAAATCTATTACGCACATGCAACCGACAACGACCATTATTGCCTCTTTACACAATCCAAGCTATTGGATAAATGGGGAGATGAAAAACAGTTGCCAATGAATATTAACAGCAATAGCGACGACAACTATCCGTTTGTCCTGTCTGACGGTGTAACGATTTATTACGCCTCAAAAGGAAACGGTTCGTTAGGCGGTTATGACCTGTTCGTTACCCGTTATAACATCAACTCTGATACTTATCTGGCTCCGGAACAACTAAGTATGCCTTTCAATTCCCCCTTCAACGACTACATGATGGTTTATGACGAGACAAAGGAATTGGGATGGTTCGTCTCCGACCGTTTTCAGCCGGAAGATAAGGTTTGTGTCTACCTGTTCATTCCGAACAACGAACACAGCCGGGTAGAAAGCGAAGATATAGAAGTAAAACGCGCCCGTGCCGCCATTACCTCCATACAGGATTCATGGAAACCAGGAAGCGATTACACCAGCCTGATCGAACTGGCACATAAAGAAATTCCTTACGGTGAAGCAAAAATCGAAAAAGACTTCGAATTCGTGATAAACAACAGTTTGGTTTATTATAAGCTAGATGAAATAAAAAGTCCCGAAGCGAAAAGCTATTACGAAAAAGTTGTTTCGCTGAACAAACAGATAAAAGAACTGAATGAAAAGCTGGCTGACCTCAGAGCATCTTATTCTTCCGGGAATAGTGCAAAAAAGGAACAGCTTAAACCGACAATTCTCGAGGCTGAAGAGCAATTGAACAATCTGCTCAGTCAACCTGACGAATTGGAAAAGAAAGCCCGTAACACGGAGATTAATTATTTAAAAAGTAACAGATAACACAACCACAACTATTATGATCTGGGAAATAACCATTATTGTCTTTTTAATGCTGGTAGCCATCGTGCTTATCCTGCTGGAAATATTTTTACTGCCGGGTATAACGATTGCCGGAATCGGAGGATTCCTTTTTGCTGCCGCAGGTGTCATTTACGCTTATTCGGTAGGAGAAATGGCAGGACACATCACTTTATTCCTGTCATTAGTGACTTTCGGTGGTGCATTTGTATGGTTATTGCGTTCCCGATCGTTTCACAGGGTAGCCCTGAAAACGGATGTTGACTCGAAGCTGACTTCCAGCCGCGACCTGGGTATCGAACCCGGCGACGAAGGAGTCACACTTTCCCGCCTTGCCCCTATCGGCAAAGCGCGTATCATGGGTGTCACAGTCGAAGCCAAGTCGATGGACGAACTGATAGACGAAAATACGCCGATTGAAGTCGTTCGTGTCGACAGTTACAACATTTTGGTAAAGAAAATAGAACAAACAGATATTCACGCTTAATTATATTTATATGGAAGAATTGAACTATTTGCCTTTTATCCTACTGGGTGCAGCGGTCTTGCTGCTGGCAATTTTCTTTTATTATGTGCCGTTCCTGCTGTGGATCTCGGCCAAAGTTTCGGGTGTAAACATTTCACTGATACAGCTGTTCCTGATGCGTATCCGTAATGTACCTCCTTATGTTATCGCCCGTGCTATGATCGAAGCGCACAAAGCTGGTCTTAAAACGTTGACTCGTGATGAACTGGAAGCGCATTATCTGGCAGGTGGACATGTTGAGAAAGTGGTTCACGCACTGGTGTCTGCTTCTAAAGCAAACATCGACCTGCCTTTCCAGATGGCTACTGCTATCGACCTGGCCGGTCGTGATGTATTCGAAGCCGTTCAGATGTCGGTTAACCCGAAAGTGATCGACACGCCTCCTGTGACTGCCGTTGCGAAAGATGGTATCCAGCTGATAGCCAAAGCCCGTGTTACCGTTCGCGCCAATATCAAGCAGTTGGTGGGTGGTGCCGGTGAAGAAACGATCCTGGCCCGTGTCGGTGAAGGTATCGTATCATCGATCGGTTCATCGGAAAGTCATAAGACCGTATTGGAAAATCCGGATTCTATCTCTAAACTGGTATTGCGTAAAGGATTGGATGCCGGTACAGCATTCGAGATCTTGTCTATCGACATCGCGGATATCGATATAGGTAAGAATATCGGTGCCTTCCTGCAGATGGACCAGGCACAGGCTGATAAAAATATCGCCCAGGCTAAGGCTGAGGAACGTCGTGCAATGGCTGTTGCCCTTGAACAGGAAATGAAAGCCAAAGCCCAGGAAGCCCGTGCGAAGGTGATCGAAGCAGAAGCAGAAGTACCAAAAGCTATGGCAGAAGCTTTCCGTTCTGGAAATCTGGGCATCATGGATTATTATAAAATGAAGAACATCGACGCGGACACTTCTATGCGCGAAGCCATAGCAAAGCCGGCCAATGCTCCTTCAAAACCGCTTAAAGACTAAAAAAGATGAGAGTTATTCCCGAATCCGAATTAATCATAAATGCAGATGGAAGCGCTTTCCATCTGCATCTTAAGCCGGAACAGCTGGCAGACAAAGTGATCCTGGTCGGTGATCCTGACAGGGTTTCAACCGTTGCTTCTTACTTCGACACACAGGAGTGCGAGGTTTCCAGCCGGGAGTTTCATACCATCACAGGAACCTATAAAGGAAAACGTCTTACCGTTGTTTCCCACGGTATCGGTACGGACAATATAGATATCGTACTGAACGAACTGGATGCACTGGCAAACATCGACTTTGCAACCCGCACGGTAAAGCCGGCATTCAAACAATTAACCCTGGTACGCGTCGGAACGTCGGGAGGTCTTCAGCCATTCGTTCCTGTGGGTACTTATGTGGCAGCGGAGAAGTCAGTCGGTTTCGACGGGGTTATTTATTTCTATGCAGATACCGAACGTGTCAGGGATACAGCCTTTGAAGCTGCATTGAAAGAACAGCTGAACTGGAAGCTGTCCGGTCTTTCCCCTTATGTCGTTTCAGCCGATCATTCGTTGATAGAACAGATCACCCGCGACGATATCATTCGTGGTGTTACAATTGCAGCCAACGGCTTTTACGGTCCGCAGGGACGTGAATTGCGTCTGCCTCTTGCCGATCCCAAGTTGAATGAAAAGATTGAAGCTTTCAATTACAACGGACGGCAAATTACCAATTTTGAAATGGAAAGTTCATCTCTGGCTGGTCTCGCCGCCCTGATGGGACACCGCGCTATGACAATCTGCTGTATCATCGCTGGCCGTGTGGATAAGAATATGAATACAAATTATAAAGGTTCACTGACAGGATTGATAGAAACGGTATTGGAACGTATTTGATTAAAAGAATATCATGGAACGGGAGAAAACAATCATTGATACGTTGGAATGGGGTAAAGAGATTTCCAACCGGGAGGAGAAAGAAAAGGTTGCCGATAAGATAGCCTCTATGGTAACAGACTATGATATTATCGGCATAGGCTCAGGATCGACTGCTTATCTGGCCCTGTTGAAGATTGCCGAACGTATCCGGAACGAGCAACTTCATATCCGGGCAATCCCGACTTCCCAAGAAATAAAAATGACCTGTGCTAAACTCGGCATACCTTTGACAAGCCTTCTGGAGCACAAACCGAACTGGACTTTCGACGGGGCAGACGAAATAGACTTCAATCACAATATGATAAAAGGACGCGGTGGAGCCATGTTCAAAGAAAAACTGCTGATCAGTTCCAGTCCGCGGACATTTATTATTGCAGACTCCTCCAAGATGGTTTCGAAATTAGGCTCCCGCTTCCCGGTACCGGTAGAGATATTTCCAGATGCGTTGATCCATGTAGATCAGGCATTACGGTCGTTAAGCCCGGTAGAAATAAAACTCCGGATGGCACAAGGCAAAGACGGTCCGGTCATCACTGAAAACGGTAATCTGATACTCGATGTCCGCTTCGACAATATCCCGGACAACCTGGAAAATGCGATCAAATCCATTACCGGCGTGATAGAAAGCGGGCTTTTCATGCATTATGAAGTTCAGATATTAAGTAGCGAGAAACTATAAGCCAGAGTGATCATCTTCCTTTATTCGCCTCGATAAACTCTTTCGGAGTGCAACCATTCTTTTTCAAAAAAGCACGGTAAAAGCTCGTGCGGTTAGAAAAGCCTGATTTGAAGACAATCTCATGAATAGTGAATTTGGATTTCAACAGTAAGTTTTCTGCCACTGCAAGTTTTCCGTCATATATAATTTCCTGTAGGCCTTTATCGGTTACCTCTTTTAATTTACGATACAGGCTACGCACGCTCATTCCTAATTCATTGGCGATAAAATCAGGAGACAGCTTCTCGTTCTGTATGTTCTTATTGATAATCGCATGTATTTTCTTTAAAAACTTCCGGTCTTCCGCATGTTGCAGTTTACCCATATCCAATTCATAAGCGCTTAACGGAGAAGCAAAGTAATCTTTCAAATCTTCCTTACGGTTCAGATGACCTCTTATCGTCGTCTTAAGATATTCACTGTCAAAAGGCTTCGTGATATAGAACTCTGCTCCCGCCTGAATCGCTTCTGTCTGTATCTTAATATCGTGTACGGCAGAGATTATGATCAAAGGGATATGGGAGGTACTTTTATCCGACTTCAACAAGGCAGCCAGCGTAATTCCGTCAATTTCTTCCATCATTATATCACATAATATGATATCAGTATGGTTATTAGACAGGATATCAATCGCCTTAGAAGAGTTGTTTATCGGCAATACATTAAAATCAGAAGACAAGAGATCACATATATACCAAAGCATTTCCGGATCATCATCGATTACAGTGACAGTAGGCCGGTCCTCGATATATTTGTATTTTATCGGAGGTAAAATAAATTCAGGAATAAGAGAGTTACTAATCGTACCCATCGCATTATCTTTTTCTGTTTTAGTAACTTGCAACGGAGGCAAATCAACCGTAAAAGTCGTTGTCTCACCGGGAATGCTCCGGGCGTTAATCTTTCCTGAGAGAAGTTTCACCATACTGGCAGTAATAGCTAACCCTAAGCCGTTCCGCTTCCATCCTTTTTGTTTTCCATAGTTATCCAGAACCGTAAATCGGTTAAAGATATGCCCGATATCCTCTTTGCTGATGCCTTTCCCTTTGTTTACTACTAAGATCCTAAGACTTCCGTTCTCCGTTGAAATGTCGACTGTTACCGGTTCTTCATTACTGTATTTTACAGCATTCGATACCAGATTAATCAGAATCGTAGTCAAAAATTTCTCATCGGAATTCCAAAAGATATCCGGTTCATACTGCCTTATCAGACTGATTTCCGAGCCTGACGTGTCGACCTTAAAGGCGTCGATCACCCGGTCTGCAATCTCTGAAACATTCAGGCTGGTTACCTCTGGCCGTTTATAGCCTGATTCCATCTGCTTAAAATCCATCAAATCACTGATCAGTAAATTCATACGTTTTGCATTCCGGTTAATGACATGAACGTATTTTATTGTCTGAGGATTTACATTCTTTTGTTCCAGGATCAGTTTACAAGGTCCTGAAATAAGCGTCAGAGGTGTACTGAATTCATGAGCGATATCCGTAAAGAAGTCAAGTTTGGACTCATATAAGCGTTCTCTCAGTTCGGCCTCAGCCTTTGCCGTATTTACTTTTTTCAGTTCCAGGATCAAAGACTCAAATTTCCTCTTATTATACTCAGCACGTATAAGTGTATAATAAAATAACAGGATAGGAAGACAAGCTATCACGGAAACCAGATAGTTCATAAAATAATCCGGTGCATTTAACAGCCGATGCGTATAGAAAACATAGACGATTATGCCTAATACAAAATAGAATGTCCACAAAAGATACTCTTTCAAAAGACCGCTGTAAAACTTATCATAATATATTTCCTTCTCTATGTAGGCATGCATCCGCCAGTTTCCATAATAGAATAATGGAATAGCAATGATCAGTTCCTTCAAGTGTTGAATCGGTATCACCTCCATATTACCCAATGAGAAGTCAATCACCCAATGTATCGATTGCTGACAAACAATAGCCAAAAGAGCCGGTAAAATCCATTTCCGTATATCAGGCATAAAGTTGAGTATCATATTTTCTACGTATCATATTTTCTGCAAATGTATATAAATATCAGACTACAAAATGTAACAGGGAGTGACATTTGTGTTACTATTTGCGCCAAGGCATATATCATAAACACTCCTGTTTTTTTTATGTCAAAGACTTAAATACATTTGCATCGTAATCAATATTCAATCATTTCATTTAACAAGCAAAAACAAGAAAAAGATGAGAACTTTAATAAGAAACTTTTTTAGCGTATTACGCCGTTTCAAGATGGCGACTACACTTAATATATTAGGGTTATCAATAGCCTTTGCCGCTTTTATGATTATCCTGATGCAATTGAATTATGACTGGAGCTTTGACAAGTCTCACAAAAACGCCGATTGCATCTACCGTGTGGAGAGAACGTCGGGTGACGGGGCAACCGTTCTTACGAACCGTCCGCTGGCCGATATCTTTTTTCAATCATCTCCACATATTAAAGCAGGTGCATTGGTTTCTCACTGGCAAAAGGAAATCTATTTTACTATCGACAAGAATGGAGAGAAGGTCAGCTATCTGGAACCGATGGTCAGGGTTTATCCCGAATACACCGACGTATTCGAGTTTGAGATGGTTGAAGGAAAAGCCAATGCTTTGTCAGAACCGGAGCATGTGTTAATACCGCAAAGCATAGCGAAGAAATTGTTCGGAAACGAATCGGCTATAAACAAGCAATTGCGCGCTAACGACATCAATTACACGATTGGCGGCGTTTACAAAGATTTTCCTTCCAACACCGTGGTGGCGAACAATATTTATTTTCCTATTCCCAAAGATGAAAATGTACATGGATGGAATAATAACAACTATGAGTTATACATAAGAGTGGATGCCCCGGAAAATAGCAAGGATCTGATAGAAAACTTTAAAAAGAATTTCGACCTATCCATACTGGACAACGATAATGCATGGATCAGCTCCGTCGGATTACGATTAACCCCTCTCAGAGAGATTCACTTTACTACAGATACGACATACGATACCACGCCTAAGGCGAGCAAGAATACCCTGGCGGTTTTATTTGCCATAGCCATCATCATTATTGCTATTGCGGCAATCAATTTCACCAACTTCACTATGGCCTTAACACCCACCCGTATCAAAAGCATAAACACGCGGAAAGTATTAGGCGCCGAAGAAAACGCTCTACGCCTGTCGTTATTGACAGAGGCTATTTCCGTTAGTTTTATTGCTTATCTGTTGTCCTTAATCTGGGTATATATTTTGTCACTTACATCCATAACCACCTTGATGGATGCCGATTTATCATTGAATACTCACCTCCCCTTATTGGGAGTTACCGCGCTGATAGCCGTTGGTACAGGTCTCCTTGCAGGGGTATATCCATCGTTTTATGTGACCTCGTTCCCTCCTGCACTCGTGTTGAAAGGTAGCTTCGGATTGTCGCCTAAAGGAAGAAAGTTACGCAATGCACTTATCAGTGTACAGTTTATCACATCGTTTGCTTTGATTATCGCTGCTTTATTCATGTATCTGCAAAACCATTATATGATGAATACTCCGTTAGGATATGAAAAAGACGAATTAATCGTTATGAATCTGAATAATACGGTGCAGAAAAGCCGTGATGCTTTTACGAACCAATTAAAAACGTTCTCAGGCATAGAAGACGTAACGTATGCAGAAGTATTGTTATCCAGTTCCGACCAATACATGGGCTGGACACGTACATATAAAAATAAGAATATTGGATTTCAATGCCTGCCAGTCGATGTGTCTTTTCTTAAAGTAATGGGTATTGACGTTTCGGAAGGACGTAACTTCCGAGAAGAAGACAAGAACACGGTAAACGGTGTTTATATATTCAATGAAAAAGCCCGCGGACAATATGAGTTGGAGATTGGTGAAAAAGTGGAGAATGGAGAGATTGTAGGGTTTATTCCCGACATCAAGTTTGCTTCTTTCCGCTCTGAAATAGCACCGATGGCTTTTTATATCTGGGGTACAGAGAATTGGGGCATAACACCTCTATATGCTTATATTAAAGTAAAAAGCGGCGCAAACCTGAAGGAATCGATGGAACATATAAAAGAGACCGCTCAATCCTTCGATCCGGCTTATCCTTTTAATATCCGTTTCTTCAACGAGGTATTGAACCTGCTTTACGAGAAAGAACAAAAGACAACGGCTTTGATAACCCTCTTCAGCATGCTGGCAATCTTTATATCCATTGTCGGCGTATTCGGTCTGGTTGTTTTCGACAGTGAATATCGCCGTAAAGAGATAGGAGTAAGAAGAGTTTTAGGTTCCAGCGCATTGCAGATAATAATCATGTTCAACAAAACGTATCTGCATATCCTTTGCCTTTGCTTTATCCTGGCGGTTCCTATTGCTTATCATGTAGTTGTCCGCTGGCTGGATAACTTTGCCTACAAAACACCGATGTACTGGTGGGTATTTCTTATCGCGTTCGTTATAGTATCGGTGATTACAATCATGACCGTAACATTCCAGAATTACTGGGTGGCAAACGAAAATCCTGTGAAAAGCTTAAAGACAGACTAATACCGGGCTCTATTTACCTTTGATTATTTTATAAAAGAGAAAGCCTCTTGTTTTTCGAACCGTTGTTCGTCAGCAAGAGGCTTCCTTTATCAGATAAAGTATAAATTACTTCATAAATCCCTGGTTTTTCAATACTTTCAACAACACTTCCGAAAAATATTCATTATTCTTCTTTGTGTAACGAACATCAGTAAAGACCTGTGCCAGCGTTTCCTTGTTATTCTCTTTTACAAACTGTTTATTGACTTCAAGCGCTTCCTTTTCACCATACAGTTCATCGATCGATTCCGGAGTATAATCGACATAGCTCTCCTGATGAACCACTGCGGCCAAAGGCAACCGTTCTACCTGTTCCGGCAGCGGTTGAGCCGGATAACCGACTGTCACAGTAACAATAGGAACAACTAAACGCGGCAGCGACAACGCTTCGATAATTTTATCGGCATTATAAGCCGTCGTTCCCAGATAACAGATTCCCAGCCCCTTTTCTTCTGCTGCATCACAGAAAGCCTGGGCAAATAACATCGCATCGATGGTCGAAGCAATGAACGTTTGCAAATTATCAAAACCGGCCTCAGCCTTACGTTGTTCAGCCCATTTCACAAAACGGTTGGCATCAGCACAGAAAGTCAACACAACCGGAGCCGTCATGATCATCGGCTGATTAAAGTGAGCCGGAGACAGTTTCTCCTTATTCGCCCGGTCACGGGTAACAACGACACTGTACAACTGCATATTTCCTGTGTTGGATGCACGAGCAGCAACTTCAAGCAGTTCATTCAACAACTCCTCGGGGATATCCTGCTCTGTATATTTACGGATAGTCCTCCGGTTCTTCATTATATCTATCATATCTATTTTTTTATAACGTATCAATCAATAACAAAGTCCCAACAACCAGATCGGAAGCTTGTTGTTCTGGCTTTTCGGCTGACCGTAAATGGCTGCAAAGGTATTTTCAGCATCCCTGATCCGTTCGTAATCCATTAAAGGATCGCCCACCATAAACGTATATTTGTCATTTACAACAAAATCATTATTGTTAAGCAACCGGATGGATGCAAAATTCGATAACTGGTCGACAAAGAAAGTTTCACCCAGGATCACACGATCATTCATCTCTTCCTCCAGGGCTGTCAACAAATTAGTATTACCCAGATAAGTCTTCTGAATCCGATTTTGTACAAACCCTTCAGCTGACTGATAATGCCGTATGCATACTGCATCCTTCAGATAATCGAAATACTTTTTCACCACTGCATCATCCAACTTCAACTTAGCAGCAATTTCAGTTAAACGCGGAACATTAGGTACCTGGTCGGATATTGACATCATCATTTCTTTGATCGCCTTCAATTCCCCATATTCGGTTGGATAGACAGCCGGCAAATCTATTTCAATCGCATCCCTTATACGATCCTGTAAACGAAATGGATAAGCATCAGGATCATCCCAATAGAACGGATAACAACCATGCTCCAGGTAATTACGGAACACAGGTGCAACAACTATCTGGTCATTCACATTCCTTGACACCTCTGCATGGTTCTCCAATAAATCATCCAATGATATAGGAGCAAGATCCAGGAGACACTCATAAGATAAATATTCGCGGAACGACATTGTGTTTAGTGTATAACAGGAAACACCTTTCAACCCTTTCACAACTTTCGATATCGGAAGTAAAGATGAAGATGCGAACACGATATGCAACCCGGGACAGCGTTCCAGTAATTTTTTCATCTCATTGATCCAGTTCGGATAACGGTGCACGCCATCCATGAAAAGGTGAGTCCCCCCAGCCTTATAGAACTGACTGGCAACATTGATCATCTTTTCCCGTTGAAAAAGGATACTATCCAGATTTAGGTACAACGCTTTATCCGAATTATCGAAAGCTAACTTGATCCGTTGTAGCAATAATGTTGTCTTCCCTACTCCCTGTGATCCAAAAACTCCAATCAGACGATCATCCCACTGTATCTGCTTATAAAGATATCGCTGAAAATTGCATCTTATCCCCTTCAGTAATTGCTGATGGTTTAATTGGTATATGTCCATAAACTAAACTATTTGTTACAAATGTAATACATTATGTCAAAAAGGAAGACCGGATATAGTAAGAAAATGTTCTTTATAAAAAACATTTTTTTTAAACATAATGTTTTCAAGGACTCGTTGAATGGATATAATCATGTACATTTGCATGATAAAACCAATAAGAGAATGGACAAATCGAAAGTTTATTTTACGAATCTTCGTACGACTCCCTCCAGTAACCTGCTGGATAAGATGGAACGGCTTGTAAAACGTGCCGGCATTGCAAATATTGATTTTAAGAACCAGTTCGTAGCCATAAAAATTCATTTCGGGGAACCGGGCAACCTGGCTTACATTCGCCCTAATTATGCCGCTCGCATGGCAACCTTGCTCCGTTCATTAGGAGCAAAACCTTTCCTTACCGATTGTAACACATTGTATTCGGGTCGACGCGCCAATGCAGTGGATCATTTGGAAAGTGCTATGGAAAACGGTTTCAACCCTATTTCTGCCAAATGTGACGTAATCATAGCAGACGGACTGAAAGGAACAGAATGCCGTGAAATAGAAATAAACGGAGAATATTGCAAAGCTCCTAAGATCGGATCGGCTATTGCCGACGCTGATATTATTATCAGTATGAATCACTTCAAGGGACATGAACAGACTGGATTTGGAGGTGCACTGAAGAACCTGGGAATGGGATGTGCCAGTGTTGCCGGTAAGTTGGAACTGCACGGAGCCTCCCAACCACGTATCGATCTGGAAAAGTGTAAAGGTTGCAATATATGTGTAAAACATTGCCGCCACGAAGCTATCCGTCTGGATGAAAACAGGAAAGCAGTAATCGATTATGACAAATGTGTCGGTTGCGGACAATGTGTGGCTCTTTGCCAATATGACGGTGCCGTACTCGGTTCATGGGATACTTCGGTAAACTTAAATTGTAAAATAGCAGAATACACACAAGCCGTATTGCAGGATAAGCCTCATTTCCATATCAGTTTCATTATGAATGTATCTCCCGAATGTGACTGTTGGAATCATAATGATGCGGCTATCGTCCCAGACCTAGGTATTGCAGCTTCATTCGATCCGGTCGCACTCGACAAGGCTTGTGCCGATATAGTCATCAAAGCCCCGATCCTTGAAACAGGTAACCGTCTTTCAGAAACGCCTCATCATGATCATTTGGAGGGTTGTGACAAATTCCACATCATGCACCCGGAAACCAACTGGCAAGCCGGACTGGAACATGCTGAAAAAGTTGGAATCGGAACTCAGGAATATGAATTAATAACCGTATAAGGATATATAATTTTATGATCAATCAGGATACTATCTGTGCCGTATCGACAGCGCCCGGAGCCGGAGGAGTTGCTGTGATTCGTGTATCCGGCACTGACGCCATCAGAATTTGTGACACTATCTTCGTTCCTAAAATCGAAGGAAAGAATCTTCAGAGCCAGAAAGCTTACACCTTACGCTACGGTAGTATCCGTCGCGGGGAAGAGTTGATCGACGATGTACTTGTCGCCCTCTTCCGCGCCCCTCATTCGTTTACAGGAGAAGACACTGCCGAGATCACTTGCCACGGCTCGGTTTATATCCAGCAACAGATCCTTCAGTTACTGATTGAAAAGGGTTGTCGTTCCGCTCTTCCTGGCGAATATACACAACGTGCTTTCCTGAACGGGAAGATGGACCTGAGCCAGGCCGAGGCTGTAGCCGACCTGATTGCTTCCACATCTGCGGGAATGCACAAACTGGCTATTAATCAGATGCGTGGAGGCTTCAGTAATGAATTGACCAAACTACGCAGCCAACTACTCGATTTCACCTCTTTGATCGAACTGGAACTCGATTTCAGCGAAGAAGATGTCGAGTTTGCCGACCGTACCAATCTAAAGCAGCTGGCAACAAACATCGAACAGTTGATACACAAACTGGCCGATTCATTCAGTGTGGGTAACGCCATTAAAAACGGTATCCCTGTTGCCATCATCGGCGAGACGAACGCCGGTAAGTCCACTTTGCTCAACCTGTTGGTCGGTGAAGAACGCGCCATCGTTTCCGACATCCACGGAACCACCCGCGATGTGATAGAGGACACGATCAACCTATCAGGCATCACCTTCCGTTTTATCGACACGGCCGGTATCCGCGAAACCAACGACACCATCGAAAGCCTGGGTATCAAACGCACTTTCCAGAAACTCCGCCAGGCTTCTATCGTTCTTTGGGTGATCGACCTGACCAGTCCGTCTGAGCAGATCGAGGAATTAGCTCAAACAATCATTCCTCAGACAGAGGGTAAAAAAGTGATTCTGGTATTCAATAAATCCGACTTACTCTCACCGGAAGAACTAGCTATCAAGCAAAAGTTGCTTGGCAAAGTTCCTGCTGACCGGTTATATATTTCAGCCAAACAGCAAGCAAATACTGAAGCATTAAAACAGCATCTGATCCAGGCAGCTGCCTTACCCGAAGTATCCCAAAACGACGTAATCATCACCAACGTCCGCCATTACGAGGCCTTAACCAAAGCCCATGAAGCTATCGGCCGTGTAATTAATGGACTGGAAATGAATATCTCTGGAGATTTCCTGAGTCAGGATATCAGGGAATGCATGCATTATCTGGGAGAAATTACAGGGCAGATCAGTAATGATGAGATATTGGGGAATATTTTTGGGAAGTTTTGCATCGGCAAGTGATGCACCGTTTTTAACTGATACTATCTAGAATCAATTATAATGAAGTCGCTGATTTTCAGCGACTTTTTATTTTGCCTTACCTCTGGCTAAGTCCAGTCAGATGCAGTTTTTCACCATATTTTTCTACCGTATTTCTACCGCGAGACAAGTGGAGCAAAATCCGCGATGTCACACTGAGGCATTTGGCGACATGGGTGAACAATGGTTTACGTGGAGAGACAAAAAGGGAAATAAAATCTTTATGGTTTAACTTAAAATATGGAGAAAAAACAAGATGGAAGTAAAAAGAATTTGCCAATGGTGTGGTAAGCCTTTTATAGCGCAGAAAACCACGACCAATTATTGCAGTCCTCAATGTTCCAAACGAGGCTACAAACATCGCATGAAAGAGCGCAGAATGGAGCTCATTCAGAGTCAAGAATTGTTAGAGGTAAAAAAGATGCTGGAAAATCAAGAGTACTTTACTTTTTCTCAAGCAGCTAAATTGATGGGTGTTTCTCGTCAGTACATCTACAAATTAGTCAAAGAGGATAAGTTGAGAGCTTCAAGAATCAGTTCACGAATGTCTTTTATTCGAAGAGCAGATATAGAACTTTTGCTTAAATCTAAACCCTATGAACGTGTGATGTCAAAAGTCGAATTTGATATTGCTGAATATTACACTGCTGAAGAAATTGCTCAAAAGTACAAGGTCGCTCCTAAATGGGTATGGACATATACCCGAGAACATAAGATTCCCAAAGTAAAAATCCGTCAGTTTAACTATTATAGTAAAAAGCATATTGATGCTGCTTTTGCCAAATATCAAGTAGATAGTGATCTTACTGAATGGTATACTCCAGAAGAGATTGAAAAGAAATACGGAATGACACGTGTAGCCATCCGTTCACAGGTTTATCGCAACAATATCCCATCAAAGAAAGAGAACGGCAAGACTCTCTATTCCAAACTACACTTTGATCTGTCCAAGTCATCAGAGCAGGAAAGTGCTGCTGAATACTACACTGTACAGGAAGCAATGAAGAAATATAACCTAACCAGAGACTCGGTTTATGGAGTTCTACAGTTCCACGAAATCAAGCGAGAGAAGAAAGGACGCTTCATCAGATTCCTGAAAGTGGACTTTGACCACGTTATGGGAGCAAAGAAATAGACTTTCTGCAACCAACTGAAAGAATTTTGATAATTATTTCATGCTGACGGTCATCTGCATATCATCATTAATCTCCTTTGCACCAGTTAACACGAGTTACTAATCAAAAATCATAAAATTATGGACTGTAAAACAATTACATTAAGAACAAGAGTTCTAAAACATGGAATGTTGGGGTTTTATCTGGATTTCTACCCCGGCTATCGAGACAAAGAGACCATGAAGGTCTATCGCCACAAGAGTTTGGACATACAGATATATGCCAACCCAAAGAACCAGAGAGAAAGAGACTTCAATGTCAAGATGACAGAAAAGGCTGAAGCTATGAGATGTATTATATATGCATCTGTAGTCAATGAGAAATACGATTTCTTTGACAAAGACAGATTCAAGGGCGATTTCCTTGAGTATTACCGCAAACAGCTGCGTAAGCACGATCCGAAATGGGGATTCGTGTATACCCATTTCAATAATTACGTGAAGGGCAAATGCACTTTCGAAGATATTACCCTTGAACTGTGCAACGGATTCCGGGAGTATCTGCTTTCCGCAAAACAGCTCAAACGCAATGGCAGAATCTCAAAGAATTCGGCTTCCGGCTACTGGTCAACATTCAGAGGATTCCTTAAACTTTTATATAGAAACAAGATGATTAAAGAAAATGTAAACGACTTTCTCGACAAGATCGAGACCGAAGATGTACTTAAAGACTCACTTTCGGTAGATGAGCTAACTATTTTAGCAGAAACTCCTTGCGACATCCCTATTCTAAAAACCGCTTCCATCTTTTCCTGCCTTACAGGTTTGAGACGCAGCGACATTCTGGCTCTCAGATGGGAACATATTGTTGACTTCTCCGCAGGTGGTAAATGTGTACACATCATCACTCAAAAGACAAAGACAGAGGACATCATTCCTATCGGTCCGGAGGCTCTGGAGCTGATTGGTTATGAACCTAACAAAAGAGGTCCGGTATTCGCAGGATTGAAGGTCAGCTGGACACAGTTCCCTATGAAGAAGTGGATTCAGTCGGCAGGTATCACAAAGAACATAACCTTCCACTCCTATCGCAGAACATTCGCTACCCTTCAAGCTGCTGCCGGAACAGATCCGAACACCATCAGGAGTATGATGGCACACCGTTCACTTACCACTACTCAACGGTATGTCCACACTGTTGATGCGAACAAATTTATAGCCAGCAGAAAGATTAGTTTGAAGCGGGCTGAATAGTCTCAAAATCTCCTATTTTACCCCTCAGAGTATGATTTTTTCAAAGAAATCATATTCTGGAGGATTTTTTCATCCTATTTTGAACGATTATCTGCAACTTATTGCACTCAATTGGATTAGAGCATCTAATTTTGAACCGCAAGAAACTTCAAAATATGATTATATATGAATAATACCAGCTCTATCCAGACACAGAAAGTCAGCTTCGCACTTTCTCTTTTCGTAGTCCTTTTTACGATTGTTAGTACCTACCTTTTTATCCGCCATAGGATTAACGTGATGGCATACAGCACCCCTGTCATCTTAGTGATTGTAGTATCAATCCTTACGTGCGGAGTTCTAAAGCGATTCTTCAATAAGTTCCTGACGGAGAATCCAATCAATTTCTCTTTTGGCCAGCAAATTATCGGGCATTCTGAAAAGCCTGTTATAGAGGAGCAAAGCAAGGAGAAGCCAATCAACATCACCATCAATCTGGAGAACAGCACTCCCCTTGCGACAACGACTAAAACCAAAGCCAATCCTCTAGATAAGTATGAATCGCAAATAGAAAAGTTCGAGAAGCAGAATACTAAACGCCGCATTGAGATAATGAATGCCATTCGAGAATATGCAGCTCTTATAATGCCGAAACATCTACGCAAAGAGGATATTGCCATATTACTGGAAAACATCAATAATCTGGCTTGTGGCAAGATGGATCAATTCAAGACTATCCGTTCAAAAGATGATAATCCATTGAAATCTCCGGATCTCAGGCATTTTGCCTGGAACATCGGTGAACGCCTGGGCATTTCCCTGCATAATCGTGCTGTATTCATAAAAGAAACTTTCAAATACGAGCTTAGAGATGCCACTATTGAATATCTGGAAAGGAATCTTCGTGATGTAGTTTGCAGCCAAATTCCTATAGACGCACCCGAAAAAGGAGATTTCCGCTTCAAAAGCATTAGGAAATCAGCTGAATAACTAACCAACTATCCTTTTATATCTAGATGGCAATAATTATTCTCCGCTGACGGATTTCTGCATAATCACATTGTATTGGTTTGCAATGAATTAATCAAATTTTATTGTGAATGAAAAATGTAACTTTTAATGACTTGCCTGAATTGGTAAGCGAACTGAATGAGAAGATTTCCAGTCTGGAATCGAAGTTGGATGTGCATCTGGCCGCATCCGGTCAAAAGAAAGAGAACACGCACGTTCCAATGAGCAGAGAGAAAGCTTGTGCCTACCTGGGAGGCATCACAAAGTCCTCTTTCTATTACAAAGTAAAGATGGGTGGTTTGCCTGTCGTCAAACAAGGCAAGCGAATCCTTGTCTATCGTGATGAACTGGATAAATGGCTGGAATCCGGGAGAAAGGGCGATGTTCCTATGAGTATTGAAGAGGAACACGCAATTATGCGTGGTTCTGTCCGCCGCCGACCTGAACCCTTAAACATTTAGGCTATGAAAGGCGTAGAAATCATAGACTCCGACAAACTGCACAAGTACATAGAAGAATCATCCATCAGCCTCACAAAGGCCTATATTAAGGCTCCAGAGGTCTTAAAAGTCGAAGATAGTGTCGTTGGTACCCTCGGCAACTTCAGCGTCTCTATCGGCAAGGCAAAGAGCAAAAAGACATTCAATGTCTCTGCAATCGTGGCCGCCGCTATTGCGAATGACCAGGTATTGCATTATAAAGCCTGTTTTCCCGAAGACAAGCGCAAGGTTTTATACATAGACACAGAGCAAGGCCAGATTCATTGCCAAAAGGTTCTAAAGCGTATAGCTATGCTGCTGAACCTTCCCGACGGTATAGATCCTCCAAACCTGACGATGTTGGCTCTGCGTAAGTATGTACCACAGGAGCGTATCAAGATTATTGAATCGTGTATAGAATGCACACCCGGATTGGGGTTGGTAATCATTGATGGAGTCCGAGACTTGCTTTATGACATCAACAACGCCATTGAAGCGACTGAGGTCTCTTCCCTACTGATGAGATGGACGTTTGACAAGAAAATCCATATTCATACCATTCTCCATCAGAACAAGGGCGATGACAACGCACGCGGACACATCGGGACCGAACTCAACAACAAGGCTGAGTCCATCATCCAGATTTCGGTAAACACTGATGACAAATCAATCAGCATTGTGGAATCGCTGCACAGCCGAGACATAGATTTCAAACCATTTGCCTTCCGAATCAATGAAGATGCACTTCCTGAACTGGTGGAAGATTTTGAGATACGGAAGAAGAAGGTCGGACGTCCGGCAAAAAAAGTGTTTGACCCGTACTCTGATATTCAGGAATCAGTACACCGCAATGCCCTCTCTATCGCATTTGAGAACGGATGCTTTGAAAACTATAAGGATTTGACCAATGGGATTACTAAAGGCTACCTGTCTCAAGGCGAAAAGATGAATTACAAGAAGGCTGTTAAAATCGTCAGGTTTTTACGAGACAAACAGATGATCATTCTTGAAGACGAAGGCTATCGCTATAACCCGAACTTCCAATATTGAAATTAAGTGAAGTATATTCCCGGTGCGTATATATGGGAATAAAGTTAACCTCTGAATCAGGCTCTGATTTTACTTTGGAAATCTGGTAAATTTCACAGAACAAGACTGGCAATATTTTGAAAAAATTGCCAGTCTTAATTCATATATGGGCTTGCCCATTGTCCGACTTTTATAAGGAGGGGGAGCCTAATACCCCACCCCTACCATTCGGGGTGTGAACGTGCCAATCTAACCTGCAAGCAGGATTGGACATCTTGTACACAAAGGGACTAAAATTCATGCTAAATTTCGCCTTGCTCCAACAGCCCTCTAACCTGTTTATCAAAATCGGAATCTATTATCTGAGTTCTATTAAAAATATCATACTCCTGCTCAGCCTTGGTTTTAGCTTGAACAGCTGAGATACGTCCTTTGTCCGGCAAGATCTGATAATCCATAAACGTCAGGAACTTATTCACGCTCTCTGCAAATTGCTCCATATTAAAAGTATTTTGACGCTCTATGAGATTCTCTATATAATCGAAGTAGGCAGACACTGTACGCTCCAACCTCTTTATATCCTTTTCCTGAAGGTAGTTTTTTGCAATCGTTACATCCGATTTCAATATGCGTCCATCAGGAGAGTTCTTCCAAGTTGTCAGCCCCATATGCTCCTTGGTATGATCAGCATTATGATATATAATTTCAGCCGCAGTCTGACCTGTAATCGCATAATGAAAGCGATTCTGGATCATTGCATAGAAATCGTGTGTTGTCGGAGAATTCTTGTCATAGTCAATGCTACACTCTGCATATATATCGGTAATCTGTTGCCATATCCTGCGCTCACTTGCACGAATGGAACGAACACGCTCAAGCAATTCACGAAAATAGTCAACTCCAAAAGCTGTCTTTCCCTGTTTTAAACGCTCATCATCAAGCACAAATCCCTTCTGTATAAACTCTTTTAGAACTTTAGTTGCCCAAATGCGAAAATGGGTTGCTTTAGCTGAATTTACACGATAGCCTACGGAGATAATGGCATCGAGATTATAGAATTGAGTATTATAAGTTTTACCATCTTCAGCAGTATGTGCAAATTTTGCACATACTGAATCTAGCTGTAATTCAGAGGCATCAAATATATTTTTTAGATGCTTAGAAACAACGGTTCTATCCACACCAAAAAGTTGAGCCATTGCCTTTTGGGTACACCAAAGAGTTTCATCCTTGATAATAACTTGAATCTTTCCGTCCTCATCAGGAAGGCTGTATAATAAGAATTGTATTTCTTGTGACATTATGGTAAAGCATAAATTAATAATCAAATATATTTTCTATCCTTTCATAATAATCATCCACTGATTCACACGAACAGTCATAAAATAAATCACTAAATTTATGTTCTCCGGGATTCATAAACAAACATAGTTTTCTAAGAATAGAGAATGTTGTCATATAAATTCGTATGTTTTCTGTTTTTGGGAAAGACTTGATTTTATCAATAACCGTATAAACATCTCTACTGCCAGATTCTGGTAAATTTGATAACACTAATATTCCATTCAAAATATTTTTGTTATTAGAAAACATCAAAATATCTCCTAATAAGCGTCTTGTGCTTTCAAGAGAATCATCACGATAATCAACTTCCACAAATGCTTCCTCACCTAACTTTGTCGATACATAAGCATCAAAGAGTAAAGCATTATTTCGATTTGTATTTGCTGCAAACTCAAAAATCTGAGATAAATATGAACTCACAACGGCTTTTAATTGGCGTTCTGTTAACTGACCAAATAAACTTGTATCAGAGTCATACTCTTCGCATCTCAAGTTCTGCATATGGCAAAAACTTATACATAATCCGCACGAAACGCATTTATCCGTTGATATAACTCTATTGGAGTTAATAACATCTATTGGTCCATTATCTCCAATTGCAGCGGTAGGACATATTGTTGTTTCGGACGGTAAATTATAAAAATCATTTTTTGTATTCGCAACATTAAGATAAGTGCATTTATGTAAAACACATTTTTCACATATGCTTGTATCTATAACCTGTACTTTCATAAAAACTAATCAATTAAAAATCCATAATTTTTGAATATATTCTCAAAGTCAACAGATTTTTGGCTTAAAATACTATTTGCTGCCATCTTAACGAGAGTACGCAAATCACATGTTAAAATTTTTACACCATATTTATCGTAAGACTGTTCGATTAAGTATCGAATTTCTGTATCATTGCTCGGATGATTGAATCCAATTACCAATGACGAATAATCTAAATCATCTTGTAAATTAGAATTATACGTAGTAATTTTATTTTCAATAGCTTGTCTTATTCCTTTAATATTATAGGCTGGTGTTTCAGTAAACGATTTAATTTCTATTGGCACAATATGTTCACCAAATTTGCAATATGCATCATATCTTCCGACTTCACCCTTACAATCTACACCTATAATCTTTAAAAGAGAATGGATAAGTGGATAAAAAACATCTTTATCAGCAGACTTGTATAGTTCACAAAAATAATCTGCAATACTATTTATATCTAAACCCTCTTCATCCGCTTTTTTGATTGACTGTATTATATGCTCCATATCCGTATCACAGTCAACAACAACCGAAAAATTATTATATAAAACAGATAATCTCAATTCTCGCAATTGCGTTTGACTATTAACAACGCTCATTCTATTTTGATCTGTATCAGGATGCTTTCGAATATATCCTCCCATAAACCATTCCGCACTTGTCTCTGGCAGCATTTGGTATGGAGAAAAAATAATGTCAGTATCATTCGGCAACGTCTCATCAATACCGCTACGATGAAGTAAAGCATTGAATGATGAAATACAGATTTCTTTTTGTACCAGTATATTGTTTTTCTTTCTAAAAGCTATTGCTGTAAGAAATTTACGAGTAGCAAAATTTGCTTTTACATTATCCACAAAACTTTTACCTTCATCAGTGCAAACGTAATAATTCTTACCATTTATTCGTTCTTGCTTATTTTTTATAACACCACATACACGTAGTATTTGATTAATACTCCTGGTTAAATTACTTATTTGCCTTAATGGTTCCCCTCTTTGTGTCTTTGGATAATGAGGATGCGTAGCTGTAAAAGAGCTACCATCCAATCTATTCCTCTTTGCATCTAAAACAAAATTATCGATATCTTTTATATCATATGTGGTAAGTAAAGGCATTTCATCAGATGCCAACTTATAATCAAGGTTAGCTAACGCATAACATATACCATAACCTAAATAACAATTAAAATCTAAACTACAATTATGCTCATATGACTCTGTAGCAGTTGTTATACACATGAACAGTTCTCTTAACAACTTGAAATTTGGACTTTCACTAAAAATTTGTTGAACAGCCAATTTACCCAGTCTTGTTATTGCATATGTCTCTGAACCATAATCCGCAGAAACTAACCCAAGAACTCTAAGGATTTGCATTCTGGCTTTAGCATTTTGTAAAGGAGAGTTTCTTGACTCATCACCTTCTGCGTGAATAATCTCAATAGCTTCTTCTCCAACTCTACTACCACTAGTAATAATCAGAGAGTTCACTCCTATTTCTGCTACGCTAGTTTTCGTGAAATATCCTTGAGAATCCGCATAACCATCTGAAATTGACATTTCATATAATAAGCGGATGTTGGATATAATACTACCTTGATTTTGCAATTTCAAATAATCAACTCCTTCCATTTGTCTATAAATTAGCTAACCGTTCTCGAGCAATTTCACACCATTTTTTTTCAATCTCAATACCAGTCCACTTAATATCATGTCCCAGTTTGTTAAGTTTTTCACAACATACTCCAAGAGTCCCAGAACCATGAAATGGATCTAAAATATGCCCTATATATCGCCCATTCTCCATAGGACAAAAAGCTTTTATAATTTCAGTAATCAATGCTTCTGGTTTTTGAGTTGGATGGAGAGTCCTTTCTTTTGCAAAAGCCTTTCCCGCTAGTGTTGGGAACTCCCACACATCCCCCCTCATGGCTCCTTTTTCAGAAGGAACCCATATTTTTTCAAGTCCATTTTTATTTTTATATTTTATTGGAGATTCTAATCGCTTGGTACTTTTATAAGGAACTCTCACTTCATCTACATTGTAAATCCATCTAGTATCATCCTTTGAAAACCATAAAAAAGGTTCGTAATGTGTAGAAGGTTCTTTCGTATTTCTTGAAAATCCATTTTCATAGTGCCATATATTCATGCGTCTATATTTAAGGCCAACCTTATACATATATACTTGAATATAACATATATAATCATGAATGCCAAACCAGACAATACTACCTTCATTTGTTAAAAGCTGACTTAATAAATCAATTCTTTTATACATTTCATCAAGAAAAACATCCAATGGCAGATTATCACTTTTATTTCCAAAATCCTTACCCACATTATAAGGTGGGTCAGTAAGGATTAAGTCATACTTAACATCTGCTTGTAATAATTGCTTTAAAACTTTATCACAATCTGAATGGATTATACCATAAATGTCTTTCATATTTATTTTTTTCTAAATATTAGGATATACTGATGATGAATATTCTCAACGTATGAGAATGGATAACCATAAGGATGAAGTGATTTATGGTTTTGTATTAGAATCTTTGTACCTTGTAAAATCAACTTTCCACCTCCTGGAATCATAGCTTTATTTAGGGCAGAAATCAAATCGGAATGAAAACTTACATAATCACCTTTATCTCTAAAATCAGATACAATTATTGCCATGTACTTATTCATCTTCAATATTCTAGCACATTGCAGCAAAATATTCTTACATAATAATTCTAAGAATTCGCTGTAATCTTCTATATTTCCTAAATCGTTATTATCATGTGAATACTGTGTATCAAGATTTTTTTCCACACGGTTCTTCTTCACTTTTTGATCTTGTTTATGAAGAATCCCCCAGTATGGAGGACTTGTAACAACAAAATCTACAGAATTCGCATCAAGCGTAGGTAGTACTACACAAGAATCATCATTTATGAAATGATGATGAGAACTAGAACCTTTTGCAACCTCTAATTCTAAACGCTTCACAGACAACTCGTGGTACTTTGTTGATAGCTCAATACTAATACATTTTCTCCCTAATATTTCACATGCTTTAGCAGTAGAGCCGACACCGCCAAATGGATCCAAAACAACCATTCCTCTCTTTGTAAAAAAACGCAATAACGATTGGATATCCTGAAAAGAAAAAGGAGCAGGATGTTGTATTTCGATTTTAGCATGAGGATGAGATGCACCTAATCCTTTTTGGTACATATAGCTTTTAGTCTCAGGAATCCACTCTTTACCTGTTAAATCATTTAATGTATTACGCTTATCAATTGTGCCATTCAACATATTATGATATTCCGGAGTTAACTTAAAAGAACTAATTTCATCTTCATTATATAATGCTTTATCTGAAATAATATACTTTTTTATCACACCACTCTCAACGCATTTTTCAAAAGTATGCCTTGAAAATTGTAAAAGTTTCATTGCCTTTGAAGCATTTATAAGTATTATATTCCCAAATATATCTGATTCCGACAGCAAATGCTTTTTCTCCGGCATTGATTTTTTATATTCTTTTATGTCTGTCATTTTATATTACTATTCAAAAGATCATGAATGTCAACTTCTAATAATTGTGCTATTCTAACTAAAGTTTTTAAATCAGGTTGACAAGTATTTGTGCACCATTTTGATACTGTACCTTGATCTTTACCTAATTGTTCAGCAAGCCATTTATTAGTCCGTTTTTTTTCTACTAATACAACTTTCAATCTATTTAAATCCTCGTTTTGCATATGCTAATACGTTTTCTTAATGCAAAGATAGTT
This sequence comes from Parabacteroides timonensis, assembly GCF_900128505.1. NCBI lineage: Bacteria > Pseudomonadati > Bacteroidota > Bacteroidia > Bacteroidales > Tannerellaceae > Parabacteroides > Parabacteroides timonensis. The sequence continues at coordinate 2,570,800 of NZ_LT669941.1, forward strand.
GTTTTTATATTATACAACTCAATATTTTATGATATTTCTCTATTTATTGAATTATTTTCAATACTGCGTATCTAATTCCTGCCTATGAGTTTAATGTCTCCATTTAACGCATCCTTCAAAATTGCTTTTACAAAATCCTGTGCATCAATAGAAATGATTCGCTTATGATTCTGATTTTCATATTCAAATTTTATCTCATTGATTTTAATTAGCCCCCAACGAGATTTAACATATGCATTCTCATATTTGAAAACGATGTCAGAATCAGAATCTTCAGGAAGCATTTCTTCTATCTGATCTAATGAGGATATTGCATTTCCTTGGGTATCGATAATTGTCCTATCAAGAAGTTCTAACGGAATATGAGTCCTTATTACGCCAAGATGATTCTTTATTAATAGTCATCCAATCTAAAAACATCTTGTATTTCGAAACACTGAATCTGTCTGTTTCAGAATAATCTCTATCAACCAAAAATAAACAACGCCTAATAGAAGTATTGAAATTTAATTCTATCTCTCCAACTATTGCCTCACCAAGATTAGGGCATCTCAATTCTTTCAATGAAATTCCATACTCAGCTGCATATTCCTTTGCACCTTTCTGATACCCCACTTTAGTAACCATTATTCCAGCTACATTGGTCAAATCCGCCAACACTCCATAAAAATCCCGTACCTTCCCTATTGCAACTGTCTTGTTATAATTCTTGCATTCTATTGCAACCTTATGTTTGACACCGGCTATTTCGTACTCCCAATAAACATCGATCTGATGTTCTTGACCTGATTTGCCCATCAGTTTTACATTGTGTTGCACATTTGTGGCTTTCAAGACATCAGCATTGACTAACTCCTGATAAATTTCTTGAGTAAACTTTTCATATTCTATATTTGGATTCATTTCAAACAAATAAAAGTTAGAACCTCTTATTACACCCTTTCAATATTAATTGGCAAAGAAGCCAATTTCTTTTCAACTTCTGTAGATAGTGTTGGAACGCATATAGCCAATCGGTTTCTAGCGCGGCTAATTGCGACATAATATACTCTATGCTCATCAGATGGTGCATCCAAATTTGATTGAGTTAAGAATTTCAGATCATCCTCCTCTCTTAAAACAACCATAACATTATCAAACTCATCTCCTTTTGCTTTATGGATAGTCTTATCCTGAATGTTTGATATCTCTGGTGAAGAGATGTATAATGCTAAATTCGTATATGTTTTACTTGAATAAAAGTCTTTAGCTTTTCCCTTGCTTAATCCAGTTATATTAAATCCTAAGTCCTTTTTCAAATAGGAGATAAAGTACTCTATACTTTGGTCTTTAAACGTGTTGTAGTCGCCTAATAATCTACTTATCAATAACAGTTGCTTCCGTTCGTCTTCTTCTATCTTTTTTAAAGCTTTTAATGCATCTTTAATTACCCCTGCTAAAGCATATTCTATTGCTGTTATACAATTGGTCAATTCCTTAACACGTTTCCAATTATCATCCGGTATGGAACTGAGTAGATTTTCATCCTTGGGTATTTGTCCTAATTGCTTTCTTAATGCATTTGAGGTAATTTTGGCATATGATAATGATGTAATATTTGAACCACAATGGGTGTTAAATTTATTGTAACAATCAATTGCATCTCCTACGTATAATATAGGGGGCTCTGTATGCCTTTTATTAACAGCATGCTGTTGTAAATCAGGGCGAATGGCATTCAAAAGAGTTATAATTTCTTCACTACTCCTTCTATTTCCTTTAATCTCATACATCTGCATTCCTTCTAGAGTAAAATTTTCAAATAAACCAGGATCAGTACCGGCAAAACCGTAGATTGCTTGAGCTTTATCTCCAATCACGCCAACAACTGAATGATGCATAGAGGCTATAATCTTTATTATTTCAACTTGAATAGGAGTAGAATCCTGAAACTCATCGATAAATATATATGGATATTTTGCACTTATCATATTAGCGACAAATGGATACTTCACCATTAACTTATATGAGAAGTATAAAACATCATCATAATGCATAATTCCATGCTCCCATGCATATTTTTTGTACGCATCATAAAAAGATTGAGGAATCGTATAACGGGAAGATTTCATCGGATAAGGTGGCTTAAACTTTAAATCCGTGCCATCAAAAACCCATCGAGAAGAAAACAAGGCCTGTCTCAACGCATCATCATCCTTATATATCTGTACCTTTCTAATATTATTTTTCAATTGATAGATTGCCCCATTACTTGTCAGTAATGTATCGTCTACCACTTTCATCTTATCTGTTGCAAAATTATATTCTGGTGCTATGTAGTGGAAATAAGGTTTGATTATATTATCGTACAGAAAACTATGGATTGTGCAAACCTCAACTCTATCTGCACAATCAGGCAAACGGCCATGAATAGTTTCCACGCCAATATTGGTATATGTAATACAAGCTATTCGCTTTATCTTCCCAAGTCTGACAGATGTATTCAACACATGTTTTATGTGTTGAATAAGCCAATACGTTTTCCCAGCACCAGGGCCAGCCTTGATTTGGAAATGCTGTTCAATATTTATTGGAGTATTTGATTCAATTACTGTAGCAGCCATACCAGTGCGTCTTTGATATATTTAGGGACAATAAAATCTTTACGTTCTGTTGATTGCTTCTCTAGATTATTCTTCAAAATAACAGATAATGCTAAAGCGTTTTCTCCTTTACCAATTGAATTGAGATAGCGAGAAGCCAATAGTGCTTTCTTCTTGTCTTCATTCGTCCAAGTACATAAATTTAAAGCCTCTTTTATACGTTTGTTTTCTGAACTGTTACGTAACTTTTCCGCACAAGCAGGATAATCTTCGCTCTGGATTTCTTCTAATTCTTTTTTATTTGACAAGTCTTCCAAGAACAATAAATCAGATACTGAATTATACCACATCAAATCATACTCTAATGTTTTACCTTTAATTTCATCCTGGCTATATACTCTAATATTTGGATGTTCATGAAAAGTTTCAATCATTGTTTTTGAATGCTCTTGATATTCATTACCCTCCAATCCAAGTTCAAACGGATAACAACGTTCAAAAGAGTTTGAATCCTCTTTTCTCCACATCGGGTCTCTGTCTGTCAAGCATACAACCTTCTTTTTCATTGCTAGAGGATTTTGGACAGTGTCAAATAATTTCAAAAAGTGCGAAAAATATCTTCCGCCCACACTAATAACTGCCACATGTCCATCTTCAATGCTCTTTTCTATGTAATTTGCCATAACAGGTATCAATAATTCTTCTGCTTTGCCTTCAACAAAGCAAATTCTGTCAGCAAAAAGCATATCAGATTTTATAGCATCCAAAAATCTCTGAACATATTGTTTTGAAACGATATCTCCTTCTGAATCATCAAATAAACTACCAGGATAACCGACTGCGATTTTATCCTCCAAGTCATTATATAAACAAATTAGTTCATCCAAAGAAACGGCAGAGGTAATCTCTGTGGAGTGAGTCGTTATAAACAGCTGCCTTACTCTCTTTTTCTTAACTTGCTCTTCTTGTAAATATTTTAAAAACTTATACTGGAGTGAAAGATGTAAATGTGCTTCCGGTTCTTCTATAGCAAGGACTGAAAACTCTTTGGCATTTTGTCTATAATATCCCTCATCTGCATTAGCCTGCATTTTTGCTAATAACAAAGATATATAGATAAGATTATTATATCCTAAACCATTATGAGTTGCAGCTATATCAATGCCTGTTTCGTGTTTAATTATCAGCTGTAGTGCGGCTAAGAAATCCGGTTCTGATAGTGATCCACTAAAATCAGGTATCGCACCTCTGAAATCCGAGGCACCAGTTAGTTTGGCATAAGCAAGAATTTGCTCTTTTCCTTGCATTAATCTTTCTTGTACTTTATCAAGAGAAGGCCTTATGCTATCTGTAAAGTCTTTATGCTTAACCTTAATTTCCGCTTTTTGTTCATCCTTTGTTTTGCCTTTATTCGATTTAATTTCATAATCCAAAAAGAAATTGAGGACTTCACGCAAAAGAGGCGATTTACCCGAAAACAAATCTCTTTCAACATCACGTATTGGACCAAGAAATTCAAAATCAATCTTATCTACCGTCTCTCCGTCTAATTTTGATTGATTAGTTGGATTGCCAGCCCACATACGAGAGACATACTTTCTTAAGTACTCATCTCTAATAATATTCCAAATTTTCTCTTCATCTGTAATATCTGACACAGCATCCTTATATTCATCCTCATCCTCTTTGGGGAGAAAATAATCAAAAGTAACCTGAGCTTCATATGGGTGTTCAAGTTTAATAAGACATGGCGCAACCATAACTAAATCTTCTGAATTTGAGCCTTCACCTTCACTTTCCCTAAAGAATACTTCAATGCGAACCTTTGGTGCAGCTACTTTTAATTCATTAAGATTTGAATCACGGCAAAAATCAAATAAAGTCAGTTTTTTAGTGGTCTCTGCATTTAGCACTAAATCTAATGCACGTAATAAATTACTTTTACCTGCATTATTAGGACCGATGATAACATTTATACCTTCTTTGAAAGAAATTTCCTTATCCTTGAAATTTCTGTAACCTACAATATGGATTTTTGATATATACATATGCTAATACATTTATTTACTCACCTTTTTTTGTATCTCCATTCGTCGCTTTGCATACTTTTTTGCAGCGTCAAGAGCATCATCATACAGTTTTATTAACTCATCCTTTTGTTCATCAGATAACATTGGCGCATGCGAAATATCTTGCCTATAGCCATATTTCAAAGTACTCACAAATATCTCCAAATCTTTAGCATTTCCATCAAAAAACGCATTTCTTAACATCTCTATAGCCTTAATCAACTCTATATTATTAATCATAATTCTAATTTTACAACTTACTACTCATATTCTTTATCCAAACCTCGCATCGTTTAACAAACTCCGCATACTCCTTATCAGACATTCAACAACATATACGGTAACCTCGCATCTATCATCTCTTGAGGCACACCGCAGTTCTTTGCCATCTCTGGCCATTTAGCAGTCGTCTCACAAACCTTATCTATAATCTCTGCCGCATTCTTAATATTGTTTGCTGCCGCACAAACTAGAAGGTCTTGCCTCGTAATGTCATCAAATTTGCCATTTATAGACATCTGATGAGTATCTGTCCAAGAACCTTTCGGATTATATGCAAAACCGATATCATATGCTGGAGATAATGTCCATTTGCCCGTCTTATCCATAAGGAAAGATATGTTCTTTGTATGATCATCCTGATTTCTTATCACGACATTGAAGACCATTCTTAGGAACATCTCCTCAGCTTGCGAATATGGGAGACGCAAGCGGCGCATTACATTAAATGCCTGTTCATATGAATATGCACGGCGAAGATGAAAATCATAATGGGCCATTCCGCATAATGTCTGCATATGGATTTTTTCACCATTAGCTCTATCGAATCGTTTTGTCAAGAAATGGGCTCTGCCATTCTCTTCAATCAAAGAACAATCAGTCATTTCTATACCACATTCCTTAGCCAACAGAGAGAAAGAATATTCAAGCCTTCCAAAGTTCTCAGTTTCCTTAAATCTAGCTTCAGCCGAAACACCATCCAGTTTAATCAGATAATAATCAAACCCTTCCGGAGCTGGCACCTGCCCTGATCTTACTTCTCCGGTATCCTTGTTATATGCAATTATCGCCTTCGCTCTTTGACCACCGGCAGATGTACCAAGTCGCAGAATCTCTGCAATTGCTGCTTTCCTGTCAATGTCTAAATTGGCACCGAACACTTCCTTTTTTGATAGAGCTTCCTTCGCAACTTCCACCAATGAATCAATTTCAATCTTCATATCAGCGGAAGCAGGTCCGGTTGCAGGTTCAAACTCTAAAGCTCCCATACAACGCTGCCCTAAAAAGCATAGCGTCTCAATAGGATTGCCTACCGTCCTGCCAGTCAGAGTAAGCCATTTGTCAAACAATGCACGTCCGTATGTATCCGGAAGAGAATCTGCCAGCATACCAGGCAGACCATTGAATACTTCCCTATTGAGATTTCCAAATGAATATATACGCCCCTGCTGCACAGGCATCATCAACGGAGATGGTTCAATCCCTTTTCCAGCAAACTGTGCGTCATACTCAAAACGAGCGACCTCATAGGAACTATCCCATCTAAATGTTCCGACATTCATGCCGAACATTTTCACTTTTGCTACATCTACCATTCTGATTCTTCCTTATCTTTCTTTAAAGTTCCAACAGCCCTCTTTCTTCTGCCCTTCTTCGCAGAATTGACCATATCAAAGTATTCACTTGGACTCATCTGTTCCTCTTCACAAAGATGACTAAGTTCATCGAGCATACCGAGCGTCCTCAATATGCGAAGCAATGTATCAAATGAGCCGATTTTCCCAGCTTCTACTTTTTTCACCGAAGACAGCGATATCGAAGACGATTTTGCCAGACTATCCTGAGTGATATTCTGCTTAAGCCTAACCGCTTTGATCTTTTCTCCTATTCTTTTTTCAATTTGAGCATCAGAGAGTGAATACATATCTTCCATAATAGCTACATTTTAAACTCTTATAGTGCAAAGATACTAATTGTGGTTTAATTTTCAGCCATTGTTTCATATTATTTTATAGCACTTCTGACTGTCATTACACTTTTTCCAACGAATAAGACTCCCTTTGATACACTTTTCCATCAAAATTGGGGTTTGAAAACTACACTTTTCCGTAAAATCAACTTTGCATTTGCAGCGAAAAGAAAAATTAATGTATTGTACACTCGCAGTCATAGCATTCTAATCTCGGGCTTGCCCGATGTCCAATACAATGCATTAGGAGTAGCCTAATACCCCACCAACTAAAAGTTAGGTGGAAGTGTGCCAATAGAACAGCAAGCTGTATTGTACAATTTTTATTCTCAGAATTGTCATACACTCAACACATCATATAATATACAAAAGTGGCGGTTTTTATTTATTATATGATAGGTTATGCAATCTATTGACCACTTTTAGCTCTTTCACTTTGACTATGCAATAGTGATTTGCAGCCAAAAGAAAAAATCAAGTTAAGTATATTCCCATATATATACATATGAATAATATACTTAACTCAAACAGAGGGAAAGGAAAGAAATTAGTTTTCTTTTTTGGATGCAAAATCAAATACGTGAAAGTCTACAGCATTTAGTTGACATAACAGGCGAGATTTCCGCGTAAATTCCGTACCTTTGCAAACAGAAATATTTTGGTGAACTTCATGGCAAAATACAGGCTTTGCCGGTTCTGGAGACAGGAGGCAAAAACGGACGGAAAACAGGCGATTTTACAAGGATAAAACAATTTCTACCGATATTCTACCGTTTTAAGACATCAGTCCTCATTATCAGTCAAGTATATATGTTGCATCGGTAAGTAAATAACTCACAACACACTAGTAATAATCTTTTTATCATAAAAACAAATGATACAACTTTTACGATCTAATAAAAATCTAATTTTGACTGGCGCTCCGGGAACAGGAAAAACATATATGGCGAAACAAATTGCTTTAATGATGTTATTTAACAAAGAGTCAGAAGATGCATTAACCAATACTGAAAAAAAGATATTGCATGAGCAACTGTGCATTACTCAATTTCATCCATCATACGATTATACCGACTTCGTGGAAGGACTACGCCCCATACAAAACGAGAATTGTAATACTATCAGTTTCGAAAGAAAAGATGGAATCTTTAAAGTATTCTGTGAAAAAGCTCAAAAAAAGCTCAATACCTGTTTTGACAGTATTTACACAGAATTGAAGGAGGAAGGAGAAAAACAACTAACAATAGAGAATACTACTTTCTCTATCAAAGCGAGTAATAACGATCCCAATAAAATAAATATCCAACTAAAAGAAGATCTGCCTGTCGAAGATACCAAAATATATATACATAAAACTCCCACATGCGAAGAAATTAAAGATTCACTCAAAAATGCTTATGAACTTTTCGATAAGTATAAGATAGATAAATACCCTTTCATCTTCATTATCGACGAAATTAATCGCGGAGAAATATCTAAAATATTCGGAGAATTATTCTTCTCTATAGATCCGGAATACCGAGGAAAGAAAGGACGAGTACAAACACAATACGCTAACATAATAAAAGAGAATGATTTCTTTAAAGAAGGTTTTTACGTCCCGGAAAATGTCTATATTATAGGTACAATGAACGATATAGACCGTAGCGTTGAATGTATCGACTTTGCAATGCGCCGTCGTTTTGCCTGGAAAGAGATCAGCGCCAAAGATAGTATGTCTATGTTGTCGGTCCTCGGAGAATTTGAAGATGAGGCCAAAGATAGGTTAACCGCAATCAACAATACTATTTGGAATGAAGAAACAAATGAAGGAATAGAAGGTTTAAGCCCATCTTATCATATAGGTGCGTCTTATTTTTTGAAGCTAACAAAATGCAATTATGACTTTCATAAACTTTGGGAGAATCACCTGAGAGGCATTCTATATGAATATCTACGAGGAATGCCTGATGCCATTCAGAAAATGAATCTATTGGAAAATGCGTACAACTTCATTAATGATGACGAATGAAAACGACAGATAATAATTGCGGGAACTGTACCGTCGATGATAAAGATTTATCCGATTTACAAAAGATCGGTAATATAAAAATTGCCGACCTTCAGTCAGACAAATTCCCTAATCTTCTAATTTTTCCACAGAATTTCAATCTGTATGGAGATAACATCCATAAAGAAAAAATATTCACGCTTGATAGTAATAATAGGCTTAAAACGGGGAATATAATGGGATTTATAGGTATTAATGAAACTCAATTAACCATCAGATCCCGTTTCTCAGAAGAAGATGAGGAGGATTTTTTTTTACATTATATGTTACAAAAAGTATTCTCTATCAACTTGTTTGAACTCAAACATTCATCTAATACAGATAAAGTATTTGATTTCTTACTATATTTATTTCCCTACTACCTAAAAGCTGCATACAGCCAAGGTATATTCAAGGAATATGAGAAAAAAGAATATAATAACGCCAATATACGAGGATATATAAATATAAATAAGCATATCAGATATAATATTCCTTTCAATGGAAATATTGTATATAAAACAAGGGAATATAGTTATAACAATCACATAACACAATTAATCAGACATACAATTGAGTTTATTAAGCTTCACCCGTTAGGTAAATTCATTTTAAAAGACAATACAGAAATACAAAATATAGTATTACAAATAATCTCAGTAACACCAACATATAACAGAAATGAAAGAGTAATTGTTATCTCTCAAAATATGCGTCCGCTAAGTCATCCTTACTTTTCAAAATATAAAGAACTACAGAGCTTATGTCTGCAAATTCTCCGGTATGAAGGATTAAAATACGGAGACAACAACGATCTAATTTATGGTTTACTGTTTAACGGAGCATGGCTTTGGGAAGAATACATGAATGTGATTCTAAAAGATAATTTTAATCATTACAGCTGCCATAAAGGCAAGATATTTAATCTTTTAAAAGAAATTAAAACCAATACTCTTATACAAAAAGTTATACCTGATTTTATCAGCAAGAGCAAACCTTTTATAATCATCGATACAAAATATATTCCTTTAGACAAAGGAAATAAATATGCTGACTATGAAGAAAAAGCATTAAATATTTATTATAAAACAATCACCTATATGTATCGATGGAATTCCAAATTAGGAGTCCTGCTTTACCCATGTACCGATAGCACATTAAAAACAAACACCTATCAGATCATAGATACAAACGGACAGCTCATCAGTATGGGATTCCCTATTCCTCAAAAGATCCTAACTTATTCCGATTTCTGCAGAGCCATCAAAGAGGCAGAATATATCTTAAAACAAATATTGAACAATTATTCCTTATCCCAAAAGTCCAACAAACTCACTTATACCATTGAAGCATGTAGAGTTGAACACCCAAACGCTTACAAGCCTTGGACACCAGATGATGATGATAAACTGGAAGCACTTTGGTGTGAAGGAAAAACAACAAAAGAACTATCAGATATATTTCAAAGAAAACCGGGAGCTATACGATCCAGAATTAAAAAGCTGGAGCTAGAGATAAAATATATAAGATAAAAATATTTAAAGAAGCAATATTGAATGTCGACAGGTTATCACCTCAGGAGATTGACAATATCGAATATTATAGCCATGAAGAAATGTAAGATCACCGTTGTGAGAATAACTTGTTATCAGGGAGTGAGAATGATAGCGATTTCATCGGTTCAGTAAAGAACATGCTTTATACATTCGCATTCATTGCAAAATAGTAATCAGATGGAATCTTATATCTTGGTTTATTCTCCCAAAACTCTTTTTCTATATACATTTCCTGAATAGGGGTTGTACATATACACCCCTTTGGCTTATATGGTTCAATGGCAGGGTAAGCAGAAAGCTGGTAATGCAGGGAGTTATGCGAAGTTAGTAGTTGCGTAAAAGTCACTATTTGTTCATATTGATGCAACATTTCACTATCATATTGATTTCCATTCCTCCAACGATTTATAGTCTCTACAAAATTACTGTAAGTGCCAAACAAAGCAATCATTGCGCTACTCTTTGCGACCACATAATTCACATTTTTGTTCACAATAAATGTCAGTGTATAAGCAATACAGTCAAGGAAATGTTCATTCAGGAAATCAGTTAAAAATTTAGACGGGAGATTCGGTGCATTACAATCACCTACCATCCATATTATATCCGCATAAGCAGTTTGTCCATCTGTAACCATCCGTTTAAGTATCTTATAGCAATAGTAGTCAGCATCCATGTATTGATCTGGATCACTATTCATTATCACAGAATTCATTAATGCAACCATTGCACCTGGATAGAGTGTCGATTGGCAATATTCTTCCATCCATTCAGAATCTGAATTATCTTCAACAAAATTAGCTAAAACCTGCCAGGTAAGTACACCTAAACAAGGATGATCATCTACAATTTTGGCCAATCTCCTATAATTATCGGGAAAATATATCTCGTCAAGAGATTTTATTTTCTTCTGTTCATCATAAGCCATAACTAGAGCTTCCAGTGCCAGCAAACATTTACTTACTCCCAAATAATGGAGCGCTTTCGTAATCAGCATGAGCAAATTAGTTTTGCCTGAACTTAAATAGTCCGAAAAGGCTTCTTTGTAGGAGTCCGTTTTTATATCTAAATACTCTTCCTCTGTTATAAAACTGTCAGGAAATACCGGATCAAAATAGCATACATAATAAACAACAGACGTAATATCGAATGGCTCATCATCATTGTTTGTAGAGAAAAGATAATGCAACAAATTAAAAGTTTTATTTTCAAGATTCTCTGTTCCCTTTTTCAAAACATACTGATTGTCATTCAGCACATATTTTTTCTTTTCTTCAAGCAACGCTAGCGGATTATTTTTCAAAAGCGAATACGTATACAGATCTGTATACTTAAGCAGTTCCAACACACCCCATTTCTCCCAACACAGATTCTCGTTGTTGGCAAAGTTTTTATACTCCTGATAATCTTTGTATATCAGATTCAGATAACTTTTCGCATCACGAAATGTTGGTAGATAGTCCTTTATCGAAAGTTTACTAAAAGAATTATCTCCGCATTCGAAAGGTAATTTCATAGCCTTAGCACTATCACCCAAAAACTTATAGAGATCACTATTCCCTAAAGACAGAAGAGGTTGTGACACATTAAACATCTTACGCATAAAATGTTCCCCTCCCACTTCTTTCAGCATTTCTTTAGCCCGCTCCGGATCATAAGCAACAACAAAAATTATTCGAGGTAAATCTATCGAACAGCGTATTAATGACAATACCTCTCTAAAACCATTCGCTTCCAACCGATCCGAGTCATCGATAAATATAACTACGGGACTTTCTAAACGACAAAGTTCTTCACGTAATTTATTCTTTAAAGAACTCAAAGACAATTCTTCCTGTATAAAAAAACGTTGAATGGCAAGAAGACACAAAGAGAACCACCCCGTTACATTAGTGACTTTTATATAGTCAGTATAATTATGCCACAGTACAGACAACTGATCATTCATCCCGAATAGCTCTCCGATCTTTCGAAACAAATCCTTTCTGATATCTGTACTTTGCTCTGTCCACGGATCGAAGATTATCGGCATACAATTCCTTTCCTGAAGGGCCAACGATAAAAAGTGCAAAAACGTACTTTTCCCAGTCCCCCATGTACCCGTGACAGCCACTCCTACTGCATGCTTTAAATTCGGATTATCCAGAAGATAATCAGCCAAGACCTTCGCTGTTTCCCTTCGATGCAACAAGTCCTTAACATCGACATCATCCACAAGCAGATTACTAGAAACCGACTGCTTAGAAACTACAGCTACTTTCTTTTTACCTTCCCCCAGACATCCTCCCCAATATAAGCCGATCAAGGCACATAGCAACAAAAGGCTAAAAAAAATAATGATGATGAAAAAGTACATAGGCATACGACATTACAATACAAATATAAAAATTATATCCTCAACAAAGCAAGGGAAGTCTTTATAATCAATAGAGCTTTTTTTTCTTCAAATCACCTTTGACTAATAAACAATTACCAGCCAACCACATACACTGAAGTTTCCCACCTTCCCATCATCCGGGAACTTCAGCCTGCTCGTCTCTTCATCAAACCTGTACCGGCACCACAAAATAACAATTTCCATACGCCCGATGCTTGGGTACAAATCCCATCCCTGAAAGTTTGAAGCTCAGTTGCTTTGCCGTTATTCCCCGCAAAGCGGACGGATTGAAACGGTGCATAAAAGCAAATATCTCCGAAGCTGTCATCCAATGGCCTTTCTCGCCTGGCGAAGGCTGATGAAAACAAGCACGGAATACATCTTCCAAAGGCGACTGACAATAATACCGTTTATTACGACGCTGCAAAACAGCCTCTTCCTCCGATGTCAAAAAATCAGGTTCACCTGCCAGATGCTCCGATTTGAGTTGCGCATATAACTGTTCATACTCTATCGGTTCAGTGGAAATAGGAGAATCTACCTCTACACAAAGGAAACGACGGCTTCCTGTTGCATCGGTCAGGAACTGGCGGGAATTAGTTGTACCGATAAAGGAGGCCAAACGCGCTTCGTTCACCCACCCCAATCGTTTTCCCCGGTAGATAGGAACAGAGAGCATCTGCAACAGATTTTTCAAACTTGCTTGTTGCTTCTCTCCAATACGGTCGAACTCGTCCAGATTAATGAGTCCCGCTTTTACCAGTTTACGTTCCGGATTAGCACCAGACGTCAATGGCAGGTTATCCAGGTAGTAATTCTTCAATGTATCAGGAAGCAACTGCCGGCAAAAAGTACTTTTCCCATAGCCCTGTACCGCACTGATCAGAACAGGTGTCAATACATTGGCATGCGACCGCTCGCATCCCATCCACTGCGAAACCATTGCCCTGAGCCAACAACGCCCCCCTTTCAACCACATCTCTTCTGCAGAGATACGAAGTAGCAAAGGCGTTACCCGATCCACTCCATCCCATCCCGGCAATTCATCCATATACAGGTGAAACGGATTATACGACTGCACTTTATCGGAAAGAATCATCATCTGTACATCGCCCCGAAAAAAAGAGATGCCTTTTAGGCGAGCATCCACAATCATCCCATTAATCGCCCGTTCGTCCACAGGAAGGAAAGGTTGACCGACAGCACCTTTTCTCCGATATTCGGTCGTACCGTCCAACAGGTTGTAACGAAAGTCAAAACGTTCGTTCAGAAAACTACGCAGATCCTTCGTCATTCCCACAATCCAGCGAGACTTGGGTGAACGTGAATCCGCATGGGAAACAGACAGGAAACGTCGAACAGCCTGCTTCATCCGGTTAATCAACTTGTAAATCATATCAGTAAATTTTAGATGTTAATAAGAAGGATGTACAAATATATACGTATAGACACCCGTTTTACAAATATAGAATCGCTTGTTTTTCAACAATATGATCTAATAAAAAAGATAGCAGAAAGTATTGTTTTACTGCTATATTACTAGTATTTTTGTAAGGAGTTCTTTCTTGAATCACAATATGAGCAATAGCTACGTCACATTATGTGATGAAGCTACTTCACAACATGTGACAAAAGTTCGTCATAGTATATGATTCAAAAAACAACTCACCAGTTAAGTATTAGTAATAAAGCAGGAAAACATTAGTTTGTTTCCACCTAACCAACAGATCCCATGAGTGCACTTTATGACTTCTTCCCTACTCCCCAGCCTAAAGGTTCCAACAAAACGAGATATCATGCACGACTTATTATAAAATCACGGATAACCACCGAGATGATGATCGAACAGATAGCCGATCGGTGTAGCCTGTCGACCGGTGACCTGGCAGCTGCTTTTGTTGAATTTGCACATACACTGGAACGTGAAATACGCAAAGGGAACAGCGTACAACTAAAAGGGGTAGGCACATTCCGCGGCAGCGCCAAATCGCCGGCCGTACGTTCGCCCAAAGAAATACGAGCCGAAAATATCCACTTCGGAGGAATCGTTTTTACTCCGGACAAAGCGTTGGAAGATTCACTCAAAGGAATGCCTTTTCAAAGGGTAGCACATACCCATCGCTCTAAGACAATCAGCGAGATCGAGATCGACGGTAAGCTGGCCGATTATTTTCAGGATCATGCTTACATCACGACGATAGACATGTGTGTTCTATGCGGACTACGGAAATCGACAGCCCTGCGCAGACTACAAACACGTGTAAAAGAAGGACGCCTCACACATCCGGGATACAGCAAAGCTCCCTTTTACTATCCTGTACCTGGATATTTCCGGGTAAGCCGGCATACCGAACGGGGAACTTCAGTATAACAAGCTAAACAACAAATCTATATCTCCAAATAATGATTTATGAAGATATAGAAAAAAATATATAAACACAGTAAAAACAGATTATAATAAATAACAATCATGGCAGATAACTATCTGGAAAAGAAATACGAAGAATACCAATCCAGAAAAAAAGCCGGAATAAAAACCGGCTACGGTATAAAAAAGAAAAATACGCTCCACAAAACCAGAAGAGTTTTTGTAACGGATGGAACCGGAGAGCTCGGCAAAGTGATAGTAAAATCATTCCGCATGGCAGGTAACCGGGTCGCTTTTTGCAGCACGGATGAAGAAGCCGGCCAATTAATGGCTGAAAAGACCGGCACAACTTTCCATCATGCAAATATCAACGACAAGATCTCCCTGGATAACTGCCTGCGACATATCCTGGAGGATTGGGGTGACCTGGATATACTAATCAATACTGGCGCCTGTCAAACAAATCCGATCACGGAAACCAGCATGGAAGATTTCGAACAACTTCTTTCCGCCAATCTATTATCAGCCTTCGTCACGTCACGCCGCCTGGCCTTACATCGCCGCTCGCAAAGCGAAGCGAATCCGTACGGAAGAATTATAAATCTGTCGGAAACCAATGTCACAACCGGAGGCATCCTTTCATTAACATCCACCCTGGCCGCTTCACTCGCGGAATGGCATATAACAGTCAATTCCGTTACTGCTGCCGGGATACCGGAATTTGCAGAAGATGTAGCCCGTATGTGTCTGTTCCTCTGTCAGGAACAAAATGAATCGATTAATGGAGAAAACATAACAATTGGCGGAGGTCTATCGAAAAGAATATATTGAATTGATTATCTTTATACCCAAATAAAAGAGACCTATCATAAACTAAAAGAAAAAGAATATGAAAATTAAAACACTAATAGCATTCCTACTGATCGGCGGTTCACTCTTCTTCAGCAGTTGCGGAAGCTACCAGAGCAACAAAAATGCCATCCAGAGAATAGAAAAAGGGATGAGCAAAAGGGAAATAACCAACCTGCTCGGTAACCCGGACTACCGCCGTTTCGACCATGAATATGAACAATGGGAATTCAGAAAGACAGACATACTTGGAACCACCATTATTTTAGTTGATTTCCAGAACGACAGGGTGACAAACATGGATTCATTCAGCGGAGACGCAGACCAGACTCCGGTTCCTCCCGTTACTGTCTATCCACCGAATGATATTGAATACGACAGGCCCCGCCCTCCTTACAACAATCATGTACGGCCCGGCAGGATAATAAACGACAGAGACTTTCAGCAACTATACAATACAGTCAAATCGAAACCGTTTAAAGACGATCAGCTGGAATTGCTATCCATAGGGGTTGCCGACCGGTATTTCTCCTGTCAGCAATGCATAAGGTTGATGTCTATCTATACATTCGACGATGACAAACTGAATGTATTGGATATCGTAGCTCCCCGGATAGCCGATCCGGAAAACTATGAGGATATTGTACGTTCACTAAGCTTCCTGTCAAGCCAGGATAAAGTACGCAAAATGTTTTCTGGATCACGGAGATAAAAATGGATAAGTTTCATTTTTTCAGTCATCCAATATCCCACATACCACTACCGGAACAATTTACATTTCCGTTTCATTATACCCCTCATCCCTTGTCGGTAGTGGCAGCAGAAGAGGTGCAGGCTTATCTTTTGTCAAGAAAAGACTGGGAGAGCGACTTGCAACAAGGGAAAATGTTCGGTGTACTGATCGTACAGACTGCGACAGGAGAACTGGGTTTCCTGGCCGCATTCTCCGGTATACTGGCAGGCAAAAACCTGCACAGCTATTTCGTTCCTCCGATCTACGACCTGCAACAACCACAAGGTTTCTTCCGGATCGAAGAAGACCAGATCTCCGCAATCAACGCCCGGATCAGGCTGCTTCAGACAGATAAGGAATATACCGCCTGCAAGGAGCAACTGGCGGAAACAAGCCGTCAGGCCGAACAAAGCCTCAGCGAAGCAAAAGAGCAACTGAAAGTCGCTCAAAAAAATCGCGAAATCAAACGGCAGGCTAATCCGGATGCGGCAGAACTGGCTGCCATGGTTCGCGAAAGCCAGTTTCAGAAAGCGGAACTAAAGCGGTTAAAGCAGCAATGGAACGAACGAATTGAGACTTTACAATCCGAAGTAAAAACATTCGAAGCAACGATCGAGCAACTGAAAGCTGAACGCAAGACGCGCTCGGCCGCCTTACAACAACAGCTGTTCGAACAGTTCCGGATACTGAATGCTAAAGGAGATGTAAAAGATCTATGTGAACTATTCAATGAAACGGAACAAAAAACACCTCCTGCCGGAGCAGGAGAATGCGCTGCTCCCAAACTCCTGCAATACGCTTACCTGCACCAGTTGAAGCCACTTGCTATGGCCGAATTCTGGTGGGGTGATTCCCCGAAGATGGAAATCCGCCGTCACGGTTATTATTATCCGGCGTGTAAAGGAAAATGCGAGCCAATATTAAAACACATGTTGCAGGGATTGAATGTAGAAGCAAACCCGCTCTCTGTAAACAAGCACAAAGAGGCTGAACCGGAAATCTTACTGGAAGACGAATGGCTATTGGTAATCAATAAACCGACCGGGATGTTATCTGTCCCCGGAAAAATGGATACAGAATCTGTTTATCAGTGGCTAACCATCCGTTATCCGGATGCAACAGGCCCGATGATCGTGCACCGGTTGGATATGGCGACTTCCGGCCTGCTTCTTATAGCAAAAACAAAAGCTATCCACCAGAATTTACAGGCACAATTCAAAAACCGCACGGTAAAGAAACGGTATATCGCCTTACTGGACGGACCGGTCGCGTCCGACCAGGGAACCATCGACCTTCCGTTATGCCTGGATCCGGAGGATCGTCCCCGTCAGATTGTAAACGAAGAATACGGAAAGCCTGCTATAACAAACTACCAGGTTCTGGAACGTAACCTCCATTATACACGTATCGCTTTCTATCCCCTCACCGGCCGGACACACCAACTACGTGTACACGCCGCTCATCCAAAAGGTTTGAACGCTCCCATTATCGGTGATGAATTATATGGAAAAAAGGACGATCGGCTGTATTTGCATGCCGAATACCTGGAATTCAGGCATCCTATTACAGGAGAAGTAGTTTGCGTGGAAAAAAAGGCTGATTTTTAGTGAACAATAAAACTCTATGTATATCAAACAGACTGAAGTATGGTAAAAAAACAAACAAAATACGAATTGGCTACCGAAGCGGATTACGATGAACTGCTGCAGGTTTGGGAAGCCTCCGTTCGTAGCTCTCATCATTTCCTGACCGAAAAGGATATACAATATTATAAGCCCCTGATACGGAACGAGTATTTCCGGGCTGTCGAACTTTACCTGATAAGAGATGAACAAAACGGACATATTGCAGCGTTCATGGGACTGAGCGACGAGTTGATCGAAATGCTTTTCGTTCATCCTTCACAACAGGGCAAAGGTTATGGTAGGTTGTTTATAGAATATGCCCTCCGGGAAAAGAATATCCGGAAAGTAGATGTTAACGAGCAAAACGAGCAGGCATTAGATTTCTACCTGAGCAGAGGTTTCGAGGTGGTCTCACGGGATGCCACAGACGGCCAGGGAAAACCATATCCGATCCTTCATCTACAAATGAAACTGATCCGGATAAGAAAAGCTGATGCAGAAGACCTGGCAACACTACACCAGGTATTCGAAAAAAGTGTACGTAACACCTGCTGCAAGGATTATTCCCCGGAGCAGATCGATGCATGGATAAACCGTGCCGACTCGGCCCGTTGGCAAGAACTCTTTCATAGCGAACTGCATTTCTTCCTTGCCGAAGATACCGAAACCTTCCAGACAGCAGGTTTCACCTCCGTCGATACACAAGGCTATCTGCATAGCATGTTTGTTCATCCCCGATTCCAGAAAAAAGGGATAGCCACTTTATTATTACGAACAGCAGAGATGTTTGCCTGTCATCACCAGGCTCCGTCTTTATTTGCAGAGGTAAGCCTGACGGCACGGCCATTCTTCGAAAGACAGGGGTTTGTCGTGGAGAAACAGCAAACCGTCACGGTCAGCCATGTCGATATGACCAACTTTGCGATGCGAAAACAACTGCCTTAACCCCTATAAAACAAAAAGCCATCCCTTTAACAGGACGGCTTTTTGTTTCTATCTTGGGGTGAACGATGGGACTCGAACCCACGACCCTCGGAACCACAATCCGATGCTCTAACCAACTGAGCTACGCTCACCATTTAGTCTCGTTGAGTATTTCTCTTTAAGACGGTGCAAAGATAGATGTTTTTTCTTATTCCGCAAGCGTTTCCAAGAAAAAATATATAAATATTTTACTTATAAATCGCTTTCTTCCCGGCTAACAGTGTGTTACGCATTAAGGAAATGATTGTCATAGGTCCTACGCCACCCGGTACAGGTGTTATATAAGAGCATTTTGGTGCCACTTCATCAAACTTCACATCCCCTGTCAGCTTGTAACCGCTTTTAGTCACGCTACTCGGCATACGGGTAGTGCCGACATCGACAATAACAGCGCCTTCCTTCACCATATCAGCTTTCAGGAATTCGGGAACACCCAAAGCGACAATGATAATATCGGCACTCAAACACATCTCTTTCAGGTTGTTCGAGCGGCTGTGGCAAACTGTTACCGTACAGTTGCCCGGATAATTTTTCTGCATCATCAGCATAGCCATCGGCTTTCCGACAATATTGCTACGTCCCAACACTACGCAATGTTTGCCGCTGGTTTCTATTTCGTAACGTTTCAGCAATTCCAGAATACCTGCCGGTGTGGCAGAAACAAAACAAGGAAGACCGATCGACATACGTCCTACATTGATCGGATGGAAACCGTCAACATCTTTACGGTAATCGATCGCCTCAATAATCTTTTGCTCTGAGATATGTTTCGGAAGAGGAAGCTGTACAATAAAGCCATCCACATCCGGATCGTTATTCAGTTCGTCAACACGACGAAGCAACTCTTCTTCGGTCACGTCGTCCTCGTAACGAATCAGTGTCGATTTGAAACCGATCTCTTCACAAGTCTTTACTTTACTGGCCACGTAGGTTTCACTACCTCCATCATGACCCACCAGAATGGCAGCCAGATGAGGGATCTTACCGCCTGCCGCTTTGATCTGGGCGACTTCTTCTGCCATCTCTTTCTTCATTTGAGCAGAAACAGCTTTTCCGTCCAGTAATTGATAATGATTGTCTTCCATAATATGTTTCTTTAATGTTTATCTTTTCAACGAAGGAAATTTCTTACTTCCCGGTTTAGCAGCAGTAAGCATACGCATCATCTTACGGGTTTCGTCAAACTGTTTGATCAGCTTATTCACTTCCTGCACAGTCGTACCGCTACCTTTCGCGATACGCGTACGGCGTGTGCCGTTCAGAATTGCCGGATTAGTACGTTCGGCCGGAGTCATCGAGTAAATGATCGCTTCGATGCTCTTGAATGCATTATCATCGATATCGATATCCTTCAACGCCTTACCGACACCCGGAATCATAGATGCCAACTCTTTCAGGTTACCCATCTTCTTGATCTGTTGGATCTGGGCAATGAAGTCGTTGAAGTCAAACTGATTCTTGGCGATCTTCTTCTGCAGACGTTTAGCTTCTTCTTCATCATATTGTTCCTGAGCACGTTCAACCAACGAAACAATATCACCCATACCGAGGATACGGTCGGCCATACGTTCGGGGTGGAAGATATCGAGGGCATCCATCTTTTCACCGGTTCCGACAAACTTGATCGGCTTGTCTACCACTGTACGGATAGAAAGAGCGGCACCACCACGGGTATCACCATCCAACTTAGTCAGGACAACACCATCGAAGTCCAGGCGTTCGTTAAATTCTTTAGCTGTATTAACGGCGTCCTGTCCGGTCATGGAGTCTACAACGAACAAGATTTCGTCAGGCTGGATAGCGCTCTTGATTGCAGCGATCTCATTCATCATCTGCTCGTCGATAGCCAGACGACCGGCGGTATCGACAATTACCACGTCGTTACCTTTGGCACGAGCTTCGCGGATAGCGTTCATTGCGATCTCTACCGGATTCTTATTTTCCAGTTCCATATAAACAGGTACACCTACCTGTTCACCTACAACACGCAACTGTTCGATAGCGGCCGGACGATAAACGTCACAAGCAGCCAATAACGGCTTCTTATTCTTTTTCGTCTTCAGCAGGTTAGCCAATTTTCCGGAGAAAGTAGTTTTACCCGATCCTTGCAGACCTGACATAAGGATCACTGCAGGCGAACCTTTCAGATCGATATCGATAGCTGTACCACCCATCAGGCTGGCCAACTCGTCGTGTACGATCTTCACCATCAACTGACTGGGTTTCACGGAAGTAAGCACATTCTGTCCCAGTGCTTTTTCTTTTACCGTATCGGTAAACGATTTGGCTACTTTATAGTTAACGTCGGCATCAAGCAATGCCTTACGCACATCTTTCAGTGTTTCAGCCACATTGATCTCGGTGATCTTACCTTCACCTTTCAACAGTTTAAACGACCTGTCTAACCTTTCGCTTAAATTTTCAAACATAATTCGTATGTATATTTATTTTCTTTCTAATTTCTAATGTAATAGGGTGCAAAGGTAAGAAAAAGGATGTAATCCTCTAAATCTTTTTATTCTGCCACGCCGCTTTTTTCAAATAAATTACACTAGCCAACAACAAACCGCTATAATAAATCACCTCGGTCAGGAAACAAATCGCCACCGGAAGATGTAAACGCATCCCTGCCACATAGATAAACAGCGTATAAAAGACAAGTGTCACCACCTCCATCGCAAAAGCAGAACGGGTATTCCCAGTACCTGTCACTCCATTAAATACGATATTAGCAACGGCTGCTATCAACAAGGCACCGGAAATGACATAAAGTGAAGGGATAGACGCATGTACTAAAGAAGCATCATTCGTATAAATCGACAATATAGCCGATGGGAAAAGACAGGCGATAAAAACACTAACTGCTACGATACCTAATGATATACCGGCAATCTTGCGAATGATCGGGATAACCTGGTCTTTATGCCCGGCACCGATACTATTACTCACAAAAGAGTTGGTTGCCGTAGATAAAGAATTGACAGGTATCAGCAGGACGATATACACACTGCGGACAATATTGGCGATTGCCAGTTCCCGTTGCCCCAGATGTTCTACGGCTACGAAAAGCATAAAGTAAGTACTTAACGATATAAAATACTGTAACATCGTGAATATGGATATATCCAACACACGTCTCAACAATTTAACATCGAACGACCGGAATTGATTCAATGCATACTTCTTTATATCTACCGTCAAACGGGTATAAACCAAAAAGAAAACGATCGACACTCCCTCTGCTGCCACCGAGGCAATAGCCGCCCCTTTAATACCCATTTCGGGAAAACCTCCCTTTCCGAATATCAACAGATAGTCGAGCAACACATTGGTCAACGCCATCACAATTGCATTCAAAGTCAGCACCTTCGTCCGGGTTATACCGATAAACAAAGCGCGGAACATCACATTGACAAAAGAGAAAAAGAACCCGAACACACGCCAGTCGAGAAACTCTTCCGTTGCCTGCAGGATCGTATCGGAGGAGATCATTACCCCCATGATATCTTTGGCAAAGAAACGGGACAGGGTAAACATCACGGCCGCCAATGCCAAAAGGAAAAACACACCCTGGATCATGACCGGGCCTACATCACTGTACCTCCGTTCACCATTCCTGCGAGCCATCACGATCTGCGACCCGGTACTGAAACCAAAAGCGATCGTAAACACACAGATATAATAGAGACCTCCCATTGCCGAGGCCCCCAATTCAACTTCTCCTACCCTTCCAAGGAAAGCCGTATCGGTCACATTGATAATATTCTGCGCCAATAAGCTTAAGAAGATAGGGTAGCTTACATTCCAGATTTGCTTATTTGTATACATACTCTATAAGTTAATTCCATAAGAAAACAAAAAGTCACAAAAAAAGCCCACCGGCAAACCGGTGAGCTTCTTTATTGTTGTTTAAAAACATTCTAAATGCTGCTACCGATGCTCTATATCAGTTTATTTGTTGCTGTATCCGGAAATACAACAGCCGGTTTAAATGTTTTGGCTTCTTCAAAGTCCATCATGGCATACGACATGATAATAATGATATCACCGGGCTGCGCTTTTCGGGCAGCTGCCCCGTTCAGACAAATCACGCCTGATCCGCGTTCGCCTTTAATAATATACGTTTCAAAACGTTCACCGTTATTGTTGTTCACAATAGCTACCTTTTCATTAGGAATCAGGTTGGCGGCATCCAGCAAATCCGCATCGATAGTGATACTACCGATATAGTTCAGATTGGCTTCCGTTACCGTCACCCGGTGAATCTTTGATTTAACTACCTCTATAAACATCGTTATTGTATAATTTGATTACCAGCTATTTATATCTTATGTTATCAATCAACCGGACTTCACCACAATAAACGGTAATGCAACCTACGGCATAATCAGTAGCTGACCAGTCTTTGATCGACTCCATCGTGATTCCGTCTACGATTTCATAATATTCCACACGCATAACAGGGTCGGCATTAATCGTATTCACTACATAATCAATCACCTCCTGCACACTTTTTCCGGCTGCAAAGTTAGTACTTTCTTTTAACGTACGTGCTATTAGCGGTGCTTTTTGACGTTGTTCGTGTGTCAGACGGACATTACGGCTACTTAAGGCCAGCCCGTCTTCTTCGCGCAAAATCGGGCAGGCATTAATTTTTACAGGGATATTCAGCTGTTTCACCATCGCACGGATCACAGCGATCTGCTGGAAATCCTTCTCCCCGAAATAAGCATTATCGGGTTCTACGGCATAAAACAACTTACTTACGATCTGGGCAACCCCATTGAAGTGTCCCGGACGGCGTGCCCCCTCCATCACGGCCGAAACCGTGCCAAAGTCGAAAGTGCGTGTATCCGGCTCGGGATACATCTCCACTTCTGTCGGCGCAAATACATAATCGCAACCGGTAGGTTCTAACAAGGCGCTGTCTTTATCCAATGTCCGGGGATAGGTGGCAAGGTCATTTTTGTCGTTAAACTGAGTCGGATTCACGAAGATGCTCACTACACATACATCGTTTTCTTCCACGCAACGCTTCACCAGGCTCAGATGTCCGTTGTGTAATGCTCCCATAGTAGGAACAAAGCCTATTTGCTTGTTATGCTGCCTCTCTTCGGCAAGATAACGTTTCAATTCTTGAATGCTGTTTACTATTTTCATCAGTTAGATGCTTATTGACGGTGCAAAGCAAATAAATAATTACCGTAAATGAAAGAAATTTATTATCTTTGTGCCGTCTTTATAAAACTAGTTTACAGAATGGATGCAAAAAAAATCTTGTTTATAGCTCAAGAAATAACACCCTACCTTCCCGAATCTGAGATTGCAACAATATGCAGAAACTTGCCGCAAGGCATTCAGGAGCGTGGTCGCGAAATCAGAACTTTCATGCCTAAATTCGGAAATATCAACGAGCGACGCAATCAGTTGCACGAGGTGATCCGCCTGTCAGGTATGAATCTTATTATTGATGATACAGACCACCCTCTGATCATAAAGGTAGCATCCATTCAGGCCGCACGCATGCAGGTTTACTTCATTGATAATGAAGACTTCTTCCAGCGTAAGCACACTGTTTGCGATGAAAACGGGAATGAATACGAAGATAACGATGACCGTTCTATCTTCTATGTTCGTGGCGTATTGGAAACCGTAAAGAAACTACGGTGGATACCGGATGTAATTCATTGTCACGGATGGATATCTGCATTAACAGCATTATATATAAAAAGGATGTATGCAGACGATCCATGTCTTAAAAATGCAAAAATAGTCTATTCTATTTATAATGATGACTTTAAAACACCGTTTAGAAAAGAGTTTGCCAACAAGCTGAAAACAGACGGAGCGAAAGAGGGCGACCTGAAAGGGATAAAAGCCGATACCAGCTTTGCCGGTCTGACTAAGCTGGCTATTGATTTTGCCGACGGTGTGATACAAGGTAGTGAAACGATCAACCAGGATATTCTGGACTATATTGCAACCAAAAAGGATACTCCGTTCCTTCCTTATCAGTCGCCGGAAACTTATATGGATGCATTCAACGAATTTTACGATGTCGTATTAGATTCTAAATAAGTGAGAGAAAAATGATGAAGATCAAGCCTTTATTAATTGGCCTGGGCTTAGGAATAACAATCCTAAGTGGGTGTAGTGATGATTTGAATCTGGTTGGCTCGACTATTCAGCCCGGCGGAGACAAAATGCCCGTATATGTAGATACTTTTCAGATGCAGGCGACAACCTTGTTGATGGATTCGGTATATGCAAGAACTACTAGTGGACTACTCGGCGAATTTTATGATCCGTTGTATGGTAATGTGAAATCTGATTACATCTGTCAGTTCTACTGTCCGTCAGACTTCAAATTCCAAAAAGAACCTATCAACGGACAAATCGATTCGGTCGATTTTAAGATCATATATTATAGCGGATCATGGGTTGGAGACTCGTTGACTCCCATGCGTGCCCAGATATATCAGGTCGACAAACAACTGGAAAGAGATTTCTACACAAACTTCGATCCGGCAGAATATTGTGACTTGCAGAATTCTTTGGGTATGCAGACGTATACGGCACATGACAACTCTATTCCTGATAGTGTTAGGAACGCAGTGGACTCAAGCGGTAGCCCGACATACGTTCCTACCGTAACAATTCGAATGCCGAGAGAATTCGGACAGAAGTTTTACGATGAAACAATCAATAATCCCGGCACATTCAGTAGCCAAGAGAACTTTAACAAGTTCTTCCCTGGTCTATATGTAACAAATACGTATGGTAGCGGAAATATCTTGCAGATTAGCTATTCTTCCATTTCGATCTATTATAAATACAACCTGAAAGGAAGTCAGAATCAGGACTCAACCGCGTATGCAAGTGAAACATTCAATGTAACGAAGGAAGTATTGCAGTTGAACCGATTTAAGAATACCGATCTGACCCCGTTATTGCAACCGGATGATTCAATCGCCTATCTGAAAACTCCGGCAGGCGTATATACCCAGTTGACTATTCCGGCTAAAGATATTGCTGAAAGAATTGACGACCGTATTATCAACAATATACCGTTGACAATAAAAGCGTTACCCCAGGAAAACTGGCAATGGGCTTTAACAGCTCCGGCCAATTTATTATTACTACCAAAAGATTCTTTGGCAACTTTCTTTGTCAATAACAAAATCGAAGATAGTAAAACAGCTTTCCGTGCAGAATATTCAAGCAGTAACCGCTCATATAATTTTGATAATATATCAAATCTGATGCAGGAACATATAAAGAATAATCCGGAAAAGGATATGGTTCTACTTCTTGTCCCCGTAGATCGTGTAGTAGGTCAATCACAAAACTACTATGGTCAGACAACATATTATACTGCCGCCTTAAACAACTACTTGCTTCCTTCAGGAGTAAAATTGCTTAAGACCCAGGATGCTATGAAGATTGTGGTTACAACAACCGACTATAAGTAGATTCTTCAAACATTATAAATATAAAGAAGCGGGTAATTCCAAAGAATTATCCGCTTCTTTTGTTTTCGTTACCTCTCTGACTCAAAATATGGTCTTTGTATTTCTGGGCGATATTAAAATGCAGGTTTTAACCCCTCCCATTTTACATCCCAATTACCATCTTTCGGGAAACCGGGATTTGTTATATTACAACCTTCCCATCCGGCACACATCATAGCTGCAACAGTCAACAACCCACCATTACCCGGCAAATAGATTGGCAATCCCGAATCCTGATAATTATGTCCGTTAGGCAAATATGTATTCTTCTGAACATCCTTTAATAAAGCCTGTAAGGCCAATTCTGGTTCATTTAATCGTATTGCTGTCATAGCGATTAACGGATAATCCCACCCCCATGTACTGCTCCACTCCCAATTTTGCATCACATGCTTCAAAGTCTTACGCATTACTTCTTTATCCAAAGGTTCCGATTCTGGCAAAAAGCCATATGCAGCCAACTGAGTTGGATGACCTCCATCCTTCTCTAATACAGCTTCTGCTTCAACATATACACCATTCACTATCGGCCAGGGAGCCATTTTTTCCGCCATTCGATCCCAATCCGGATTTCGTTTCTGCCCCATCCGCTCTTTCCAATCGTTTGCTTTTTTCAACCCCCAACTCCAATAGGTCAATTCAAACGTTGAATTGATATTGTTTAAAAAAGTCGAAGCATTTCCTTCACGTGCAGAAATAAGAGGAGGCCCCAAGACATAGCAT